>PWEV01000047.1 GCA_003553625.1 Halomonas sp.
ACGGCATCCAGGCCCTGGACCTGGCCGGGCGCAAGCTGCAGCGCGACGGTGGGGCGGCCATCGAGGGGCTGATCGACGACGTCGAGGCCACCGCCGCGGCCCTCAAGGAAAGCGCCGAGCATGCCGCCCTGGGCGATAGCCTTGCCGGGGGTGCCGCCGACCTGCGTGCCGCCATGGCCGCAGTGCTGGCGGCGGGCGCCGATGCCGAGCAGGGCGCCGATGCCGTCCAGGCCTACGCCACCCCCTTCCTCAACCTGGCCGGGCACGTCCTGTGCGCCTGGAAGATGGGCGAGGCGGCGCTCAAGGCCAGCGCGGCCATCGCCGAGGGCCGCGATGAGCCGTTCTATCGGGCCAAGTGCCATAGCGCCGACTATGCTATCCGCCAGTGGCTGCCGGTGGGCCGCGCCCAGCGCGCCGTGATCGAGGCCGGCATGGAGAGTCTGGCCGCCTTCGACGCCGCCGCCCACTGACCCCGCATCGATTCGCCGCCGGCCCCGCGCCGGCGGCGCCCCTTCCGAACCAGATTCCACGCCACGGAGCCAGCCATGAGCCAGAGCATCTTCGAACAGGGCCTGCCCAAGACCCCCGCCAACCATGTGGCGCTCTCGCCGCTCACCTTCATCGAGCGCACCGCCTCGGTCTATCCGGATTACCCGGCGATGGTCTACGGCGAGATCCGCCGCGACTGGGGCACCACCTGGGAGCGCTGCCGGCGGCTCGCCTCGGCACTGGAGAAGCGCGGTGTCCAGCCCGGCCAGGCGGTGGCGGCGATGCTGCCCAACGTGCCGGCGATGTTCGAGGCCCACTTCGGCGTGCCCCTGGCGGGCTGCGTGCTCAACACCCTTAACATTCGCCTGGATGCCGACGCCATCGCCTATATGCTCGAGCACGGTGAGGCCAAGGCGATCCTGGTCGACCCGGAGTTTGCCGATGTCATCGAGGAGGCGGTGGCCAAGCTCGTTAACAAGCCGCTGATCATCGACGTGGCGGACGAGCAGTTCATGGCCGACGGCCGCGCCATCGGCGAACTCGAGTACGAGGCGCTGCTGGGCCAGGGCGACCCCGCCTATCCCTACCGGCTGCCCGAGGACGAGTGGCAGGCGATCTCGCTCAACTACACCTCCGGCACCACCGGCAAGCCCAAGGGGGTGGTCTACCATCACCGCGGCGCCTATCTGAACGCCGTCAGCAACATCCTGGTGTGGGCGATGCCCCACCACCCGGTCTACCTCTGGACCCTGCCGATGTTCCACTGCAACGGCTGGTGCTTCCCCTGGACCATCGCCGCCACCGCCGGCACCAATGTATGCCTGCGCAAGGTGGAGCCCAAGAAGGTCATGGACCTGATCGCCGACGAGGGTGTCAGCCACTTCAGCGGCGCCCCCATCGTGCTCAACGGCCTGGTCAACCTGCCGGACGAGGAGAAGCGCGAGTTCGATCATCCGGTGAAGGTCACTACCGCCGGGGCCGCGCCGCCCGCCTCGGTGATCGCCGGCGTGGAGACGCTGGGCATCGACGTGACCCACGTCTACGGCCTCACCGAGGTCTATGGCCCGGTGACTTCCTGCGCCTGGCGTGAGGCCTGGGATGAGCTGCCCATGGAGGAGCGGGCCAAGCTCAAGTCCCGCCAGGGCGTGCGCTATCCCATGCTGGAAGCCCTCTGCGTGGCCGACCCCAACACCCTGGAGCCGGCGCCAAAGGACGGCGAGACCATCGGCGAGATCCTGATGCGCGGCAATAACATGATGAAGGGCTACCTGAAGAACCCGGCGGCCACCGAGCAGGCCATGGAGGGCGGCTGGTACCATACCGGCGACCTGGCCGTATGGCATGCCGACGGCTACATCGAGATCAAGGATCGCTCCAAGGACATCATCATCTCCGGTGGCGAGAACATCTCCACCATCGAGGTGGAGGACGCCATCTACTCTCACCCCGCGGTGGAAGAGGCCGCGGTGGTGGCCAAGCCCGACGAGAAGTGGGGCGAGACCCCCTGTGCCTTCGTCAAGCTCAAGGTGGGCTTCGGCGAGGTCACCGAGGCCGATATCATCGCCCACTGCCGCGAACGCCTGGCGGGTTTCAAGGCGCCGAAGACGGTGATCTTCACCGATCTTCCCAAGACCTCCACCGGCAAGATCCAGAAATTCGTGCTGCGCGAAGAAGCGCGCAACCAGTAAGTTTCATGGCACCAAGACCCACCATCACGAGGAGAGAGTGCAATGAGCCAACAACCGATCGGCGTAGTAGGCGCGGGCACCATGGGGCAGGGCATCGCCCAGGTGCTGGTGCAGAGCGGCTTCGATGTCCAGCTCTATGACGTCGCCGACGAGCAGCTCGAGCGGGCCCGCGGCGGCATCGACAAGGGGCTGGGCAAGCTGGTGGCCAAGGAGAAGCTCTCCGATGCCGATAAGGACGCCGCCATGGCGCGTCTTTCCACCTCCACCGCTCTGGATGCCCTGCGCGACTGCGAGGTGATCATCGAGGCCGCCCCGGAGCAGCCGGCGCTCAAGGAGAAGCTGTTCCGCGACCTGAGCCGGTTGAGCCACGATGCGATCCTCGCTTCCAACACCTCGTCGCTGTCGCTGACCCGGCTCGCCGCGGTGTGCGAGAAGCCCGAGCGAGTCGTGGGCATGCACTTCTTCAACCCGGTGCCGGTGCTCAAGCTGGTCGAGGTGATCCGCGCCGAGCAGACCTCTGATGCCACCGTGGCCCGCATCGAGACGTTGACCCGGGCGCTGGGCAAGACTGCCGTGGCCATCGCCGACTCCCCGGGGTTCGCGGTCAACCGCCTGCTGGTTCCGATGATCAACGAGGCGGCCTTCCTGCTGCAGGAGGGCGTGGCCAGCGCCGAGGACATCGACGAGTCGATGAAGCTGGGCGCCGCCCACCCCCTGGGGCCGCTGGCCCTGGCCGACCTGATTGGCCTGGACGTCTGTCTCTCCATCATGGAGGTGCTGCAGGAGGGCTTCGGCGACCCGAAGTATCGTCCCTGCCCGCTGCTCCGGCGCATGGTGGCCGCCGGCTATCTGGGGCGCAAGAGCGGCCGCGGCTTCCACGTCTACGAGTAGCACGTCAACAGCGTCGAGCTGAAGTGGCGAGCTGAAGTGGCAGTGTGATGCCGCGATACAAGCCGGGTGGCGGAGTGCCACCCGGCTTGTTTTTGCCTTTTTGTAGACGACTGGTCTATATTGTGTGGCATGAATCAACCCGCCGCCAAGCCACGCCGTGGCCGCCCCCCAAAATCGCCGCGTGCCGATCAGGACACGCGCGCCGAGCTGATTCGCAGCGGCACCGAGGTGCTGACCGAGCAGGGGTTTGCGGCTTCGGGGATCGACAGCATTCTCAAGCGCGTCGGTGTCCCCAAGGGCTCCTTCTACTACTATTTTTCCAGCAAGGAAGTCTTTGGCCGGGCCATCATGGAGCACTACGGGGCTTATTTCGCCAACAAGCTGGACCGTCATCTGTTGAATGCGCGGCTTTCGCCGCTGCATCGGATTGACGCCTTCGTTGCCGATGCCAAGGAGGGGATGGCGCGTCACGACTTCCGCCGGGGATGCCTGGTGGGCAATCTGGGCCAGGAGGTTGGCGGCCTGCCGGAAGGGTATCGGCAGTGGCTGAGAGACACCCTGAATGATTGGCAGCAGCGCCTGGCGCGCTGCCTGGAAGAGGCGCAAGCGACGGGGGAGCTTTCCCGGGATGCCGATTGTGGCCGGCTTGCCGAAGCCTTCTGGATCGGCTGGGAAGGGGCCGTCATGCGTGCCAGGCTGGAGCGCAGTGTCCATCCCATGGAGGTCTTTATCCGTTGCTACCTGGACGGGCTGCCTCGGTGAACCCTTTTGCATGCCATTAATTAGACGATCGGTCTATAAAAGAGAGCCGGTCTATACAAGGAGAAACGCTATGTTCAAGGCAATCTTGATCGAGAAGCAGGATGACGCTCAGCGGGTCGCAATCCAGACCCTGGAGGAGTCGCAGCTTCCGGAAGGTGACGTCACCGTGAAGGTCGACTGCAGCACCCTCAACTACAAGGATGCCCTGGCCATTACCGGCAAGGGCCCCGTGGTCAGGAAGTTTCCCATGGTGCCGGGGATCGACCTGGCAGGGACGGTCGAAACCTCGACCTCCGATGAATTCAAACCGGGCGACAGCGTCCTGCTGAATGGCTGGGGCGTGGGTGAAGGGCACTGGGGCGGCCTGGCCGAAAAGGCGCGGCTGGAGAGTCGCTGGCTGATCCCGCTGCCCTCTGCCTTCTCCGCGCGCCAGGACATGGCCATCGGCACCGCCGGCTACACGGCGATGCTCGCCGTCATGGCGCTGGAGAATAACGGTGTCCTGCCCGACCACGGCGACGTGCTGGTGACCGGCGCCAACGGTGGCGTGGGGAGCTACGCCATTGCCCTGCTGTCGCGGCTGGGGTATCGCGTCATCGCCGCCACGGGTCGCCCCGAGGAAGAAGCCTACCTGCGAGAGCTGGGCGCCCAGGAGATCATCGACCGCGGTGAGCTGTCGGAGCCCGGCCGGCCCCTGGCCAAGGAGCGCTGGATCGGCGCCATCGACTCGGTGGGCAGCCACACGCTGGCCAACGTCCTGGCAGCGACGCGCTACGGTGGCACCGTAGCGGCCTGCGGTCTGGCCCAGGGCATGGACCTGCCCTCAAGTGTCGCTCCCTTCATCCTGCGCGGCGTGACGCTGGCGGGTATCGACAGCGTCATGAAGCCCCGGCCGGCACGGCTCGAGGCGTGGCGCCGCCTGGGCGAGTTGCTCGACCCCGAACAGTTGGATGCCATCACGCAGACCATCGGCCTCGAGGAGGCCATCGCCAAGGCAGAGGAACTGCTTGCTGGCCGGGTGCGCGGAAGAGTCGTCGTCAGCATGGTGTGAGCCTGGCCTGAGACTGGCCCGACAAAAGAGGGGATTGCCGCCCAACCAAGCGTTCGCTAGGGTTGGGCTGTTTTCCCCTTACACACAACGGTTGTTTCCAACAACAAGCCAAGGAGCCCTACCATGAGCGACACCCCGATCGAGGTGGTCGATAACGCCGGCATCGTGCGCCTGACCATCAGCCGCCCCAAGGCGCTGAACGCGCTGAACAGCGACGTGCTGAGTGAGCTCGAGCGCGTGCTGGCCGAGCTCGAGACCCGTAACGACCTGCGCGCCGTGCTGATCACCGGCGCCGGCGAGAAGTCCTTCGTCGCCGGCGCCGACATCGCCGAGATGCGCGGCAAGACCCCGGAGGAGGCCCGCGCCTTCGCCCGCCAGGCGCTGGCGACCTTCAAGCGCCTGGAGACCCTGCCGGTGCCCACCGTGGCGCTGGTCAACGGCTTCTGCCTGGGCGGTGGCTGCGAGCTGGCCCTGGCCTGCGACTGGGCCGTGGCCAGCGACA
>PWEV01000232.1 GCA_003553625.1 Halomonas sp.
AGGGCCTGGTCGAGGTCGGCGAGGATGTCGTCGATGTGCTCGATGCCGATGGAGAGGCGCACCATGTCCGGGGTGACGCCGGCCTTGACCAGTTCCTCGTCGTTGAGCTGGCGGTGGGTGGTGGAGGCCGGAATCGACGAGCAGGTCTTGGCGTCGCCGATGTTGACCAGGCGCAGGATCAAGTTCAGGGCGTCATAGAAGCGCTCGCCGGCTTCGCGACCGCCCTGGATGCCGAAGCTGAGGATGCCGGAGGCGCGTCCGTTCATGTACTGCTGGGCCAGGGCGTGGTCCTTGTGGCTGGGAAGGCCGGCGTACTTCACCCAGTTCACCGCGGCGTGGCCCTCCAGGTACTCGGCCACCCGCTGGGCGTTGTCGCAGATCCGCTCCATGCGCAGCGAGAGCGTCTCCAGCCCCTGCAGCAGGTTCCAGGCCGCCTGGGCGGAGAGCGCCGCCCCCATGTTGCGCAGCGGCACCACCCGGGCGCGACCGATGAAGGCCGCCTCGCCGAGATCCCGCGTGTAGCAGACCCCGTGATAGGAGACGTCCGGCTCGTTGAGCAGCGGGAAGCGCTGGGCGTTCTCGGCCCAGGGGAACTTGCCGGAGTCGATGATGACGCCGCCCACGGTGGTGCCGTGGCCGCCGATGTACTTGGTGGCCGACTGGATGACGATATCGGCGCCGTGCTCGATGGGCCGCCACAGGAAGGGGGTCGGCACGGTGTTGTCGACGATCACCGGCACGCCGTGGCGATGGGCCGCCTCGGCGAGGCGCGCCAGGTCCACCACGCTGCCCGAGGGATTGCCTACCGTCTCGCAGAAGACCGCCTTGGTCCGCGCGTCGATGAGCCCCTCGATGCCCTCGATGTCGTCCTTGTCGGCGAAGCGCACCTCGATGCCCTGGCGCGGCAGGGTGTGGGCGAAGAGGTTGTAGGTGCCGCCGTAGAGCTCGCTGATGGAGACGATGTTGTCGCCCGCCTCGGCGATGGTCTGGATAGCGGCGGTGATGGCCGCCATGCCCGAGGCCACCGCCAGGCCGGCGATGCCGCCTTCGAGGGCGGCGACGCGCTGCTCCAGCACCGCGCAGGTGGGGTTCATGATCCGCGAGTAGATGTTGCCCTCGACCTTGAGGTCGAAGAGGTCGGCGGCGTGCTGGGCGCTGTCGAAGGAGAAGGAGGTGGTCTGGTGGATCGGCACGGCCACCGCGTGCTGATCGTCGGGGGCGTAGCCGTGGTGCAGGGCGATGGTTTCGCGTTGCATGACGTGTCCTTGCGATGGGGGTGGAGACAACTCGCCCAATGCTAACCAACTCTGACTCGAGCCACTAATATCGTTTAGTCTCTGTCGGTATAACCCGACGCACAGCGCCTCGACGCTGCCCTGACGGATGCTCAAGCGGATGTTCAAGCGCTATTTGCCGATTCTGGCCTGGCTGCCCCACTACAACCGCCGCCTGGGCGGCGCCGACCTGCTGGCCGGCCTGATCGTCACCGTGATGGTGATTCCCCAGTCGCTGGCCTATGCCCTGCTCGCCGGTCTGCCTGCCGTGGTGGGGCTCTACGCCAGCATCTTGCCGGCGGTGCTCTACGCGCTGCTGGGCACCAGCCGCACCCTGGCGGTGGGGCCGGTGGCGATCATCGCGCTGATGACGGGGGCGGCGCTGTCCGGCGTCGCCACCCCCGGCTCGCCGGAGTACCTGCAGGCGGCCCTGGTGCTGTCGCTGCTCTCCGGGCTGATGCTCGGGGTCATGGGCCTGCTGCGCCTGGGCTTCTTCACCAACTTCCTGAGCCACCCGGTGATCGCCGGCTTCCTTTCCGCCTCGGGGATCCTGATAGCGGTGAGCCAGGCCGCCCACCTGCTGGGGGTCGAGGCCAGCGGCTATACCGCCATCGCCCTGCTGGGCAGCCTGGCGACCAACCTCGACGCCGTTCACTGGCCTACGCTGGCGCTGGGGGGCGGCACCCTGCTGTTCCTGCTGCTGTGCCGGCACCAGGCCAAGGGGCTGCTGCGCCGGATGGGCATGGCCGAACCCGGCGCCGCCCTGCTGGCGCGCTCGGGGCCGGTGCTGGCGGTGCTGGCCACCACCGCGCTGAGCTGGCACCTCTCCCTGGCAGAGCACGGCGTGGCGGTGGTCGGGTCGATTCCCGGGGGGCTGCCGCCCCTCACCCTGCCCGGGGTCGATGTCTCGCTGTGGCGGGCCCTGCTGGTGCCGGCGCTGTTGATCAGCGTGGTGGGCTTCGTGGAGTCGATCTCCATGGCCCAGATGCTGGCCGCCCGGCGGCGCCAGCGCATCTCGCCCAACCAGGAGCTGATCGGCCTGGGGGGCGCCAACCTGGCGGCGGCCTTCTCCGGGGGCATGCCGGTCACCGGCGGCCTGTCGCGCACCGTGATCAGCGACGATGCCGGCGCCCAGACCCCCATGGCCGGGCTCTTCGCGGCGCTGGGCATCGGCCTGGTGACCCTGGCCTTCACGCCGCTGCTCTACCATCTGCCCATCGCCACCCTGGCCGCCACCATCACCGTGGCGGTGCTGACACTGGTGGACATCCCGATGATCCGCCAGACCTGGCGCTACTCCCGGGCCGACTTCTCGGCCATGGCGGTGACCATCCTGCTGACCCTGGTGGAGGGGGTCGAGTCCGGCATCATCAGCGGGGTGCTGCTCTCCACGGGCCTGTTTCTCTACCGCACCAGCCGCCCCCACAGCGCCATCGTCGGTCGCATCCCCGACACCGAGCACTTTCGCAGCGTGACACGCCACGAGGTGCAGACCCTGAGCCACGTGGCCTTCCTGCGCATCGACGAGAGCCTCTATTTCGCCAACGCCCGCTACCTGGAGGATACCGTCCACGCCCTGGTGGTGCGCCGCCCCGGCCTGGAGCACGTGGTGCTGATCTGCTCGGCGGTGAACCTGATCGATGCCTCGGCCCTGGAGAGCCTCGACGCCATCAATGCCCGCCTGAAGGAGTCCGACGTGACCCTGCACCTGGCCGAGATCAAGGGCCCGGTGATGGACGGCCTCAAGCGCAGCGACTTCCTCGACGACCTGACCGGACGCGTCTTTCTCAGCACCTACGCCGCCTGGCAGGCCCTGGGCAACCCGCCGGAGTAGGCCTTGACGCGCCTGCCCGGGGCATACAAGCCTGTACGTAAACGCTATAATGCAGCTTCCGATCGAGAAGGACGCGCCCGACCCATGGCCTCGACCGATCACGTCACCACCGACAGCGCCCCGACGGGCCGCCGCTCGCTCGATGACCGGGCCGGCCGCCTGGCCGTGGAAGACGGCCGCCTGCTCGTCAGCGGCGACTGGGTGCTCGCCCACCACGGCGCGCTCAAGGACCAGGTCGCCGCCCATCGTCAGGCCGCCGGCGAGCCCTCGGCCGATCAGGCGGTGGATCTCTCCGGCCTGACCGGCCTGGACACCGCGGGTGCCCGCCTGCTGGTGGCGCTGGTCGGCGCCGAGCCGATGGCAGACGTTCGCCAGTGGGCCGCCGATCTGCCCAGGGCGCGCCAGGCGCTGCTCGAGACAGTGGCCCGGGTGCTGCGCGAACCGCTGGAGCCGGAGCCGTCGCCCAGGGCGACGCTGACCGACGGGCTGGTCGACGTCGGCGAGCGCGTCGGTGCCCTGTGGCAGCAACAGCGGCTGCTGCTGGGTTTCATCGGCCTGACCCTCACCACCCTCTTCGTTAACCTGCTGCGTCCCTGGCGCTGGCGGCTCACCGCGCTGGTGTCCCACGTTCACCAGACCGGCCTGAACGCCGTTCCCATCGTCGCCCTGCTCACCTTCCTGGTGGGCGCCGTGGTGGCCTTCCTGGGGGCAACGGTGCTGCGCGACTTCGGCGCCACCATCTTTACCGTCAACCTGGTGGCCTTCGCCTTCCTGCGCGAGTTCGGGGTGCTGCTGGCCGCCATCCTGCTGGCCGGCCGCACCGCCAGCGCCTTCACCGCCCAGATCGGCGCCATGAAGGCCAACGAGGAGATCGACGCCATCCGCGCCCTGGGGCTCGACCCCATGGAGATGCTGGTGCTGCCGCGCCTGCTGGCGATGATGATCGTCCTGCCGATCCTGACCTTCATCGGCATGCTCTCCGGGATCCTGGGCGGCGCCCTGGTCTGCATCTTCATGCTGGACATCTCCGCCACCCAGTTCCTCACCATCCTGCAGCGGGACATCCCCCTGAACCACTTCCTGGTGGGCATGGTCAAGGCGCCGGTGTTCGCCTTTTTGATCGCCGTGATCGGCTGCCTGGAGGGCTTCAAGGTTACCGGCAGCGCGCAGTCGGTGGGCGAGCACACCACCTCGAGCGTGGTGCAGTCCATCTTCATGGTGATCCTGCTCGACGCCGTGGCCGCACTGTTCTTCATGGAGATGGGCTGGTGATGGCGCTGAACATGGCAGACACAGACGCCGTCATCCGGGTGCGCGGGCTTTGCAACCGCTTCGGCAGCCACGTGGTCCACGAGGATCTCGACCTGGACATCCAGCGCGGCGAGATCCTCGGCGTGGTGGGAGGCTCCGGCACCGGCAAATCGGTGCTGTTGAGAAGCATCGTGGGGCTCAAGCGCCCGGACGCCGGCAGCGTCGAGATGTTCGGCGAGGACCTCACCGCCCTGTCGGCCCGGCGACGCTCCGAGCTGGAGCGCCGCTTCGGCGTGCTGTTCCAGCGCGGGGCGCTGTTCTCATCCCTCGACCTGCAGGAGAACGTCGCCCTGCCGCTGATGGAGCATGCCGGCCTGACCCGCCGCGACGCCGAGGACCTGGCGCGCATGAAGCTGGCCCTGACCGGGCTGCCCCCCAATGCCGCCCTGATGATGCCCTCGGAGCTCTCCGGGGGGATGATCAAGCGGGCGGCGCTGGCCCGGGCCCTGGCGCTGGACCCGGAGGTGCTCTTCCTGGATGAGCCCACCGCCGGCCTGGACCCCATCGGCGCGGCGGAATTCGACCAGCTGATCATGACCCTGCGCGACGCCCTGGGGCTGAGCGTTTTCCTGGTCACCCACGACCTCGACACCCTCTACACCGCCTGCGACCGTGTCGCCGTGCTCTCCCAGCGTCGCGTGCTGGTCGCCGACCGGCTGGCGGTGGTCGAGGCCAGCGACGACGCCTGGATTCGCGACTACTTCCACGGCCCGCGGGGCCGCGCGGCCGCCTGGGCGGCCGAGTCTCACACGCCGACAACCTCCGGGGAGAACACCTGATGGAAACCCGCGCCCACCACCTGGTGATCGGCCTGTTCACCGTCGTCGCGGTCTTCGCCGCCCTGGGCTTCGCCCTGTGGCTCGGCAAGGCCGCCACGGATCGCGAGATGACCTACTTCGAGGTCGGCTTCGACCGCCCGGTGGGCGGCCTGGATACCGGCAATGCCGTGCTGTTCAGCGGCATCCGGGTCGGCGATGTCGCCGACCTGCGCCTCGACCCGGAGGATCCGCGCCTGGTCCGCGCCCTGATCCGCATCGACGCCGAGATCCCCATCCGCGAGGACACCAGCGCCGGCCTGGCGCTGGCCAACATCACCGGCAGCATGAACATCCAGCTCCAGGGGGGCAGCCCGGAGCGGCCGCGCCTGCAGGGCAGCTACGAGAATCCCCCGCTGATCCAGGCCGAGCCTTCGCCGCTGAGCTCGCTGCTGTCCGACGGCGAGACCCTGGTCACCGGCCTCAACCAGCTGCTGATCAACGCCAACCGCCTGCTCGCCGAGGACAACACCGCCCGGGTCGAGCAGATCCTGATCAATCTGGAGAAGCTCAGCGGGCAGCTGGCCGCGCGCAGCGATGAACTGGGGGCGGTGGTCGACATCGCCGACCGCCTGGGGGACGAGGCCAGCGACCTGCTCCGGGCGCTGGCCAGCCTCAGCCAGAGCGCCGAGACCCTGGTCGACGCCGAGGGGCGCCAGGCCCTGGAGAGCGCCGGCCAGGCCATGGGCAGCCTGCAGGGCATGACCCGCCGCCTGGAAACGCTGCTCGGCAACAACGAGGAGGCCCTGGGCCGCGGCATGCAGGGCCTGGGCGAACTGGGCCCGACCATCCGCGAACTGCGCAACACCCTGGACAACCTGGGGCGGATCACCCGCCGCCTGGAAGAGAACCCGGCCGACTTCCTGCTGGGCCGCGAACCGATCGAGGAGTTTTCACCGTGAGACGCCTGGCTCTGCTTGCCCTGGCGGGCATGCTCTCCGCCTGTACCCTGCTGCCGGAGAGCGACCCCGCGACGCTTCATCTGCTGCCGGCCTCGGCCCTGGAGCGCGCCGACGGGCCGCCGCTGGAGGCCCGCCTGCGGGTCGAGACGCCCCAGGCATCGGCGCTGCTCTCCGGCGCGCGGATCCTGGTGATGCCGGAACCCAACCGCCTCCAGGCCTACGCCGGCGCCCGCTGGAGCGATCGCACCCCGCTGCTGCTGCGCGATCGCCTGGTGGAGGGGCTGCGCGACCGCGGCCGCCTGAGCGCCCATGACGACAACAGCCCGCTGGGGGCCGATGTCGCCCTGGTCAGCGACCTTCGCGCCTTCCACAGCGTCTACTACCAGGACGTGGACCAGGGCGTGGATCCGGGCTTGCCGGTGGCGGTGATTCGCCTGGACGCCACCCTGGTGGAAGAGACCCAGCGCCGACTGCTGGGCGAACGGCGCTTCGAGGCGCGCGAGCCGAGCAGGGGTACCGACGTGCAGCAGGTGGTGGAGGCCTTCGGTCGAGCCGCCGACACCCTGGCCCGGGAGGTCGCCGAGTGGAGCGAAGGCGTCCTCGAGAGGCGCTGATCGAAAACTGACAAATGGCGCCATTCCCGCAGGATGGCGCCGATTATTCAGATCGGCGATGTTCCGTTATGATGTCGGCAAATGACAAGGAATACAGGCGATATGGACACGACTCTCCCGAGGCAGAACCTCGGCATCAGCGCCTACCGCTGGCTCAAGCAGGACATCATCCGCGGGGCCTTCCAGCCCGGCGAGAAGCTGCTGATGAGCCGACTGAAGGAGCGCTATGACCTCGGCGTGGGGCCCCTGCGCGAGGCGCTCTCCCAGCTGGTGGCCGAACGCCTGGTGGTGGCGATCAGCCAGCGCGGCTACCGGGTGGCGCCCATGTCCCTGGCCGAGCTGGCCGACCTATACGACGCTCGCGCCCAGCTCGAGGGGCTGGTGCTGCGGCTGGCCATCGAGCGCGGCGACGACGCCTGGGAGGCCGGCATACTGGCCCGGGCCCACACCCTATCCAAGGTGATGGAGGTCAACAGCCCCGACGAGCTGCTCGACGTCTGGGACGCGCGCCACAAGGCGTTCCATACCGCCATCGCCAGCGGCTGCCGCTCCCCCCACCTGCTGCAGGTGCGCGAGGGCCTGTTCGACCAGGTGGAGCGCTACCGCCACCTGTGGCTGCGGGAGACGGTGTTCTCCGAGGAGGCCCTGGCGCGCAAGCGTGAGGAGCACGCGGCCCTGGTGGAGGTGATCCTGGCCCGCAACGCCGATCGCGCCGCCGAGATGATGCGCGAGCATCTGATGACCCCGGTGCCGATCATCACCGAGGCCATGGTGCGCCAGGGGCTGGCCTGACCCTCCGCTTTCCCGGGGCGGACCTTTCCGGCCCCACTGCTGTCATATCGACGTCACCGATCGCCGTCACAGTGGTGGTGACAGGCTACGACCACCACCGTATGCTGATTCGATACACCGCCCGAGGATGGGCACGCCGGAGACGAAGAGATGCCCCACCTGCTGAGATTTCCCCGCGAGCTGGAAGCCCGACTCGATGTGATCGCCGAGGCCACAGGGCTCGGGAAGACCGAGCTGATCACCCGCTGCGTGGAGGGTGGCATCCTTGCCCTCGAGCACCAGCTGCTGCCCGAGAGCGGCGGCGCCCCGAGGACCGAGCGCAGCATCGACCAGATCCTTCGCGAGAGCGGCCTGGGCGCCTGAAACCGGGGGCGCCGGCGCCCCCGACCTCCCCCACTCCCTATCCCTGCCGATACCTGCCGCTGGCTCAGCCGCTGAAGGTTTCATAGAAGCGCCGATACGCCGCCAGCGCCCCCTCGCTGGAGACGGCTGCCAGACGCACCTCCTGGCCAGGCAGACACTGGGCCAGCCGCGAGGCGGCCAGCGGGGTCAGCGCCCCCAGGCGCGGATAGCCGCCGATGGTCTGACGGTCATTGAGCAGCGCGATGGGCTGGCCATCCGGCGGCACCTGAACCGCCCCCAGACCGATTCCCTCCGAGACCAATGAACCGATCCGGCACTGCAGCCGCGGGCCGGTGAGCCGAACGCCCATGCGGTCGGCGCGGTCGTCCACGTGCCACGTCGCATTGAAGGCCCGAAACAGGCTCTGGCCGGTGAAGTCGCCGACCTGGGCGCCGGGCAGCAGCGGCAGCCTGGCGGGGGCGCGATAGTCGATGCGCGCCTCGTCGGGGGCCGCGTTAAGCGAGGCGCCGGCGCTCGACGGCTCGCCCACCGCCAGGCGGTCCCCCTCGGCCAGCTTGCTGCCGCGCCCGTCGAACCCGCCCAGCCCCTCACGCACCACGCAGGCCACGCTGCCCAGCACCGGTTCGGCGGCGAAGCCGCCGGCCACCGCCAGATAGGCGCGCAGCCCGTTGGCGGGCATGGCGAAGGCCAGGCGCTGCCCTTCGCGGCACTGGACGCGCTGCCACAGCGGCAACGCCTGGCCGTCGAGGGTGGCAGCCAGGTCGGCGCCGGCCACGGCGAGGGTCAGGTCCCGCTCGGCCACCAGGGTGAGCCCGCCGAAGGTGATCTCCAGGGCGGCGGTTCCCCAGGGATTGCCCGCCAGGTGGTTGGCCCAGGCCCAGCCGTGGAGATCCGCCGGTCCACCCTGGGTCACCCCCAGGCGCCTCACGCCGAAACGCCCGGCATCCTCCAGCTGCGCCAGGGGTCCGGCACGCTCGACGCGAAAGCCGATAACGGTATACTTATTCGTCTCGCTGTTCGTCACCCGGTCCATCGCCCTTTTCATCACGCTCTTCATCGCCCCGCCTCCATGGGCGTGGTGTCGCCCCCCTGGGCCTCGAAGGCCGTCCGGTCCACCGGCACGAAGCGCACCCGGTCGCCGACGGCGAGCAGGCTGAAGCCCTCGCGGTCGCGATCGAACAGCCGCGCCGAGGTGCGCCCCAGCAGGTTCCAGCCCCCCGGGGTGACCATCGGATAGGCCGCCGTCTGGCGGCCGGCGATGGCCACGCTGTTCACCGGCACCCGCTGTCGCGGCGTCGCGAGCCGCGGCACCTCGAGGCGCTCATCCAGCAGCCCCATGAAGGCGAACCCGGGAGCGAAGCCCAGCGCGAAGACGCGATAGAGCGTGCCCGCATGGCAGTCGATCACCGCCTCCACCGACAGCCCGGTGTGCTCGGCGACCCGAGCCAGGTCGGGCCCCACGCTCTCGTCGTACCAGGTGGGCAGCTCGCGGACCTCGCCGCCCTCGGTCGGCTCGTCGGGAGCGAGGTCGCCCAGCAGCGCGAGCAACCGGCGGCGCGCCTCCTCGGGCGAGAGCCTGAGCGGGTCGAAGACCACCAGCAGGGTGGTATAGGAGGGCACCAGATCCACCAGGGCATCGCCGAAGGCCGCCTCGCAGCGCCGGGTCATGGGGGTGATCCAGGCCAGGTTGGTCTCCTCGATGCGCTCGAACAGCCGCACCATCCAGCCATCCAGCCCGGCCGACTCCAGCCTTGGCAGGCGCGCGCCCTCCCCGTTCATGTCGCCGCCTCGAGGGCGTCCAGGGCCTCGCGGATCGCCCTCACCGCGGCGATGGACTCGGGGTTGTCGCCGTGGACGCAGAGGGTGTCGGCGGCCAGCACGAGCTCGCTGCCGTCGCTGGCGATCAGGGGAAGCCCCCGGGCGATGCGCGTGGCCTGGTCGACGATCACCTCCGGGTCGTGATGGACGGCGCCCACCTCCCGGCGTGAGACCAGTCGACCCTCGCCGTCATAGGCGCGGTCGGCGAAGGCCTCGAACCAGAGGGTGACGCCCTGCTCCGCCGCAAGGCGGCTCACCACCGCGGTATCCCGGGTGGCCATGGTCATCAGCGGCAGCGACGGGTCGAAGGCCAGGATGGCCCGCATCACCGCCATCATGATCTCCGGGTCCCGGGCCATGTCGTTGTAGAGCGCGCCGTGGGGCTTCACATAGCTGACCTCGACCCCCTCCGCCCGACAGATGCCGGCCAGGGCGCCCAGCTGGTAGAGCACCAGGTTCTCGATCTCCTCCGCGGTGCAGGCCAGGGAGCGGCGCCCGAAGCCGACCATGTCCGGATAGGCGGGGTGGGCGCCCACCCGCACCCCGTGCTTGCGCGCCAGGCGCACCGTCATGCGGATGACGTCGGGGTCCGAGGCGTGAAAGCCGCAGGCGACATTGGCCAGATGGACGTGGGGCATCACCTCGTGATCCATTCCCATCACCCAGGCGCCGAAGCTCTCCCCCATGTCGGCATTGAGCAGAATAGCTGTCATGAATGACCTCCTGGTTGTTCGGTGTTGTGTCAGCGTTGTCGGGTTCCGTGTCGGCGATCGACGGCGCCGTACCGGCTGGCATGGGCTCGCCGGAATTGCCGCTGGCTGATCATGAAGAGCGTCGCGCTGACGCTCATGGAGGCCAGCAGCGAGAGCAGGAAGACCGCCATCGGGGGCAGGTGGCCGACCAGGGTGGCGGTCACCACGCCGAAGGCGACCAGGCTCAGCATGCCCTTCTGGGCCATGCTCACGGTGGCCCGGGCCACATCGGGCCCGTAGCGCTCATGCAGGGTCAAGCCGATGGTGAAGAGCCCCACCGGGAACCCCACCAGCATGCCGGAGAGCAGCGGCCCCGACGTGACCGCCAGGGTGGTCGCCACGCTCACCAACAGACCGGCCAGCAGCCCCCGCAGCACCAGGTCGAACCAGCCGGAGCGAGCCACGATGACCGGCTGACGCAGCCGCAGCGCCCGCCTGACCCCCTCGGCCACCAGCAGCATGGCCAGATACATCAGCACCGCGACCCCGACGCCCCCCGGCACCCGCGCGAACAGCAGCGCCGCGGGCACCCAGCAGAGCGTGGCGATGCCCAGGCTGGCCAGGGCACTCAGGCGCCCGGCCGTTACCACGAAGCTGATGGTGAACAGCAGGGTGGCGACCAGGGCATGCAGGGTCGAGAGGGCCGCGGTCTGGATGAACGCGGGCGACTGCTCCTGAAGCATGAAGAAGTAGCCGGGCCCCAGGATGATGGGAGTCCCGGCGATGATGCCGCCCAGCCGCGGTCCGAGCCTGCCGACCGCCAGGGAGACCCCGATCACCACGGCCGCCGTCGCGACCAGCTTGGCGAACAGGGCGATCAGCATCGGGCTGTCGATCGCTCATCGGCAGGCGTCGAGATCGGCCGAGCCACGGGCTTGTCACGGGCCTGCTCGGTATTCGCCACTAACCCGGCCTGTGCTTCCCGGTCAGTATGGTCGGAGCCGGTGCCCAGCAGGACCACTTCGCCTTCACCGCTATCTGCCAGGTGAAACATCATCATGGGCGTCACCGTTGTTGTCGTGGAGATGGGGGCGTTGAGCGCTGCAGGTTGGGCACGAGCATGATGCAAGAAACGTATCACACCCGCTGCCGCCCGGCGGACACCGTTTAGACATTGTAGAAACCGCCCGCGGTGCTAACGGACGGCCAGCTGCTAGGCTTCGAGGTGTCCAACAAGCTTTCCACCCGAGGTCTGCGTGATGAATCCACTTCGCTTCAAGCCGCTGCTGATCCCCCTCTCCGTGCTGGCCATCGCCGGCACGGCCCAGGCCACCGAGTGGAACATGGCCACCCCCTACGGGGACGCCAGCTTCCATACCCAGAACATCAAGCAGTTTGCCGAGGATGTGGCCGAGGCCACCGACGGCGACCTGCGCATCAACGTCCACAGCGGGGGCTCGCTGGTGGCCCACGGCGAGATCAAGTCGTCGGTGCGCCGCGGCACCATCGAGGCGGGGGAGGTCTTCCTGTCGATCCTCTCCAACGAGGATCCGATCTTCGAGATCGACACCCTGCCCGGGGTGGCCGGCAGCTATGAAGAGGCCATGGCGCTGTGGGAGACCACTCGGCCGATGATCGGGGAGATCTTCGCGGCGGAGGGCCTCATGCCCCTCTACGCCGTGGCCTGGCCGGCCCAGGGCCTCTACACCCGCACGGAGATCACCGACCCCGAGCAGTTCGAGGGCCTGCGCGTGCGGGCGCCCAACATCAACACCCAGCGCTTCGTCCAGAACCTGGGGGGCAGCCCCACCGAGACCGAGGAGTCGGACATTCCCACCGCCTTCAGCACCGGCCGGGTGGACGCCATGATCACCTCCAGCGCCACCGGCAATGCCATGACCGCCTGGGACTACGTCTCCTGGTACACCGATGCCAACCTCTGGCTGCCCAAGAACCTGGTGTTCATCAACCAGCGCGCCTTCGACAGGCTCGATGAGGCCACCCAGGAGGCCGTGATGGAGGCGGCCGCCCAGGCCGAGGCGCGAGGCTGGCAGATGAGCCGTGACAATAACGAGACCAGCCTGCAGGCCCTCGAGGAGAACGGCGTCTCGGTGGTCGCGCCCAACGAGGCGGTCGCCGATGCCCTGCAGGCCGCGGGTGACCGGCTGTTCGCCGACTGGCAGGCCCGTGCCAGCGAGGAGGCCCTTGAGCTGCTCGAGACCTACCGCGCCGGCCTCGAGGAGTGATCGCCCGCCGGCGCGGCGCCCCGGCGCCGCGCCGGCCTTGCCACGGGAATGCCCTCCATGACCTTCAAGTTCGCTCTGCTCTACCGCATGGGCGCCTGGGGTGCGGCGTCCTGCATGGTGACGATCTGCGCCCTGGTCGCCCTGCAGGTCACCTTTCGGGTCGTCGACGCGCTGCTGACCCTGGTCGGCGTGCCGCGCCTCGGCCTGAGCATCACCGGCGTGTCGGAGATCGCCTCCTACCTGCTGGTGGGCGCCACCTTCCTCGGGCTGGCCTACACCTTCGTGCACCATGCCCACATCCGGGTCACCCTGCTGATCTCCCGACTTCCCTCCCGGGTCCGCGTCTGGTTCGAGGTGGCGTGCCTGATCGTGGCCCTCGCCCTGAGCCTGCTGCTGGCCCATGGCCTGATCGAGCTGGCACGGGAGAGCCTACACTTCAAGGACGTCTCCTCGGGTTTCCTGTCGATTCCGCTGTGGATCCCCCAGACGGTGCTGGCGACCGGGGTCGGGTTGCTCTGCCTGGCGCTGGCCGAGGCCCTGATCATGACCCTGCGCATCGCCGCCAGGGACCCGGACAGCTTCCGCGAGCTCACCGCCAACGACGACAGCGACCTGCCATGAGCGTTGCCAAGCCCAGGCCCCATGCCGAACGGGAGACACCACCGTGCTGATCCTCAGCCTCGCCAGCATCCTGACCCTGGCACTTCTTCTCGGCAGCGGCGTCTGGATCGCCTTTGCCCTGATCGGTACCGCCTGGGTCGCCCTGGAGTTCTTCACCTCCTTCTCCCCGGGCCCCATCCTGGCCTCGGACTTCTGGGGCGCCAGCTACGGCTGGGATCTGACCGCCCTGCCGATGTTCATCTGGATGGGCGAGATCCTCTTCCGCTCGGGACTGGCCGACAACATGTTCCGGGGCCTGTCGCCCTGGCTGAATCGCCTGCCCGGCCGGCTGCTGCACACCAACATCATCGGCAGCGGCATGTTCGCCGCGGTCTGCGGCTCCTCGGCGGCCACCTGCGCCACGGTCGGCAAGATGACGCTGCCGGAGCTGGAGCGTCGCGGCTACGATCCGCAGATGGCCATCGGCACCCTGGCCAGCGCCTCCACCCTGGGGCTGCTGATTCCCCCCTCGATCGTGCTGATCGTCTACGGAGTGGTCACCGAGCAGTCCATCACGCGGCTGTTCATGGCCGGCGTCGGCCCGGGGCTGATGATCCTCGGGCTCTTCATGACCTACCTGATCGTCTGGGCGCTGCTCAAGGGCAACCGCCAGGGTCTGACCGGCCAGGACGAATCCTCGATGCCGCTGGCCCAGAAGCTTCGCCAGACCTGGGCGCTGATCCCCATCCTGGCGCTGATCGGCGGGATCATCTTCTCCATCTACGGTGGGCTGGCCTCGCCCACCGAAGCGGCGGCCGTCGGGGTGGTGCTGTCGATGCTGATCGCCCGCATGAACGGCCACTTCGGCTGGAGCATCTTCCAGGACTCGCTGTTCGCCGCCATCCGCACCGCCTGCATGATCGCCTTCATCATCGCCGGCGCCTCGTTTCTCACCTCGGCCATGGGGTTCACCCAGGTGCCCATGCAGCTCGCCCGGGCCATCGGCGAGATGGGGCTATCGCCCACCCTGCTGCTGGTGATGCTGACCCTGCTGCTGCTGGTGATGGGGTGCTTCCTGGACGGTATCTCGCTGATCCTGCTGATCACGGCGATCATCATGCCGGTGATCAGCGCGGCCGGCTTCGACCTGATCTGGTTCGGCATCTACCTGGTGATCGTGGTGGAAATGTCGCAGATCACCCCGCCGGTGGGCTTCAACCTGTTCGTGATCCAGGGGCTGACCGGGAAGGACATCCTGACCATCACCCGGGCGACCCTGCCCTTCTTCCTGCTGATGATGCTGGCCATCGCCCTGATGCACCTGTTCCCGGGGATCGCCCTCTACCTGCCCGAGGCCATGAACCGCTGAGTCAGGCTCCATCGCGCCGGCGTCATTTCCTGGCTGACCCACGCGCCGATCCTCGCCCGGGCTCGCTCCCGGAGGCATGCAGGACGGCACGCGGATCGCGGGGATAGAAGCGCTCCGGCTGGCGCTCCACGTGGGGGAAGAAGCGGGTGTCCTTGTAGGGCATCTTCATGAAGCCGGAGACGCCGAGCCCCTCGATCCGGTCGACGGCATCGAGGATCTCCTCCAGCCGGCGGCGGAAGTCCGCCTCCCGGGAGGGGTCCAGCAGGCGGTAGTAGCTGTGGATCTTGAGGTGCTGGGGAAGCGCCTCGAAGATGATCATCCCGGTGTGGTGGATCTCGTTGAGCGCCTCCAGCGAGGCGATGATCGCCGTCGGCAGCACCAGGAACTCCTCCGGGTCGGGGCCATCCTCGAAGTAGCTGTGCAGCCGGGTGCGGTCCTCCAGCTCCGGCATCGCGCTGACCTCGTAGGCCAGGCGCAGGCCGGAGTCGACGTGGAAGGCGTGCTCCGGCCCCTCGCGATCCAGGTGCAGGGTATCGCGGGCGTTGAACAGGCAGCTCTTGAAGATGCCCCGGCGATAGATGGCCCGGGCCAGGTGGACCATGTTGTTGACCGCGGCGATGAAGGCCGGGCGCCGCTCGGCATCGTGGAGGTTCAGCGAGGTGTCGATGTAGACGCCGTCGGCCTCCCAGCGCACCGCCAGGCCGCCCACCACCGGATAGCGCCCCAGGCGGCTCACCGCGGCCAGGAAGGCCTTCTCGGTCTCGCCCATGCCCTGCATGAAGTTCTTGTAGTAGCGGTCGAGCTGGACGTCGTTGACGTCGTTCAGGGTCTCGGGTGCGCCCTCCTCGCGCAGGAAGGCCTTGCGCGAGCTGTAGACCACGGTATCGATCTCGCGCTCGGCCGGCCGCACCCACACCGGCACCAGCGCTTGGGGCGACGGTTCGGGCAGGTCGATCATCACCAGCCGGGCGAGGCGCGGCATCTCGCGAATGAAGTGGTCCCCGGCCTTCATGCGCAGGCGCGGGTCGGGGTCGAGCATGCCGTCGAGCATGCGGGCGAACTCCACCGGCAGGCCCAGGGAGGTGGCGGGGATCGCCCGGTGGCCGAAGCGGCAGGACTGCGCCGAGGCCAGCGCGTAGAGGGTGCCGGCGGCCCCCTGCTCGTCGAAGCGCGGCGAGGAGAGCGCGCCGTTGAGCTGCTCCTCGCCGATGAAATAGACATCGCCCAGGCGGGCGTTGGTCTGCTGCAGGTTGTCCGACATCAGCTCCATGACGTTGGCCGCCACGAACTGCTGGTTGGCGTCGAGCTGGGCGAACACCGAGGAGCCCCAGTCGATCAGGGCGATGGTCTCGGTCTCGCCGTCGAATACCAGGTTGGAGGGCTTGATGTCGCCGTGGACGATGGGGCGTCCCGCCGGGCCCCTCTCCTCTCGCAGGGCGCCCAGGATATTCGCCAGCTGGCCGGCGATGCGCACCACCAGGCGCGGCGATAGCCGGCCCTCGCGCAGCGACACCTCCTCGAGGTTGAGGCCCGGGGCGCGCTGCATCACCAGGATCGACTGGTGGCGCACCCGCTGGTAGGCGATCAGCTTCGGCACCCGGGGGTGATCCACCTGCTCCAGCATGAAGGCCTCCTCCTCGAGGCGGTCCTGGAGATGCTGAGGCAGGTTGATCCGGGAGAACTTGAAGACGTATTGGTCGCCAAGCGCGGTCACGCCGGCGAAGACGAAGCCATAGGCGCCCTTGCCGATCAGCGCAATCTCCCGGTAGCCCAGCTGCTCGAGCTGCTCCTGGCACAAGGCCACCCACGCCTTGAGCTTGCGGGCGTCGTCGTGGCTGAGCAGGTAGATCGACTGCTCTTCCGGGATATAGAACTGCTGCAGGGGCGCCTGGGTCATTTTACTAGCCCGGAATCACGTCAAATGGAGGAGCATGGTCTCCGGCGCTTCCAGATAGCCCTTCCAGGCGTTGCAGAAGCGGGCGATAGTGCCGCCGTCGATGATGCGGTGGTCGCCGGCCCAGGTGACGGTCATGATCGCCCGCTTCACCACGCGGTCCTCGGCGTCGAAGCGCGGCAGCCACTGGGTCTTGCCGATGGCCACGATCGCCACCTCCGGGGCATTGATGATCGGCGCGGCATAGGTGCCGCCCAGCGCCCCGATATTGGAGATGCTGATGGTGCCGCCCTTGAGATCCTCCTGGCTCACCCTGCCGGCTCGAGCCGCCTCGGTGAGGCGCTGGACCTCGGCGGCCACCGAGAGCAGGCTGAGCCGCTCGACGCCCTTGACGTTGGGCACCAGCAGGCCGGCACGGCTGTCCACCGCCATGCCCACGTTGACCGAGGGCAGGTAGTGGATCTCGCTGGCGTCGTCGTTGAGCCGGGCGTTGATGACCGGCGCCTCGCGCACCGCCAGCGCCATGGCCTTCATGAAGAAGGGCATCAGCGTGAGCCGGGTCTCCTCGGCCGCCGCCAGCGGCTTCAGCCGCTCGCGCAGCGCCAGCAGCGCGGTGACGTCGATCTCCTCGCCGTACTGGAAGTGCGGGATGGTGCTGGCCGCCTCCACCATGCGCCTGGCCATGACGGCGCGCACGCCGCGCAGGGGCTCGATGCGCACCTCGCCGCTGACGGGGCCGGCGGGCGCCAGGCCGGCGGCGACCGCCTCGTCGCCACCGCGCTCCTCATCGCTTTCCTGCCGGACGTCGTGCGACTCGAGATAGCCCAGCACGTCCTCCTTGAGCACCCGCCCCTGGGGGCCCGAGCCCGGCACCTCCTCCAGTGCCAGGCCGTGCTCGCGCAGCAGGCGGCGTACCGCCGGGGCGGCCGGGATGCGGCCATAGGGGCCCCGCCCCGGCGCCTCTGTCGCGTCGGCATCGCCGTCGGGTGACCGACTCTCCCGGGTCGGGACCCGAGCGGCGGGGCCCAGGTTCTCGGAGGGCTGGTTCTCGGAGGGCTGGGGCGCCGCCGCCTCGTCAGGCGTCTCGACCGGCGCGTCCTGCGTCTCGGCGCCGGCCTGGGAGTCGTCCTCCGTCTCGGGCTCGCCCTCTGCCACATAGCCGAACAGCGGCGCGTGCACCTTGGCGATCTCGCCCTTCTTCACGTAGAGCCTGGTCACCCGTCCCGCCTCGGGGGCGGTGATCTCCACCAGCGCCTTGTCGGTCATCACCTCGACCACCGGCTGGTCCTCCTCGATCACGTCGCCTTCGGCCACGTGCCACTCCACCACCTCGCACTCCACGATACCTTCCCCGATATCGGGCAGCATGAAATCGCTCATTGTCTCGCTCCTGTCCTGGCCCGTTCGGGCCGCATATCGGGAATCAGAAGGCCGCGGAGGCCTTGATCGCTTCGAAGATCTTCAGGTGGTCCGGCAGATACTCCTTCTCCAGGGTCAGCGGGAAGGGGGTATCCAGGCCGGTCACCCGGGCGATGG
The DNA here is from genome assembly GCA_003553625.1 of Halomonas sp. GTDB lineage: Bacteria > Pseudomonadota > Gammaproteobacteria > Pseudomonadales > Halomonadaceae > Halomonas. The sequence goes on from PWEV01000232.1 coordinate 18,061, forward strand.
GCGATTCCAGATACAGGAAGCAGCGCTCCTGGACGGTGGCGGCGATCTCGCCGGCGAAACCGCCGGTGAGCGGCGCCTCATGGGTGATCACCAGGCGCCCGGTCTTGAGCACCGACTCCACCACGCTGTCCTCGTCCCAGGGCAGGATGGTGCGCAGGTCGATCACCTCGCAGGAGATGCCCTCCTTCTCGGCCAGCTCCACGGCGCGCTCGATCACCTCCATCTGGGCCCCCCAGCCGAGCACGGTGACGTCGGTGCCCTCGCGGGTCACCTCGGCCTCGCCGATGGGCAGCTGGTAGTCCTCCTCGGGCACCTCCCCGGTGGAGGCGCGATAGAGGCGCTTGGGCTCGAAGAACAGCACCGGGTCCGGGTCGCGGATCGCCGCCAGCAGCAGGCCCTTGGCCTGATAGGGGTTGCGCGGCACCACGACCTTGAGGCCCGGGGTGTGCGCGAAGTAGGCCTCCGGCGACTGGGAGTGATAAAGCCCCCCGGCGATACCGCCGCCGTAGGGCGCACGGATGGTCAGGCCGCCGACGTTGAAGAGATCGCCGGAGCGGTAGCGGAACTTGGCCGTCTCGTTGACGATCTGGTCGAAGGCCGGAAAGATGTAGTCGGCGAACTGGATCTCCGCCACCGGTACCGAGCCCTGGGCGGCCAGGCCGTTGGCGAAGCCGATGATGCCCTGCTCCACCAGCGGGGTGTTGAAGCAGCGGGCGCGACCGTACTTCTCCTGGAGGTGGCTGGTGGCGCGGAAGACCCCGCCGAAGATGCCCACGTCCTCGCCGAAGCAGAGCACCTTGTCGTCCTCGGCCATGGCGATGTCCAGGGCGCTGTTGATGGCCTGCAGCATGTTCATGTTGGGCATCTCACTCCCCTCCCCGGTTGTCTGCATCGCTGGCGTCGTCGCGGGGCTTCACATCCGGGTCCAGGGAGCGCGCCCCCCGGGGGTAGGCCTCCGGGTACTGGCGGATATGGGTCTTCAGGTGGTCAAGCTGACGCTGCAGCGCCGGCGTGACGTCCGCATAGACATCGGTGACCAGGCTGTCCAGCGGGGGCGGCGGACGCTTCTCGGCGCGCTTCATGGTCTCCAGCACCTCGCGGCGCAGCGACTCCTGCAGCGCCTTCTCCTCCTCCTCGCTCCACCACTCCCTGGCCGCCAGCCAGTGCTGCATGCGCAGCAGGGGGTCCTTCTCGCGCCAGGCCTCCTCCTCCTTCTTCGAGCGGTAGCCGGAGGGGTCATCCGAGGAGGAGTGGGCCGCCAGACGATAGGTCATCGCCTCGATGAGCACCGGCTTGTTCTCCTCCACGGCGATGCGGCGCGCCTTGCGGGTCGCCGAGAGCACCGCCAGGATGTCGTTGCCGTCCACCCGGATGACGTGCATGCGGTAGCCGAAGGCCCGCGGTGCCACGCCGTCGGCGGCGAACTGCTCGATGGAGGGGGTCGAGATCGCGTAGCCGTTGTTGCGACAGAAGAAGATCACCGGCACCTCGTGCACCGCCGCCATGTTGAGCGCGGCGTGGAAGTCACCCTCGGAGGCGGCGCCCTCGCCGAAGAAGACGATGGTGCAGTGGCCCTCGCCCGCCAGCTTCTGGCCATAGGCATAGCCGGTGGCCTGGGGAATCTGGGTGGCCAGCGGTGACGAGACGGTCATGAAGTGCAGCTTGCGCGAGCCGTAGTGGATCGGCATCTGGCGGCCCTTGCCATAGTCGAGCTCGTTGCCGAAGAGCTGGTTCATGAACTCGTCGTAGCTGAAGCCGCGGTAGACCAGCGCCCCCTGCTCGCGGTACTGGGACATGATCATGTCGGCGTCATCCAGCGCCGCCGCCGCGCCGATCACCGCGGCCTCCTCGCCGGTGCACTGCATGTAGAAGGAGAGCCGACCCTGACGCTGGGCGGCCATCATCCGCTCATCCAGCACCCGGGTCGCCACCATGGTGCGATAGATCCTGAGCGCCTGCTCGCGGTCCAGCGCCGGCGCTTCGGCCCCCTCGTGGAGGGTGCCGTCCTGCCGGAGCAGCCGAAAGGTGGGTATCGAAAACTCGTCGCCACGCAGGAAGTCGGGCGTATGAATATCTGTTGTCGTTGTCATCTCGGTATCCTCTACCCCTTTTGAGGGCAGTGTTGTTGCTTGCCTCGACCTTTGCCAGGAGGATTGCCCCCGGCGGGTCAACGCACCCCGAGTTGACGTTAACGTAAAATGCGAAACAACGCATCCATCTTGCCAGAAAAACGATCAAGGCCAGTGGATTCCACTGCCATGAACCCCGCGGGGTTGCCGCGGTCAACCCTGTTCCGGCCCACGCGGGCCCTCATTCCGGAAGCCTTTCGCCATGCGGACCCTGTCTCTGCCCATCGTGACCCTCGCCGTGACCCTCACCGCGACCCTGCTGGCCGGCCCCGCCCAGGCCGCCCCGGGCGCCCTGCTCGACCACGAGCTGCGGCGGCTGCACTCCAGCGAAGTGGTCAATCTTCAGGAGCGGCTCGGCGGCTCCCCGCTGCTGCTGGTCAACACCGCCAGCCGCTGCGGCTTCACCGGCCAGTTCGAGGGGCTGGAGGCGCTGCACCAGCGCTATGGCGACCGCGGCCTGAAGGTGGCGGGCTTCTCCTCCAACGATTTCAATCAGGAGATCGACGAGGAGGGCGCCGCCGAGGTCTGCTTCGTGAACTTCGGGGTGACCTTCGACATGTTCGCTCCGATCTCGGTCAGCGGTGACGAGGCCCATCCGCTGTTCGCCGAGCTGGCGCAGCAGAGCGAGGCCCCGCGCTGGAACTTCACCAAGTACCTGGTGGACGAGAGCGGCCGGGTGGTGGCCCACTACCCCTCCAGCGTCCGGCCCGAATCGCCGGCGATGCGAGAGGCCATCGAGGCGCTGCTGAACGGCGAGTGAGGCTCAGGCCCGGCCCTGCAGCAGCCGCTGGCAGCGCTCGAAGGCGCTGTCCACGGCCAGGGCCAGCAGGCCGATCAGCAGCGCGCCCTGGAGCACATAGGCGGTGTTGCCGTTGACGATGCCGGAGATGATCGGTGCGCCGAGGTTGCTGGCCCCTACCGTGGCGCCCAGCGCGGCGGTGGCGATATTGACGGTGACCGAGGTGCGGATGCCGGCCAGAATGACCGGCGCGGCCAGCGGCAGCTCCACCTGCCACAGCCGCTGGGCGTCGCTCATGCCCATGCCGCGGGCCGACTCCATGACGCCGGGGGCGATCCCGGAGAG
>PWEV01000215.1 GCA_003553625.1 Halomonas sp.
GAGCACTACCTGGCGCGCGGCATGGTGCAGGAGATGGAGCACCCGGTGATCGGCAAGATGAAGACCATCGGCTTTCCGAGCAAGTTCTCGGCCACGCCCTCCCAGATCCGGTCTCCGGCCCCGCTGTTCGGCCAGCATACCGATGAGGTGCTCGGCGACCTGGGCCTTGCCCCCGATGAACTCGACACGCTGCGTGACGAGGGCTGCATCAAATAGCCCCGACGCCGACCCCGACACCACACATTCTACGGAGAGACTTCATGCTCAAGCTCGACTTTCATCCTTCCGGCCGCCATTTTCTGCAGATTCCCGGTCCCTCACCGGTACCGGACCGCATCCTGCGCGCCATGAGCCTGCCGACCATCGACCACCGCGGGCCGGAGTTCGGCGCCCTCGGCCTGGAGCTTCTCGGCAAGATCAGGAAGGTCTTCAAGACCGAGAGCCCGGTGATGATCTATCCGGCCTCCGGGACCGGGGCCTGGGAGGCCGCGCTGGCCAATACCCTGTCGCCGGGGGACCGCGTGCTGATGTTCGAGACCGGCCACTTCGCCAGCCTGTGGTATGCGATGGCGCGTCGCCTGCAGCTCGAGCCTGAGTTCATCGGGCTCCCCGGCTATGAAGGCTGGCGCCACGGCGTGCAGGCCGAGATGATCGAGGCGCGCCTCAGGGAGGACGCCGACCATGCGATCAAGGCGGTTTGTGTGGTGCACAACGAGACCTCCACCGGGGCGACCAGCGATATCGCCGCGGTGCGCCGCGCCATGGATGCCGCCGGCCACCCGGCGCTGCTGCTGGTGGACACCATCTCGGGCCTCGCCAGCGCCGACTATCGCCACGACGAGTGGGGCGTCGACGTGACCATCTCCGGTTCCCAGAAGGGGCTGATGCTGCCCCCGGGGATCAGCTTCAACGCTATCTCCGAGAAGGCCATCGCGGCCAGCCGCGAGTCGACCATGCCCAGGAGCTTCTGGGCCTGGGACGAGATCCTCGAGGCCAACCAGAACGGCTACTGGCCCTACACCCCCAGCACCAATCTGCTCTACGGCCTGAACGAGTCGCTGGACATGCTGCTCGAGGAGGGGCTGGACCACGTCTTCGCCCGCCATCAGCGCTGGGCCGCCGGCGTGCGCACGGCGGTAGAGGCCTGGGGCCTGGAGATCCAGTGCCTGGAGCCGGCGGTCTACTCACCGGTGCTTACCGGGGTGGTGATGCCGGAGGGCATCGACGCCGATGCGGTACGCAAGATCATCTACGAGCGCTTCGATCTCTCGCTGGGCACCGGCCTGGGCAAGGCCAAGGGGAGGATGTTCCGCATCGGCCACCTGGGCGACTGCAACGACCTGACCCTGATCGCCACCCTGGGCGGATGCGAGGCGGGCATGAAGCTCGCCGGCGTGCCCCTGGCAGGCAGCGGCGTGACAGCGGCTCTGGACTACTTCGCCCAGCATCCGCTCGATGCCAAGTGATTCCACCTCGATGATTCCCCACCCAAGGCTGAGGAAGGCAGGATGACGTCTCTGACGGGCAAGAACGCTTCCCCGGATGCGCGGGTCAAGCCAGTGACCGAGCTGGCGGCCCGACTCTCCCGGGAGATGGAAGGCGAGGTACTGTTCGACCAGGCCTCGCGCGGCCGCTACTCGACGGACGCCTCGATCTACCAGGTGATGCCGGTGGGCGTGGTGATACCGCGCCACCAGCAGGATCTGACCACGGCGCTGGAGATCGCCCGGGATGCCCGGGTGCCGATCCTGGCCCGCGGCGCCGGCACCAGCCAGTGCGGCCAGACCGTGGGCGAGGCGCTGGTGATCGACAGCACCCGCTGGCTCGACCAGGTCATCGAGTTCGACCCCGAGGGGCGCACCGTAGTGGTGGAGCCGGGCATCGTGCTCGACCATCTCAACGCCTGGCTCAAGCCCCACGGGCTCTGGTACCCGGTGGACGTCTCCACCAGCGCCCAGTGCACGATCGGGGGTATGACCGGCAACAACTCCTGCGGCTCGCGCTCGATCTACTACGGCAACATGGTGCACAACGTGCTGGGCGTGGACGCCTGGCTGGCCGACGGCAGTGAGGGCCACTTCGGCTTCGTCGACCGGCTGCCGGCCTCGGGAAGGGTGCGCGAGCTGGCCGACCGGGTGAAGGCCATCGCCGATGGCGTGGCCCCCGAGATCAGGGAGCATTTCCCCAAGGTGCTGCGGCGCGTCGGCGGCTACAACCTCGACCTCTTCGATTGCCAGAACCCCAAGCCCTACGACCCGGACGGGCGGGTCAACCTGGCCCACCTGCTGGTGGGGTCCGAGGGCACCCTGGGGGTGAGCCGGCGCATCACGCTTCGGCTCTCGCCGCTCCCGGAGCAAAAGGTGCTCGGGGTGGTGAACTTCCCCACCTTCTACCAGGCCATGGATGTCACCCAGCACATCGTCACCCTGGGGCCCACCGCCGTGGAGCTGGTGGATCGCACCATGATCGACCTCTCGCTGGAGAACCCGGCGTTCCGGCCGGTGATCGAGAAGGCGCTGATCGGCAGCCCCCAGGCCGTGCTGCTGGTGGAGTTTTCCGGACAGGACCGCGAGGCCCAGATCGCATCGCTGGCGCGCCTTGGCGAACTGATGGCCGACCTCGGGCTGCCCGGCAGCGTGGTGAACATGCCGGAGCCCGCCGAGCAGAAGGCGCTGTGGAATGTACGCAAGGCCGGCCTCAACATCATGATGAGCATGAAGGGAGACGGTAAGCCGGTCTCCTTCATCGAGGACTGTGCGGTGCCGCTGGAGCATCTGGCCGACTACACCGACAAGCTGACCGAGGTCTTCCACCGCTACGGCACCGAGGGCACCTGGTATGCCCACGCCAGCGTGGGCACCCTGCACGTGCGGCCGATCCTCGACATGCGCCGCAACGGCGGCGAAAAGATGCGCGAGATCGCCGAGCAGGCCTCCGCCCTGGTCCGCGAGTACAAGGGCGCCTACTCCGGCGAGCACGGCGATGGCCTGTGCCGCGGCGAGTGGGTGGCCTGGCAGTTCGGGCCCACCGTCAACGACGCCTTCAAGGCGGTAAAGGCCGCCTTCGACCCGGATAACCTGCTCAACCCGGGCAAGATCGTCGATACGCCGAAGATGGATGACGAGCGCTACTTCCGCTTTCCACCGTCGTCTCGCAGGATCCCGCTGTCGCCGGTATTCGACTGGTCGGCCTGGAACGTCACCCGCGACCCGCTGACCGGCGAGCAGGGCGAGCCCGGCAGCGCCGGCGACGCGACCCACGGCCTGGCCATGGCGGTGGAGATGTGCAACAACAACGGCCACTGCCGCAAGTTCGACGCCGGCACCATGTGCCCCAGCTATCGCATCACCCGGGACGAGCAGCACCTCACCCGCGGGCGCGCCAACACCCTGCGGCTGGTGCTCACGGGTCAGCTGGGCGAGGAGGGGTTGGCCAGCGACGACGTCAAGGCAGCGCTCGACCTCTGTGTCTCCTGCAAGGGCTGCAAGCGCGACTGCCCCACCGGTGTCGACATGGCCAAGTTCAAGATCGAGGCGCGCACCGCCCGGGTCCGGGCCAGGGGGCTGTCGCTGCGTGATCGCCTGGTCGGCGAGCTGCCGCGCTATGCGCCCTGGGCCAGCCGGTTCGCCGGGCTGGTCAATGGCGTCGAGCGTGTGCCCCCGCTGGCCCGAGGGATCAAGCGGGCGCTCGGGCTGGCCCCGCAGCGCGCGCTGCCGGCCTTCAGCGGCAACTTCCTGGCCGAGCCGCACGATAACCCGGCTCTCGCCTCGCGGGAGGTGCTGCTGTTCGTCGATACCTTCAACAACTATCAGGAGGGGGATAACGCCCGGGCCGCCAGACGGGTGCTGGAAGCCGCCGGCTACCGGGTGCATCTGAACGTCAGGAAGGGCGAGCGGCCGCTGTGCTGCGGTCGCACCTACCTCTCTTCCGGGCAGTTCGACAAGGCCCGGCGGGAGGCGCGTCGGACCCTCGATCACCTGATGCCTCATGTGAAGCGGGGCGTAGCCATCGTCGGTCTCGAACCATCATGCCTGCTGACCCTGCGCGACGAATTTCTGCAGTACGGCTTCGGCAAGGAGGCCGAGACGCTCTCCCGCTCGGCCTTCCTGTTCGAGGAGTTCCTGGTCAGGGCCCGCGATGCGGGTGAGCTTCCGCTGGCGCTCAAGGCGCTTCCCCAGCGCCGCGCCATGCTCCACGGTCACTGCCACCAGAAGGCCTTCGACGCGCTGCGCCCGGTCGAGGCGGTGCTGTCGTGGATCCCCGACCTCGAGGTCGAGACCATCGAGTCCTCCTGCTGCGGCATGGCGGGCAGCTTCGGCTACGAGGTGGAGCACTATGACGCCTCGCTGGCGATGGCGGAGCTGTCGCTGCTGCCGGCGATCCGCAAGGCCGACGACGATGCCGTGCTGGTCGCCGACGGCACCAGCTGCCGGCACCAGATCCGCGATGGCAGCGGTCGCGAGGCGCTCCACGTGGCCCGCCTGCTGGAACAGGCGCTGGCCTGACCCAGGGGGAGGGGGCCACGTCGGGCCACGTCGGGCCAGCGCCGGCTCGCCCGACGTGGCCCCGCGTGGCATCCTCACCCCATCCCTTTCTGCAGGAGAACCCCCATGGCGATCTACCAGTACGCAGAGCACCGCCCCGAGCTCCATGACGATGTCTACGTGGCCGAGACGGCCGATGTGATCGGCCAGGTCACCCTCAAGCGTGGCGCCAGTGTCTGGTACCAGGCGGTGCTGCGCGGTGATACCGATCACCTCGAGGTCGGTGAGGAGAGCAATATCCAGGACGGCGCGGTGCTGCATGCCGACCCCGGCTTTCCGCTCAGGGTGGGCAAGGGTGTGACGGTAGGACACCAGGCGATGCTGCACGGCTGCACCGTCGGCGACGGCAGCCTGATCGGCATCCAGGCGGTGATCCTCAACGGCGCGGTGATCGGCGAGAACTGCCTGGTGGCTGCCGGCGCCGTGGTCAAGGAGAACGCCAGTTTCCCCGACAATTCGCTGATCGTCGGCGCGCCGGCCAGGGTGGTCCGCGAACTCTCGCAGGAGGCCATCCAGGGACTCAAGAAGAACGCGGCCGGCTATGTCGAACGCGGCCGCCTGCATGCGAGCCAGCTGAAACGCATCGACTGATATCGCTCGCTGAGCCCGGTCCGGCTTCAGGCGCATGAGCCACAACGCACAGGGCCTCGCTCCTGCCGGAGCGAGGCCCTGTCATGTCGGCCGCGTCAGATTCAGCCGATGGCGGCGACGCCGGCCTTGGCCACCTGGACATCCTGGTCGGGCTTGACGCCGGAGATGCCGACGCTGCCGGCGACCTCGCCGTCC
>PWEV01000302.1 GCA_003553625.1 Halomonas sp.
CCTCGACCACTATCCTCAATCACAACAGGGACGCGACGATGCAATCAACCACTGAGACGCCGCGCCGCATCGGCATGGTAGGCGTAGGGCTGATGGGCCACGGAATTGCCAGGAACCTGCTCAAGGCCGGCCATTCGCTGATTTTCCTCGACCACCCCGGCAACCAGCCGGTCGATGACCTGCTGGCGGCGGGGGCCGAATCCCGGGCCAGCGCCAGGGAGGTGGCCCAAGGCGCCGAGGTGGTGCTGCTGTGCGTGACCGGCTCGCCCCAGGTGGAGGCGGTGCTCTTTTCACCCGATGGCGTGCTGGCGGGGCTGGCGCCGGAGACGGCGGTGGTGGACTGCTCCACGGCGCTGCCCAGTTCCACGGCGAAGGTCGCCGCGAGGGTCGAGGCGGCCGGGGGGCGCTTCATGGACGCGGCCATGACCCGCACGCCGAAGGAGGCCGAGGAGGGCAGGCTCAACCTGATCGTCGGTGCCCCCCAGGCGCTCTTCGACGAGCTGCGTCCGCTGTTGGCGTGTTTTGCCGAGAACATCGCCCACGCCGGCGAGGTGAGTGCCGGACACACCTTGAAGCTGCTGCATAACTTTGTTTCGCTGGGATTCGCGGCGGTCCTGGCCGAAGCCGCGGCGGCCTCGCGGCGCTCGGGCATCGACGATGCGGCCTTCCTGGAGGTGCTCGGCAAGGGCGGCGGCGGTGGGGTGGTGCTCGAGCGCCTGCGCCCCTTTATCGAGTCCGGCGATGCGTCCGGCTTTCGTTTCAGCGTGGCCAATGCCAGCAAGGATCTTGGCTATTATCACGCCATGACCGATGAGCTCGGGGTGGCGCGGGGCGTGGCAGAGGCCGTGCACGCCCTCTACAGCGGCGTGGAGGATCAAGGTATGGCGGTGCCGGAGCTGATAGGTTTGCTGGAGAAGCGCTCCTGACCTCCCTGACGAATCCGTTTCACACACTCTCCCATCGCCAGCAGGGGTTGCTGCTCACCGGGGGCGGGGCGCTGATCATGGCGCCCGACGCCCTGCTGATCAAGCTCGCCGACCTGCCCGATGCCGAGATCCTGATGTGGCGCGGTTTCCTGTCGGCGCTGGGCTTCCTGATGATCGTGCTGGTGCGACATGGTCGCAGCACCCTGGCGGCGTATCGTCGGTGCGGCGGCACCGGCATCGCCGTGGCGCTGCTGTTCAGCCTGACGACCTGCGGCTTCGTGCTCGGTAACCAGTACACCATGGCCGGCAACGTGCTCCTCATCCTGGCCACGTCCCCCCTGATCGCCGCCGGCCTCTCCTGGCTGATTCTCAAGGAGCGCCTGCCGAGACACACCTGGGTGGCGATCTGGGTCTGCCTGGCCGGTATCGCCATGATCGTGATCGACGATATCGATGCCGGCTCCTGGGTTGGCAATGCGTTCGCCTTGCTGGCGGCCTTCACCCTGGCGCTGAATTTCACGCTGTGCCGCACCCGGCCGGGCGTGGACATGAGCCCGATGCTCACCTTCAACGGCCTGATCGTCGGGGGTGGCGCCAGCCTGGTGCTGTTGCTGGGCGATGGCGTCTCGCTGCCGGCCCCGAATCAGCTGGCGGTGGTGGGGTTTCTTTGTCTGGTGATCGTGCCCTGCGGGGTGACCCTGCTGCAGCGCGGGCCCCTCTATCTTCCCGCCGCCGAGGTGGGGTTGCTGCTGCTGCTCGAGGTGGTGGCGGGCACCTTCCTGGCCTGGTGGATCATCGCGGAGCAGCCGACTCCCCTGGCGATCGTAGGTGGCTGCCTGGTACTGGTGACCCTCGTCGTCAAGGGGTTCTACGAGCGGCGACTGGAACTCCGTCGGGTAGCGCGGGAAGGTGGCGTAAAGGCCCCTGAAACGAACTGATCCCTCAATCGCGCGTCGAGCTCCGGGTCCCCAAGGATGTCGACGTCAAGGCTCATCATCCTCTGCCCCCAGAAGAGCTTTGATGTGTTCGCCATCACTGACGGCCGCTCTATACAAGTCATTCCAGCTGTCCGGTGGGTTACCGTTCTTGAGCATTTTCTGGAAGACAGCATAAGCGTCCTGTTTGCTGTCATAGGCACGCTTGGTCGAGTCGTCGTTGACCCAGGCGTAGATGAGGATCTTGCTCGCAAGGTCGTAGCGAAAAAAAAGCCGGTACTGCTGGTAGAACTTTGCCCGGCACCAATGTGTGTGCTCAGCGCCGAGGGTATTTCCTTGGCGATACTGAGGGCCTGCCGGGTCCTGTGGGATGTCGTTCTTGGCCAGCTTAACAATCGCCGCCAGTCGCTTGGTGGCCGGTTTGGTGCGATATCCGAGTGGATACTTTCCCTGGAGTCGCTGCACCTTAATGGTGAGCGCATCGACCTGCTCCAGAAATAGCGGATGTGCGTAGATCGTCCATCCGTTTATCTCCAGAGGACTCATTTATCCTCGTCGTCCTCTGATAGTTCCTCATCAAGGTCTACCTCAATGTCTGCTGTCAGGCGTTCGGCCTCGGCAAAGGTGCTGGCAGTGACAGGACGAATGTTTTCCGGGTGCTCCTGCATATCGCTCTCCAGGAAGGCCAAGAAGCTGGCCATCACGGGGTCTTGGCTGGATTCGTCGCGGGCGCGAGTGAGCAGCACTTTCCCATCGGAGCGAATCGTGTAGTGAATTCGGTCGCGGCGCTTCAGCTTCAGCGCACGGCGAACCGATGCCGGAACGGTTGTCTGGTAGCGATCCGTGAGAGTGGAATCATCCTCAATGACTGTGTTCATCAGATCGGCCTCCGTTCAATGGCAATGCAGAAGTAATGCATTTAAGTTAATGCAATTGGAATGCTCCGTCAATGGCTGGAAAAGCAATCAAGGACATCGTCAAGACCCCGCGGATGCGCGGGTAGTGCTCGGCGATGCCACCGGCCGACGATATTGAGGACTCGACGATGCCCTGGCTGACCTGATTGATGACGCTGGCGCCCTCGCCCAGCTGGCCGGCAGGGTAGACCTCTACCAGCAGCTCGCCGTTGCTGGCGGTTTCCACCAGCTGCTCGCCCGTGCCGACGCATGACCACCTCCAAGGCTTCCATAATCACCTATGCAGGCAGGCGGGTGCCTACCAGAACGGCATGTGGGTGGTAGGAGTTGCGAAGGCAGGGCGCGAGGAGGGCTGCGACCTCTAGGCCAGAGCTGCATCATCGCACCGACAGGCGAGATTGTTGCCATGGCCGGAACGGTCGAAGATGAGCTGATCACCTACGAATGCGATTCAGACCGCACCCGCGAAATTCGGGAACATATTTACCACTTTGCGCTCCACCGTCGCCCTGAGACCTATGGCCTGATCACCGCGCCTATGTGACATTTACTGACGCGTAGTCGGTCACGTCAATCTACTCTGTACTCTGCGCTATACTGATGTTCCAAACGCACTTATCAAGAGGCATCTAAGGGAGAATGTTCTCGCGGTCTTAGAGATGGAGCATCAAGATTTTGCGGTCGTTGCTCAGAAGGTTCTCCTGCTTGGCTGTTTCCAACTTGTTGAGTTGGATGGCCGATATACACCTCGACATGGCCTATTTTCTCCTAATGATCCGTACGGCATATCACAAAAAATGCGATCCAAAAAAAACCCCGGCGATTTTGCAGATTTTGCAAAAGCCGGGGTGCGTCAACCTGGTCGTCAGCGGGCTGAGGGGGAAAAGATTGCCGCCGCTCCATCACACGCAAAAAGGTCTAATGTCTGGCTCAGTAGTCTTCGTCTTCATCGTCAAACGGGCCGTTGACCGGGTCAGACTGTTGGCTCGGGGTGGCCATCGGATCGGTGCCGTCTCCGAAGCCGAACTCCTCGGCCTGATCGGCGCCAGGATACTGTGCTTCCCGACTCTGCGTTCCTTGCGCGGATGGTGAAAAATCCTGTCGAGACACTTCCCTTGTCAATCACAATCCCAGACTAGGAGGTAAGGGCGGGTTTTTCTGTGCTCCATCGAACATAGCCTGGATGTTTTATGAGGCAGAAAAAAAAGACGTATACTCCTTGACTTTGCTGCCATGACGTTCCGGTTTATGGCGAGGAGCTCGGTCTTTATTACTCTGCTTGTATTACTCTGCTTTCTACGACTACAACGGGGATTTTTTTCGGCCACCAGGTCTTCTATGGCCAACAGCTAGGGGGCAAACGGCGCAATCTTAACGAGCGCGATGGTGCGTGGCAGACAGCCTCTGAAAGATTCCGGCTATATATCGCGGGCAGCTGGTGAAGTTTGATACCGTGTTTACGACGGCCAGCCCCTTGATGTCGAGCGAGGTCGGGCGCACGGCTAAGCAATCCGCGATAATGCCCTGGCGCGGCGTTAGCGCAGGCGACTGCCTAGTCGAGGCTATTCAGGCGCTGAAGCAGGATAGCCAGATAAAGATCATCCTTATCTGCCAAGCGGATCAGGTTGGTCGGGGAATCGCCAAACAGCGTCTCGTCGGAGAGTCTGGAGCGGGTGTTTCGCTCGATGGCATGATTCACAAGCTGACGGGCAGCGGTCAGTGCGGCGTCGTGGTGGATCAATTTCATGACCAGGTGACCGAAGGTGACCAGCCAGGTCCGTTCCTTTTCCGTCGGATAACGAGGTTTCGTGTCGAGGATACAGAGAGTGCCTAGAGGCTGGCCGGTAGGCCCACGCAGGACGGTGCCCGCATAGAAGCGTATGAAGGGGGTATCCACCACGGCAGGGTGGTGCTTGAAGAAGTCGTCTTCCAGGGCATCGGGGACCTCCAGCAGGTCCCGATCGAGCGCATGGACGCAGAAGGACATCTCAAGGGGTATTTCACCTACATCCAGGCCGACGGATGACTTGAACCACTGACGGTCCTCGTCGACGAAGGAAATGATCGCAATGGGAACCTTGAAGATCTGTGCCACGAGACGCGTGTAGCGATCGAAGCGCACCTCCGGTGGAGTGTCCAGGATGTCGAGTGAGCGGAGTTCGGCGAGTCGTGCCTTCTCGTCGACGGGAGTCGTGGCGCTGAATTGGCATTTTCCCATGGCGAGCTCTCCTGCTGACGCGTTGCCCCCACTGTCGACACTATCGAGCAGTTAGATATCGAGCAGTTGGATGAGAAGGTGATACTCGCCTTCTCGCTGACGAATCAGGAGCTGTTGAACACTAAATTAGCAAAGGTATTTCCCTTGCCTGTGTTGCTGAAGAGTATCTGAATTTGGAGGAGAAGCGGCGAAATCTACGGTCATGCCGTCTAAGCCTTCATGTTTACATTGATGTTACTTGTTGGCGTCTGGCGAAGCTTAGGTCGCTTCGTGATGGTAGTAGTATTTTCATTGCAGGGCTAACCGGGAATTGAGGA
>PWEV01000248.1 GCA_003553625.1 Halomonas sp.
CGTGCTGATCGTCGGCAGCGGCATGAGCTTCCACAACATGCGCGGCTATGGCGATCCGGCCTTCACCGCCCCTTCGGAAGCCTTCGATGCGTGCCTGACCGAGCCCGTGGAAGCGTCCCCGGAGCAGCGTCGTGTGGCGCTGCGCGACTGGGTCCGGGCGCCCAGGGCGCACCAGTGCCATCCGCCCGGCCAAGAGGAGCACCTGATTCCGCTGATGGTGGCCGCTGGGGCGGCGGGGCAGGACCGCGGGCGCAAGGTCTATTCGGAGCAGGTACTCGAGACTCAGCTGTCGGCCTTCCGCTTCGGCTGAGGGCCAAGCCCCAGGGAGCCTGCCGGAGAGCTGTCGCCGGCACTACGGTGGGCTAAGGTGAGACCTGTGAAGTCGAGGATCGAGGACGCCACGCTGTCATCCTTCCTGGGCTGCCCGTTGCTGGAGGGACGGTGCCAGGTGCAGCCTGTCCCGCCTCCGCGTTCGTGGAAGGTGTCGTCCCCCATTCTTTCAGGCCAGGGAGGTAACAGGCGTTGCTCTATTACGTAGCAAAGGTGGCGATCACCGCCGTGCTGGTGGTGCTGATCTCGGAGATCGCCAAGCGCAGCTCCTTTCTCGCGGCCGTCCTGGCGTCGGTGCCCCTGACCTCCGTGCTGGCCATGCTCTGGCTCTACCTCGACACGGGGGATGCCGGAAAGGTGAGCGCGCTGGCCGGCAGCGTGTTCTGGCTGGTGCTGCCCTCCCTGGCGCTGTTCATCGCACTGCCCCTGCTGCTGGCGAAGGGAGTCAACTTCTATCTCGGCCTCGTCGTCTCCATCGCCATCACCGCCCTCTGCTACTGGCTGATGGTGACGGTGCTGCATTTCTATGGCGTCGAGCTGTGAGGAGCGGCGTGGCAGGCAGGTGGTATGCTAATTTGTTACCTATCGGTACATCGAACCAGACGAGTGACTGGAGAGGGAAATGAGCAACCGGTCAGACACCATGCACCTGCTGCAGCGTCACCTCCCCGATATGGTGCGCGAGTTTGGCGTTCACGACCTGGCCCTGTTTGGTTCCATGGCGCGCGATGAGGCTAAAGAGACCAGTGATGTCGATATCCTGGTGGTCTTCGATGGTCCGGCGACGGCAGATCGCTATTTCGGGCTCCAGTTCTACCTGGAGGACCTTCTGGGACGCCCCGTGGATCTGGTGACCGACAAGGCGCTTCGCCCCGAGCTCCGCCCCTATATCGAGCGTGAGGCCATGCATGTCTGAGCGTCGACCCCGTCGCGAATGGCGTTTCTACATCGATGACATGATCGGTTTTGCCGAGAAGGTGCTGGCCTATACCGAAGGGCTGACTCAGGAAGACTTCATCGAGCATGACCTGACCTACGATGCCACTCTGCGAAACCTCGAGCTGATCGGGGAAGCTGCGACCCGAATCCCCGAAGAGATCCGGGAAGCGAATCCCGATGTTCCCTGGCGCATGATCATCGCCACCCGTAATCGTCTCATTCATGCCTATCTCGGCATCGATGACGACACTGTCTGGAGCATCATCCAGTCCCACATCCCCGAGCTTCTTGATAGGCTCGAGACCCTCAACCGCTGACGATGCGCGCGCGGCTGGTGCCGTTGCCCAGCGGTTCCACCCGGATCTGTACCGGGATGCGCTCGTGCATCTCCTGGACGTGGGAGATCACCCCCACCCGGCGGCCCAGTGCCTGCAGGCCGTCCAGGGCCTCCATGGCCAGCGCCAGGGACTGCGGGTCGAGGCTGCCGAAGCCCTCGTCGATGAATAGCGACTCGATCACCAGTTCACCGGATGCCATGGACGCCAGCCCCAGGGCGAGGGCCAGGGAGACCAGGAAGGTCTCGCCGCCGGAGAGCGAATGCACCGAGCGTCGTTCGTCGCCCATGTCGTGATCCACCACCAGCAGGCCCAGCGGTGAGCCGCCCCGCGCCAGGCGGTAGCGGCGGCTGAGCCCGGCCAGGTGGACGTTGGCGTGTTCCAGCAACAGCTCCAGGTTGTAGGCCTGGGCGATGCGCCGGAACACCTTGCCGTCGGCGGAGCCGATCAGCTCGCTGATCTGCCCCCAGCGGCGATGCTCGGCGCGGGCCGCTTCCAGTTCGCCCTGGCCGGCCTGCTGGCGCTGGCGTCGGCGGTCGTCGTCGCCCAGCGCGAAGGCGGCGGTGTCGCGGGCACGCTGGGCGGCCTCCAGCCGCGGCGCCAGTTCGGCCTGCGCCTCGGCCAGGGCCGCCTGGCGGCGGCGTAAGGCATCGGCCATGGCGTCGCCGAGCAGGCCTTCGTCGTTCTTCTCATCCTTCTCATCGACCAGCCCCTGGCCGCGGCGGTGGCGAAGCAGGGCGCTGCGCCGCTCGGCCAGGGTGGCCGCGGCGCGCTGGCGGGCCTGGTCGGCCGCTTCGATCCGCCGTTCCTCCTCGTGCGCCTCCTCGTCGCCCTGGGCCAGCAGGCGGGCGAGAGTGGCGTCGTCCAGCTCGGGGTGCTGTTCACGCCATTCGGCGAGGGCACGGGCGAGCTGGTCGCGCTCCTGGTGCAGGGCGGTGAGTTGCTGCTCCTGGTGCGCAAGCTGCTGAGCGAGCCGCTGCTGCTCCCGCTCGGCGTCGTGTCGACGGGAGAGGGCGATATCCCGGGTCCGGCGGGCCTGGGTCTCGGCGTCGTCCAGGCGCTGCTGCCAGGCCTCCGGCGTGGCGTGATCGCCTAGCAGGGCGCGCAGGGCCCGTTCGGTGTCGTCATGCTGGTGCTGCAGAGAGGGAAGGCGCTGGTCCAGCTCGGCCAGCTGTGTCTCGGCGCTGGCCTTCTCGGCAGTCAGGCGAGTGAGGGCGAGCTCCCCCTGGTGCAGCGAATCCTCCAGCGGGGCGAGTTCGGCCTCGGCGCGCTGGAGGTGCTCCAGGCGTGCCCGGTGGGCGTGGCGTTCCTCGAGGCTTCGCTGGCGCTGCTGGCTCAGCCAGGCATCGCGCTCGCCCACTGCCACAGCGGAGAGCTCCGGGATCAGCGGGTGGGCCTCGAGCGCCCGGCGGGCGGCGTCCCATCGCGCCTGGGCGGTCGGCTCCTCCTCCTTCAGCTGCTGCTGGGTATCCCGGGCGACCTTGTACTGGGCCTGCAGCGCCTGATGAGCATTCAGCGCCTGCTCATGGTCGCTGCGGGCGGCCTCGAGTTGGCGCTCCTCCTCTTTCTGCTGGGCGGCGAGTTGGGCCGCTTCAGGGGTGGCCGGCGGCTGCCGGCGCCAGGGGTGGTCGAGACCGCCGCACACCGGGCAGGGCTCGCCCTCCTGCAGGCTCTCGCGCAGCGTGGCGATGCTCTCGCTTCTGGCGGCACGAGCCCGGGCGATGAAGGCGGCGAGGCTGTCATGATGGGCCTTGCGCTCCTCCAGCTGCCGGCGGGCGGCCTGGCCGTCCCGGGTGAGGGTCGCCAGGCGCCGATCGGACTCGGCCAGGCGCCTCTCGAGCTGACGGTAAGCCTGGTCGGCCTGGTCGGCCTCGCGCCAGGCGGCCTGCAGCTCGCCCAGCCCCAGCTGACGGGCGGCGGCCCCGTCGTGGGCCTGCTGGATGGCCTGGCGGGCGGCGTGATGGTGTGAGTGCTCACCCACCAGTTTGGCCAGGGCCGTCTGCCACTGGCGCTGCTGCTCGAGCCGCTGGCGCTGGGCGTCGTTGGCCTGCCGGTGTGCCTCGCGCTTGTTCGTGACCTGCTCTCGGGCGCGGTTGCGGTCGGTCTTGAGCTTGGCCAGCTCGCGCTGGCACTGGGCCAGGGCATGATGCTGTTCGCGGGCCTCGCGCAGCGCCGGCTCGGCCCGCTGGCGCGCCTCGCTGACTGCCTCGAGCTGCTTGCCGGCGCGGTCGTGGGCGGCGCTGGCATCCTGCACCGT
This sequence comes from Halomonas sp., assembly GCA_003553625.1. GTDB lineage: Bacteria > Pseudomonadota > Gammaproteobacteria > Pseudomonadales > Halomonadaceae > Halomonas. The sequence continues at coordinate 3,862 of PWEV01000248.1, forward strand.
CTGCTGCGCCTGGGCCAGTGCCTGGCGGGTATCGTCCCGGGTGCGCTCGAGCTCGGTGATCAGCTCGGGCAGGCGGGCCTGGCGGGCGAGATCCTGGCGCCGGGGGGCGATCAGCCGGCGCCGGTCGCGGTCGGCGCGAAGCTCGGCAAGGGCCTGCCAGTCGGTCTCTGCGGCCTGCTGCTTCGTCATGCCCTGGCGGTAGGCGTCATCCAGGCGGACATCGTCGTCGTGCCAGCGCTGCTGCGCCTTGCGCGTCTCTTCCTCGGTCTGCAAATGCGTGAGGGCCTGCCCGGTGGCCTCGGCGTCTCGCTCCAGCGCTGCGCGGGCCTCGGGCTCGGCGGGCAGGTCGTCGGCGAGCTTCGTCTCCAGGGCCTCCACGGTCTTCCTCGCCTCGTTGGCGCGGCGGTAGGCGGCCACGGAGATCTGCGAGTACTCACTGGTGCCGGTCAGGCGCTCCAGCAGGTCGCTTCTGGCGTTGTCGTCGGCCTGGAGGAAGGCGGCGAACTCGCTCTGGGCGAGCAGCACGGCGCGGGTGAACTGGTCGAAGGTGAGCCCCAGGCGCTCCGGCAGCAGGCGCTCGAACTCGCGTTTCTGGGCGGTGAGCAGGCGGTCGTCGTCGAGGTCGGTGAGCGTTTGCTCCACCGCCTGCAGGCGGCCGGTGGCCTTCTCCCGGGCTCGGCGCACCGCCCAGCGGGCGCGATAGCGGCGGCCGTCCCGGCCCAGGAAGTCCACCTCGGCGTAGCCGCTGCCGGTGCCCCGGCGCAGCAGGGTGCGCGGGTCGCTGGTGGTCAGGGTGGAGTCCGGGGTGTCGTCGATCTGGCTGTCGCGGCTGGGTGCCTGGCGCAGCCGCGGGGTGCTGCCGTAGAGCGCCAGGCAGAGGGCATCGAGCAGGGTGCTCTTGCCCGCCCCCGTGGGACCGGTGATGGCGAAGAGCCCCGCGTCGCTGAGCGGCGGCGCGGTGAAATCGAGTGCAAGCGGACCGGGCAGCGAGGCGAGGTTCTCCAGGCGCAGGGCGAGGATCTTCATGGGCGGGCCTCCGGGGCGGCGGCGTCCGTGTCGTCTGCGTCTAGCACCTCCTGGCGTAGCCGATCGAAGTCGGCCAGCACCGCTTCGCTCGGCGCCTCGCCCCAGCGCGACTCCCAGGTGCGCTCGAACAGCCGGCGCGGGCCCAGGGACGCCAGATCGACCCGCGCGGCGTCGGTGTTCCCCTCCACCGTTGGCAGGCGTCGTTCGAGGCGCAGCAGGCGCAGGGCCTTGCCCTTGAGCGCCGCCTCCACCCGGGCGCGCAGGTCGGGAATCGGCGCCTCGAGCTCCACGCGCACCTCCAGCCAGGGCCAGAGCTCGCGTTCGAGAGCCGGATCCTCCTCCAGGGCCTCGAGCTCGGCCAGCACCCGGTCCAGCGGCCCGGGGCCGATGCGGTGCATGGCCACCGGGCGCGGCACC
>PWEV01000162.1 GCA_003553625.1 Halomonas sp.
CTTGACCAGCACATCGGGCAGCACCGCCTCGATCAGCCGCTGGGGGGTGTCTTCGGCGAAGGGGACCACCCAGTCCACGGCGCCGAGGCCCGCCAGCACTTGCATGCGACGCATCAGGAGGTTGATAGGCCGCTTGGGGCCCTTGAGGCGCGCGATGGAGGCGTCGTCGTTGACCGCAACGATCAGCCGGTCACCGAGCTTGCGGGCCTGCTCCAGGTAGGCGACGTGGCCGGCATGCAGGATATCGAAGCAGCCGTTGGTCATCACCACCCGCTCACCGCGAGCCTGGGCGGCGCGCACCGCCTCGATCAGGGGCGCCTCCTCGATCACACCGAACTCGGCCAGCTTATCGCCGTGCAGGGCGGTGTAGAGCTCGGCGATGGAGAGGGTGGCCGTACCCTGCTTGGCCACCACCAGGCCGGCGGCGAGGTTGGAGAGCGTCATCGCCTCGGGGAAGCCATGGCCGGCGGCGAGCGCCAGGCCCAGTACGCCGATCACGGTGTCGCCGGCACCGGTCACGTCATAGACCTCCCGAGCCCGTGTCGGCAGGTGCAGCGGCTCGTGGCCCTCACGAATTAGGGTCATGCCCTTCTCGCTACGTGTGATCAACAGCGCCTCAAGTTCGAGCTCGACGCAAAGCGCCTGACCGCGCTTGGCCAGTTCGACGTCGTCGCGGCAGTGGCCCACCACGGCCTCGAATTCCGCGAGGTTGGGAGTGATCACGCTGGCTCCGCGGTAGCGGGAGAAATCGCTGCCCTTGGGATCTACCAGCACCCGCTTGCCACTGGCTCGCACCAGGCGAATCAGCTCCTCGACGCGATTCAGGGTGCCCTTGCCGTAGTCGGAGAGGATCACCAGATCGGCCTCTGGCAGCGCTGCCTCGACCCGTTCGAGCAGGACCGAGGTATCCACCTCACCGAGCCCCTCCTCGAAATCGAGGCGAATCAGCTGCTGGTTGCGACTCATCACCCGCAGCTTGGTGATGGTGGGAATGCCTGGGCTGCGAGCGAAGTGAGTGCCCACTCCGGCATCTTCGAGACGCGATGCCAGGCGATCGGCATTATCGTCCTCGCCCACCATTCCGGCCAGGGCGGCGCGAGCGCCCAGCGAGGCGATGTTGAGCGCCACGTTGGCGGCCCCGCCGGGGCGGTCCTCGCTCTGCTCGACTCGCACCACCGGCACCGGTGCCTCGGGGGATATCCGTGAGGTGCCGCCGTGCCAGTAGCGGTCGAGCATGACGTCGCCCACCACCAGCAGACGGGAGCGCTCAAGGGCGGTCAGATCAAGTTTCATCGTCGGGAAGCTCCTTTTCCGAGTGGGTAGCGGCGATATAATCGAACAGGGCCTCCAGGCGCTCGATGACGTCCTCGGCGTGAATCAACGACATGGCGTCGGAGTGGCGCACCCGCTGTCCCCAGGAGATCTCTTCCAGAGACTTGTGCAGATAGGTTTCCACGGCATCCGGATAGCGGTTGACCACAAACTCTCGCCAGCAATAGGGGGCGGCACGGTCGGGATTGGTGGTCGCATAGAGCCCCACCGTCGGGGTACCCAGGGCATTGGCCATGTGCACGGGCCCCGAGTCCGGAGCGATAACGGCTCTTGCCCGAGTGATCATCGCCAGCAGTCCCTTCAGCGAGGTGCCACCGATGGCGTCGATCACCACTCCGGGCTCGCAGAGCGACTGGATTCGCTCGCCCATCTCGCGCTCCTGGGTGCTGCCGCCACCGGTAAGCAGGGTATGCAGGCCGTGCCGGTGCCAGGCGTGCTGGATCACCGCCGCATAGCCCTCGGCGGACCAGTTGCGGAAGTTGCGCAACCGCGGATTGGCACAGGGACTCATGAGCAGGTAGGGCGCCTCGCCGGTCAGCGCCCGGGCCTCGTCGAAGGCGGTATCGGGCACTGGTATATCCCACTCCAGGGAGAGATCCTCGACCCCCAGCAGGCGCGCGAAATCCAGGAAGGACTCCACCACATGGGCCCGTGGGTGGGGTGCCAGTTGGCGGTGGGTAAACCAGTGCTGGGCATCCTTGGCGCGGGCCTTGTCATAGCCCACTCGCACGTCGGCCTTGAGACCCAGGGAGAGGGCGCTGGCGCGCAGCGCCTGCTGCATGTGCAGGAGCACGTCGAAGCGGGTGCCGCCCAGCTCGCGCCATAGCGCGCGCATGCCGGCAATCCCGCTGGCCTTGTCGTAAACCACGAACTCGACCCCGGTGAGGCCGGCCAGTAGACTGTGTTCGCCCTTGCCGATGATCCAGGTGATACGCGCCTCGGGCCACTGGCGCTGCAGGGCGCGAACCGTCGGTACCAGATTGCAGACATCACCCAGAGCGGAGAGTCTCAGCACGCCGATGTGCCGGGGTTGTGCAGGCAGAGGATGCTTCATGGGGTTGGCAACGTGTCGAGCGGGAAAGGTTTTCATTCTATATGATGCTGAGCGTTTATGTGACGCCGCCGCGGAAGTGCCTCCCCGCCCGAGGCTCTTCGACCCCGAGCACTGGCGCGGCCAGGGGCTGGTCACCGGCGAGGCCCCGGGGCGGGGAACCAGCCTGTTTCTGGCGGCCGGCGGCGGCCGCGAGTGGGTGCTGCGGCCCTACCGCCGCGGCGGCCTCGTCGCTCGGCTCAGCGAGACCCACTACCTGTGGACCGGTCTGGAGCGCACCCGCGCCTTCCGCGAACTGCGTCTGACCGCCAACCTTCATCAACTCGGCCTGCCGGTACCCCCTCCGGTGGCCGCCGCCGTCACCCGTCGCGGCCCCGCCTACGAGGCGGCTCTGATCACCGAACGCATCCCCGGCGCCCGCGCCCTGGCCAGCCGGCTGGAAGAGCGTCGCGTCGACGAGACGCTGCTCGTAGAGGTGGGCAGAACGATCCGCCGCTTCCACGACGCCGGTCTGGATCACGTGGACCTCAACGCACGCAACCTGCTGATAGATAACAGAGATCGCGTCTGGCTGATCGACCTCGACCGTTGCCGGCTGCGCCCGAAAGGACGCTGGCAGGCCGCTAATCTGGCGCGGCTCGAGCGCTCCCTCATGAAGTTCGGCGCCCGGGATGCCGTCGTGCCGATTCAACGGGGCTATGAACAAGGCTGACCCGGCTCAGGCGAGCCAGCATACTCGGCGATCAGGCTGGCCACATGGGCCGTCAGGGTAAAGTCGCGCTCAACGCGGTGGCGTGCCGCCTGTCCCAGGCGCCGGCGCAGTTCGCCGTCGACGACCAGCTCGGCCAGCGCCTCTGTCCAGGCCGCGGCATCCTCGGGAGCCGCCAGCCGGCCAGTCTCGCCGTCGAGCAGTTCGGGGATCGCCCCGCTATTGCTGCCGATCACCGCCTTGCCGGCTGCCATGGCCTCGATCACCGTCAGACCGAAGGCCTCGTTGCGCGAGGGCACACAGACGATATCCAGCACCTCGAACAGCCGCGGCAGGTCGCTCCGGAAACCGGTAAAGGTGATGCGCGACGCGAGCCCCAGGGCCGCGATCCGCTGTTTCAGGTTCGCCACATGGGCCTCATCGCTGCCCTCCCCTGCCGTCAGTCCACCGATAAGCACTCCATGCCACGCCAGACTCGGCTGCCCCTCGGCCAGACCAGCGAGGGTCTCGACCCAAACCTCCTGGCCCTTGCCCGGCGTCAGTCGCCCCGGCAGGCCGATTGCCACCGCGCCCTCGGGCACGCCGAGCTCGCGGCGCAGCACGGAACGCTCCTCATCATCCAGGCGCGGGGCATAGGGGGCCGGGTCGATGCCTAGATAGAGGCGGCGTATGCGCTCGGGCGGTAGTGGAAAGGCCGCCAGGTTGCGCTGTCGAGTCGCCTCGCTGATGGAGAAGAGCCGGGTCACTCGCCCGTAGGCCCAGCGATGGTAGGGGTCCTTCTTGGGCCGGGTCACGCCCATATGGTCGGTGAAGAAGAGGCGCAGCGACGGCCGCAGGGTCGCCAGCAGGGCCCCCAAGCGCAGGTCGCTGGACTTGTGGCAGTGAATCACCTCGATCCCGTGGGTCCTGAGGTAGGCCAGCACGCGCCCCACGGCCAGCAGCGCCCACCCCCTCGAGGCCAGGTTCAGCGGCTCGACGCCGGCCTCGCGGAAGCTCTCGGCGACACGAGATCCGGCCAGGGCCAGGCCATGGGCCTGCCACCCCTGGCGGGCCAGCTCGGGTATAATCCGTGACGGATACATTTCCAGTCCGCCCCAGCCGCTGGAGAGGCAGATATGCAGTACCTTGTGCGACAAGGCTGACTCCTTCGGTATCTCGGGGCTCGGGAGCCCGGATGACTGCTACTTCCGCTGCCCCGGGCGCGTCTCCGCGCCTGTTGGTGGTTCGCAACGACAAGCTTGGCGACTTCATGCTGGCGTGGCCGGCGCTGGGCTGCCTGAAGGCGGCCCGCCCGGCCCCCCATGTCAGCGTGCTGGTGCCGGCCTATACGGCGCCCATGGCGCGACTCTGTCCCTGGATCGACCAGGTGCTGATCGACCCGGGCGATGGCGCCACCCGCGCCGAGCAACGCCGGCTGCTGTCCGAGGTGAGGGCGGCACGCTTCGACGCCCTGCTCACGCTCTTCTCCACGCCGCGCATCGGCTGGCTGGGCTGGCGGGCGGGGATCCCGCTGCGCCTGGCCCCGGCCACCAAATGGGCGCAGCTATTCTACAACCGAAGGGTGGTGCAGCGCAGGTCGCGCTCGGAAAAGCCGGAATACCGCTACAACGTCGAGCTGGCCGAGGCGCTGCTGGGCGAGCTCGACCTTGCCCCGGGGGCCACCCCCGTGCCTCCCTACTGGCCCCTCCCGGAAGGCGAACGCCAGGCCGAGCGCCGCCGCCTCATCGCAGAGCTCGGCCTGGATCCGGCGCGGCCTTGGTGTTTCTTGCACGGCGGCAGCGGCGGTTCAGCGGTCAACCTGACCCCCAGCCAGTACGCCCGGCTGGTGCTGGACGTGATGGAGCACCTTGTGGGTGGGCTCCAGCCGCAGTGGATCCTGACCGCCGGGCCCGGCGAAGAGGCCACCGCCGCGGCGATCCAGGCCCCGCTGCTCGAGGCCGGCATCGAGGTTCATCGCATGCCGCCGCGGGCCGGCCTGGATGACTTCGCCCGGACGCTGGCGGCAGCGGACCTATTCATCGCCGGCTCCACCGGACCACTGCACATCGCCGGTTGCCTGGATATCGCCACCGCCGGCTTCTATCCGGCGCGCCGCTCCGCCACCCCGCTGCGCTGGCAGACCTGCAACCGCGCCGAACACCGCCTCGCTTTCTGCCCCCCCGAGGGGGCTGGCGAGCAGGACATGGCAACTATTGATATCCCGGCGGC
>PWEV01000277.1 GCA_003553625.1 Halomonas sp.
AGCTGCCGCCAACTCGGTGACCATTCGCACATCGTCTATATTTCATGTAATCCGGAGTCGCTGTCGGACAATCTGGAGATTCTCTGCGAGACCCATGCGATCACGCGTTTCGCCCTGTTCGACCAGTTTCCCTGGACCCACCACTGCGAGTGCGGTGTGCTGCTGGAGCGACGCAGCTAGGCCCGATGCCCGTTGAAGGGCTGTCAAGCGGCGATGCCCAACCGTCATGCTCCATGAGCATGTTGGCATCGGGGTGCGGCGGGACCGGAGAGTCACGTAAGCTGATCGCGGGGTGCCCTCTGCGGGCGCCGAGGCGGATACTTCCCGGTCGCATCCGCGGCCCAAGGTACGAGGTGATGGATGCAGCATGTTGCGAACAACGACGCCAGACAGGATTTTATCAAGCAGCTCTCTGAGCGATTGAGCGCGCGGCTGGATGACAGGAAGGCAGCGGAAGTGGAGGCCTTCGCCAGCTACTTCTACTCCACCATGCCCATCGATGATCTCGAGGGCAGGCGCTTCGACGACCTCTACGGGGCCACCCTGTCGGTCTGGCACTTCTTGCAGGAGTTTGACCTGTCCCACCCCAAGGTGCGTGTCTTCAATCCGGACTACGAGGAGCACGGCTGGCAATCCCCCCACACCTTCGTGGCGGTACTGCATGAGGACATGCCTTTCCTCGTGGACTCGGTGCGCATCGAGCTCAATCGTCGCGGCATCACCGTGCACGCCATCCACAACGCCGTGCTCGCGACGGAGCGCGATGGCAACGGTCGGCTGCAGCGAGTAGCTTCGCCTCGTGATGCCGATACTCCGAGTGGGCGTGAGTCACTGGTGGTGATCGAGATCGATCGCCACTCCGACCCAAGCATGCTCCAGGAGATGCAGACCAGCCTTCACGAGGTGCTGGTGGACGTGCGCACCGCGGTTAACGATTTCGAGCCGATGCGCGAGCGGGTCAGGACCGCCCTGGAGGGGCTGCGCGCCGGCTGCCCGCCACAGACCGATCCCGATGATCATCAGGAAGCCATCGAGTTTCTCGAGTGGCTGCTGCACGACAACTTCACTTTCCTCGGTTATGACGCCTACGAAGTCACCGAGAAAAGCGGCAGACAGCATCTCTCCAGGGTCAAGGGCAGCGAACTGGGCGTTTTCCAGCTCGATCAGCCGCGCTACCGCGAGCGTATCCGCACCGAGCTGGGCGTCGAGGAGGGCGAGTTCGTGCTGGTGCCCGAGCTGCTGTCGTTTGCCAAGAGCGCCCACCACGCCCGGGTTCACCGCCCCACCTATCCCGACTACATCTCCATCGACCGTTACGATGAACAGGGCAACCTGATCGGAGAGCATCGTTTCCTGGGGCTGTTCACCGCCACCGTTTATAACGAATCGCCGCGCAACGTTCCTATCCTGCGCCGCAAGCTCAAGGCGGTAATGGAGATTGCCGGCTTCAACCCCAAGGGCCACAACGGCAAGCAGCTCCTGCAGATCCTCGAGGTCTATCCCCGCGATGACCTCTTCCAGATCGACACCGAGGAGCTCGCCAAGACCGCGCTGGGCATCCTCGGCATCCGAGAGCGTCGCCGGGTGCGGCTGTTCATCCGCGAGGACCGCCCCGGACGTTTCTACTCCTGCCTTGCCTATGTTCCAAGGGACGTCTTCTCCACCGAGCTGCGTCAGCGCATCCAGAATCTGCTCTGTGAGGAGCTCGATGCCACCTTCGGTGATTTCAACACCTACCTTTCCGAGTCGGTGCTGGCGCGCATCCAGTTCATCCTGCGTTTCAATGGCGACAGCCCGGTGGAGTACGATCTCAGGCGGCTTGAATCCAAGGTGGCTCAGCTGGCCCGCAACTGGCGCGACGATCTTCAGGTTGCCAGCATCGAGGGCTTCGGCGAAGAGCAGGCCAATCGGCTGATGGATCGCTTTCGGGATGCCTTCCCGGCCAGCTATCGGGACGACTTCAACGCGCGGACGGCGGTCTACGATCTGCAGCATATCGGCGAGCTGGACGAAGGTGCGCCGCTGGCACTGTCGCTCTACCGGCTGGTGGAGGAGGAGGGCAGCGGGGTCAACCTCAAGCTGTTCCACCGCGACAAGCCGATTCCGCTCTCCGACGTGTTGCCGATGATGGAGAACCTCGGGCTGCGGGTGATCGGAGAGCGTCCCTACGACATCGGGGCCAGTGACGCCAACTACTGGATCCATGACTTCGACCTTGAACACCACACCAGCGTCGAGGTGAACCTCCAGGAGATGCGCGAGCCCTTCATCGAGGCGTTCCAGCGCATCTGGGCCGGGGAAGCGGATAACGACGGCTTCAATCGGCTGATCATCGGCGCCAATCTGACCTGGCGCGAAGTGGCCATGCTGCGCGCCTATGCACGCTATCTGAAGCAGATTCGCTTCGGTGTTTCCCAGGAGTACATGGCCAATACCCTCTCCAGCCATCCGGAGATCACCCGAGAGCTGGTGACCCTGTTCGAGCTGCGCTTCGATCCCGAAGAGCGCCCTGCCGAGAGTGAGGTGGAGGCGTGTCTCGAGCGCATCCAGCGCCTGCTCGACGAGGTGGCCAGCCTCAACGACGATCAGCTTCTGCGCCGCTATGTGGAGCTGATCCAGGCCACCCTGCGCACCAACTACTACCAGGCCCGCGAGGATGGCCAGCCCAAGGATTACATGGCCTTCAAGCTGGAGCCTTCCAAGGTCACCGGCATGCCGAAACCGCGGCCGGTCTTCGAGATCTTCGTCTCCTCGCCGCGGGTCGAGGGCGTTCACCTGCGTGGCGGCAAGGTGGCCCGTGGCGGCCTGCGCTGGTCTGACCGCTTCGAGGACTACCGTACGGAGGTGCTCGGTCTGGTCAAGGCGCAGCAGGTCAAGAACTCGGTGATCGTGCCGGTGGGTGCCAAGGGGGGATTCGTCTGCAAGCGTCTCCCCGAAGGGGACCGCGAGGCCTTCCAGCGGGAGGGGGTCGAGTGTTACAAGATCTTCATTCGCGCGCTGCTCGACGTCACCGACAACCTCAAGGGCGGTGAACTGGTTCCACCGCGGGCGGTGGTGCGTCACGACGAGGACGATCCCTACCTGGTGGTGGCGGCCGACAAGGGCACCGCCACCTTCTCCGATATCGCCAATGAGATCTCCGCCGAGTACGGCCACTGGCTGGGCGATGCCTTCGCCTCCGGTGGCGCCAACGGTTACGATCACAAGAAGATGGGCATCACCGCCAAGGGGGCCTGGGAATCGGTCAAGCGCCACTTCCGCAACCTGGGGGTGAACACCCAGGAGGATGAGTTCAGCGTCGTCGGCATCGGCGACATGGGCGGGGATGTCTTCGGCAACGGCATGCTGCTCTCCGACAGGATCCGCCTGGTGGGGGCCTTCAACCACCTGCATATCTTCATCGACCCCGACCCCGACGCCGCGGCCACCTTCGCCGAGCGGCAGCGCCTGTTTGATATGCCGCGTTCCAGCTGGGAGGACTTCGACGCCTCGTTGATCTCCGAGGGCGGCGGGATCTTCAAGCGCAGTGCCAAGTCGATTCCGATCTCGGCACAGATGAAGGCTGTTTTCGGCATCAGGGAGAGCAAGCTTTCGCCCAGCGAATTGATTCGCGCCATGCTCAAGTCGCAGGTGGATCTTCTGTGGAACGGAGGCATCGGCACCTACGTCAAGGGCAGCGAGGAGACCGACGCCCAGGTGGGCGACAAGGCCAACGACGGCCTGCGCATCGATGGCCGCGAGTTGCAGTGCCGGGTGATCGGCGAGGGCGGCAACCTCGGCTTCACCCAGCGTGGGCGCATGGAAGCGGCCGCCCGGGGAGTCCGGGTCAACACCGACTTCATTGACAATGCCGGCGGGGTCAACTGCTCCGACCATGAAGTCAATATCAAGATTCTCGTCGACGAGGTGGTCAAGCGCGGCGATATGACCGACAAGCAGCGTAACCAGCTTCTCGCCGACATGACCGACGAAGTTTCCGCATTGGTGCTGATCGGTAACTACCGGCAGACCCAGGCGCTGGACCTGGCCGAGACCCTTTCGCGAGAGGGAATTGGTCCCTTCCGCCGATTCATCAGCGAGTTGGAGGCGGCCGGTCAGCTCGACCGCGAACTGGAGTTCCTGCCTGCCGACGAGGTTCTCGAGGAGCGCGCCGTCAACCAGCAGGGCATGCTGCTGCCGGAGCTTTCGGTGCTGATCTCCTATGCCAAGAGCGTGCTCAAGGGCGACCTGATCGTCTCCGAGGTGCCCGATGATTCGGTCATCGAGCGTCACGTGGAGCGGGTCTTTCCCAGCGTTCTGGTGGAGCGATACCGTGACGAGATGTATCAACACCGCCTCAAACGCGAGATCGTCGCCACCCAGGTCGCCAACGATCTGGTTGACCACATGGGGATCGTCTTCGTACGTCGGCTGATCGATGCCACCGGCGCCGGGCGGGCCGAGATTGCCCGGGCCTACGTGATTGCGCGGGAGGTATTCAAGCTCGATAACCTGTGGCAACAGATCGAGGCGCTGGACAACCGGGTGCCGAGCGCCGTGCAGTACGGCATGATGACCGATCTGATGCGTCTGATTCGCCGCGCGACCCGCTGGTTCCTGCGTGCCCGGCCGGGAGCGGATACCCGTGACACCATCGAGTATTTCGCACCGCGCCTGGCCCAGATCCAGGAGGGTATCGGGGAGCACCTGCGCGGCGAGGAGCTCGATGCCTGGCAGGCCCGCCGAGCCGAGCTCATCGCGTCCGGCGTGCCCGAAGCGCTGGCCGATGTCTCGGCGGCGGCTGCCAGCCTCTATGCGGGGCTGGGCATCATCCAGGCGGCTCGCCAGGCCAATGAGAAGCCTCAGAGGGTGTCCGAGGTGTACTACAAGATTGGCAATCGCCTGGAGCTACCGTGGCTGATCGGCCAGATCACCGCGCTCAAGGTGCGCGACACCTGGCAGGCCCAGGCTCGCGACACCTTTCGCGATGACGTCGACCGCCAGCAGCTGGCGCTCACCGTCAGCGTGCTGCGCATGGAGGGCGTTGCGAGCGAGGCGAGCGAGCGTGTCGATCAGTGGCTGGAGCTGCATGCCGGCATGCACAGCCGCTGGTGCAAGCTGCTCGCGCAGGTAGGCAGCGGCGGCCAGGGTGGCTTCCCGCTGTTTGCCGTGGCCGTGCGCGAGCTGGTGGATCTGGCGGAGAGCAGCCAGGAGACCTGATCCCGCCGGTGGTCTCTCGAAACGACGAACCCCGCCGATCGGCGGGG
>PWEV01000319.1 GCA_003553625.1 Halomonas sp.
AGCGTCGCAGGCACCTGCCTGATGGCGATAGCGAAACCCACCCCTCGAGCGCACGCTCGAACGGAGAGTGACATGGAACACACGGATCTGCCCGGCCAGCACGAGCTCTCCATGACCGTGCTGATGACTCCCGACATGGCCAACTTCAGCGGCAAGGTTCACGGCGGCGCCATTCTCAAGAAGCTCGACGAGGCGGCCTTCGCCTGTGCCAGTCGCTATTCGGGCCACTACGTGGTGACCCTTTCGGTGGATCAGGTGCTGTTCAAGCAGCCTATCCATGTGGGCGAACTGGTGACCTTCCTGGCCAGCGTCAACCACGTGGGACGCTCGTCCATGGAAATCGGCATCAAGGTATTAGCGGAGGATATCCGTCGGAAGGTGATCCGCCATACCAACAGCTGCTACCTGACCATGGTGGCGGTTGACGACGCGGGCCAGCCCGCCCTGGTGCCGGCGCTGGCGCTTGCCACGCGCCTGCAGAAGCTGCGCTTCGAGAAGGCGGCGCTGCGCAAGAAGCTGCGCAAGCAGGCGGAGGAAGAGGAGCGTCGCACCCAGGCAGAGCACGACAACGAGGATTCGGATCCGGCGGCCGGGGATTAACCGCAGCCGATCTCGGTAATGACGTCGCCCTCATCCAGGCGGACATTGAGGCGATCCGGCCGGTAGTCGAGGGTGACTGCCTCTCCGGGGCGGATCACCCGCATGGCGGCCGCACCGCTCTCGGCGCGTATCGCCTCGCCCAGGGCCGGGCTGTACTCGCGTCCCACTCGATCCTGCACCTGAGCCGCACCGCATTCCCCGCGGGTCTCCACCATGGGGGGCGGGGGAGCGGGCTCGCGACTCGGGGTGGGTGTCAATCCGGCGCAGCCGGCCAACAGCAGGCCAGCGACGACGGTGGGGAGCAGCTTGAAGGTCATGGCCTTCTCCTCTTCCTTGATGGAAAGGCCGGAGCGGGTTGCCCCGGTCCGGCCTGAAACAGATCCGTTCGGTGGATCAGTCGGCGGAGCGCTGTATCGCCTCGCCCCCCTTCTCGATGTCCTCGCCGGCACCGCGCATGGTGTTGCAGCCGGAGAGCAGCGAGAGGGAAAACAGCGACAGCATCACGATGGCCATGGTGCGTTTCATTGGTTTGGCTCCTTGCCTGTGAATCTTGGGTACCCGTCTGCAATCTAGCACCGTCAGCGACGATCTGCCGGGTTATCCCAGCAACAGGCGCAGGATGATGGCAGCAATCACCGCGACGGTCAGCCACTTCACCACGAAGGCCCCGCGCGGGCTCATGTTGACCTTCACCGCCAGCCAGGCGCCACTCATGCTGCCGGCGGCCAGCACCAGGCCATAGCTCCATCGCACCTGATCGTTGACCAGAAACACTGCCAGCGCCGGCAGCGTGTAGATCAGCACGATCAGCACCTTGAAGACGTTCACCTGGGCCAGGTCGATCTTCAGCATGCGGTAGAGCACCACGATGAACAGGATGCCCACCCCGACCTGAATGAAGCCGCCGTAGAGCCCGATGAAGAACATCGCCAGGTAGACCGCCGGGGTGAGACGCTCGGGCGTCAGCGGACGCGTATCCAGCCTCGGCTGAGGCAGCAGCATCAGTACTGCCGAACCCGCCATCACCGCAATCAGGATCGCCTCGAAGAGGGCATCGCCGGTCTGCAGGGCCAGCCAGGCGCCTGCCAGGGACCCGACCACCGCGGGCACCGAGAGTCGCAGCGACAGGCCCACGTAGCGCGCCCCGGCGCGGAAGAAACTGGTGACGGCCGAGATGCTCTGCAGGGCGATGGAAACGCGATTGGTACCGTTGGCGGCCTGGGGAGGAAGACCCAGAAACATCAATAGCGGCAGGGTGAGCATCGAGCCGCCCGCCGATAACACATTGATGAAGCCTGCGACGGCGCCGATCAGCAGCAGGGCCAGGCCTTCCAGCAGGGTCATGGAAACTCCTCGTCACGACGCCCGGTCAAGGGGGCGCTCAGCATAGCCGGGGCGGCGAGAAAACTCGAGCCGGGGAAGATATGGCATGATGCCAGAACACTGACCGGGATGAGGAAAGAACATGGAAGACGCCGCACTCGATGAGCGACTTGCAGAGGACAGCTACCCCATCACCGAGCTGCCGCTGTGTCAGCTGCGACTGATGGACGACACACGCTACCCCTGGCTGCTGCTGATTCCCCGGCGGCACGGGGTCAGCGAGGTCTTCGACCTGGACGAGGCCGACCAGCAGCAGCTGTGGCGCGAGACCAGCCGGATCGGCCAGGCTCTCAAGGAGTTCCTGGGGGGCGACAAGCTCAACGTGGCCAGCCTGGGCAACGTGGTGCCGCAGCTGCACGTGCATCTGGTGATACGCCGCCAGAGCGACGAGGCCTGGCCGGGGCCGGTGTGGGGCCAGGGCAAACCCCGCCGCTACGACCTGGACGAGCTCGCCGCCATGCGGGACCGAGTGCTGGCCCTGGTAGAGGGGCTGGACCTCGAGGCCGACTGACACTCCGCTCAGCCGCCGAAGGGGTGGCGACTCGGCGCTGACTCGTTCGGGGCGCGTTCGGTCGGGGCGCTGCGCGATGGCGGCTCGCCCAGCAGTGGCGCCCCGGAGGGTTGGCTGACGCCGGTCACCGCCAGCGAAGCACCCAGCGCCACGATGGCCAGGCCGCCCGCCAGTGAGGCCCAGCCGAACAGGCGCCCAGCGCGCTGTGCCTGCTCCTGGCTGGTCAGGCGCCGTTCCGCCCAGCCGCGGGCATAGACGCTGGCCAGCGCCAGGGCAGAAACCGTCAGCGCCGTCCCCAGCGACATCACCATCACCGCCGCCACCCCCACCGCGAAGTGGCCCAGCAGGGTCGCCGCCCCCAGCAGCAGCACCGCGCCGCTGCATGGGCGAATGCCGATAGCCACAACCGTGGCCAGGGCGGTACGCCAGTCGCCGGCCTGTTGCGGGTTCACATGGTGGTGGCCCCCGCAGCACTCATGACCATGCTCGTGGGCATCATGATGCTCGTGGACCGGATCGGCGGCATGGGCCTGATGAGCCACCGGCCCACGACGCAGCTGGCGGATCGCCCGCAGACAGAGCCAGACTCCCACCAGCGCCACCATCACGAAACTGGCCTGCTCAACCCACACCACGCTGCCCATGGCCTGGCGAGTCAGCCAGCCCAGGCCGTGTACCAGCACCACCACCAGGGCGATGGCGACCAGCCCCTGCAACAGCGAAGCGGCAAAGGAGAGCCCCAGCGCCCGGCGCCGGGCACCGCCCTGGGAGATCAGATAGGTGGAGAGCACCGCCTTGCCGTGACCTGGCCCGGCGGCGTGGAAGACCCCGTAGCCGAAGCTGATGCCGAGCAGAGTCGCCCAGGCCGCCGAGGACTGCGCGCCGGAAAAGTCGCTGATGGCCAGGGTCAGGGCGCGATGAAAGCTGCGCTGCCAGGCCACCAGCTGCAGGCTCAGCCCCTGCAGGGCCGGCTGCAGCAACTGCCAGGCCAGCAGGGCGAGCAGCAGCGCACCCGCCAGGCCTATCAGGCGCCAGACCGTTACCGACATGTGACCTCCCCGGTCTCGGCGAAGTGGCGTCCGAGCCCCGGCTCGGCCTCATCGGTCACGTCCAGCATGGCGGCCTGCATGACCTTCTCGGGGTCCGGGTCGGCCGGCTGGATGCGGGTCTCGCACGCCAGCGAACCGCCCACCAGCAGGGCATCATCCGCCGGCGTGCGATTCTCCTCCTCGTGGACCATCTCGATGTAGTAGGTGGGATCGAACACCTGGTAGCGCAGTGTCTGGCCGGCCAGCGGCTGCGGTTCGGCCAGGGGCAGCAGGAAGATGAACTCGACCCGACCACCGCGCTCCAGCACCGTGTAGTCGTTAACCTCGTCGAAGCTCAGCTTCTCACCCGCCAGGGTCAATTCGGTGTAATAGCCGTAGGGCACCAGATTGTCGCGGATCTCGCTGCCGAGCTGGTCCAGGGCGGCATCGAGGCCGCCATTGCCACCGGCCTGACCCAGCTCCTCCAGCACCACCAGGCTATAGAAGGGATCCATGCGCCAGGACTGGTGCAGGCCGATGAGATGGCCCTCGTCATCCACCACCAGGCGCATGCGCAGGTCGATCCAGCCGTGGGGGTGGGCGTGGACCAGCCCACTCATGGCCAGGCAAAGCAGCCCGGTGGCGGCCAGGCCGAGATGTCGTTGCAGATTGTCGAACATGGCGTCTCTCTAGTTTTCCTAGCCTGATATCTTGCAGGGCGTGAGTCGAATCGAGAGTGATCAGCGCCACATGCCCAGCCGATCCTGCATCTCCACCAGCAGACGATCCAGGGTCTGCGGCGGCAGCGGGCGACCACCCCGGGTGGCGGTCAGGCTCACCCGGCTCTGTTCGCCCTCACCCGAGACCTCCACCAGCACCCGGTAGCCGGGCCAGCGCGAGAAGACCGCCTCCAGGCGACCCAGGTCGGCATCGGCATGGCTCACCACATAGCCGTTGGCCATCAGGACCTGGGCTGAGGACCGCAGCGTCGCCTCGGGGGCGAAGGGGAAGTCCAGCTCGCGAGGCGGCTCCCGGGGCGGCGAGGTGGCGCAACCGGTCAGCAGGAGGGTCAGCAGCAGCGTAGGCAAAAGGCGACTCATCGAGAACCTCCCGCCTCGATGGCGCCGCGCAGCCGCTGACAGAAGTCCGCGGTGCTGGCGCTGCGCGCCTCGGCCAGCTCGCCGCGCCAGTCGATCACCTGAATATCCCGACTCACCCTCACCTCGCCGGCGCCGGCCAGCAGTGAGACCCGCTCCAGCTGGGTCGCATCCCGGGTCAGGCTGCCTACGCCGCCGAAGCCGATCATCACGCCGCTGCTCACCCCGCCGCGGCCACCGCCGATGCCGATGCCGCCAAACATGCCGCGCCTGTCCCAACTGTCGTATCGGTCGCCGTAGCCGGGCAGGATGCGGGTGCGCTCGGCGCTCACCAGCCCCAGTGCCAGGTCGGTATGGCGAATCAGGAAGCCATCGGCCTCCAGAGCCGCCACGGCCCCAACGGGCACGACTCGGGGCGTCTGGTCGTTCAGCGGCCAGGAGCAGGCTTCCGAGGGACGAGGCTCCGCTGCCGGAAGCGTGGAGGGGGTGGTTTGGCATCCGGCCAGCGCCAGCATTGTCACCACAACGATCACCGGTACGCGGGGCAACTGCCAGAGGCGCATGGCATTTCTCCCAATGGTTGAATGGAGAGCAGTGTACGCATGGGGCGCGG
>PWEV01000291.1 GCA_003553625.1 Halomonas sp.
AGTTCTCCTCGGGTCTCGTCACCGCCGGCGAGAAGTACAACAAGGTGATCGACATCTGGTCCAAGGCCAACGACAAGGTGGCCAGGGCGATGATGGACGGCATCGAGAAGGAGACCGTGATCGATCGTGACGGCAACGCGGTCGAGCAGGACTCCTTCAACAGCGTCTTCATCATGGCCGACTCCGGTGCCCGTGGTAGTGCCGCCCAGATCCGCCAGCTGGCAGGTATGCGCGGCCTGATGGCCAAGCCGGACGGCTCGATTATCGAAACCCCGATCATCGCCAACTTCCGCGAGGGTCTGAACGTACTCCAGTACTTCATCTCGACCCACGGCGCGCGTAAGGGCCTCGCGGATACGGCACTCAAGACCGCCAACTCCGGCTACCTGACTCGTCGCCTGGTGGACGTGGCCCAGGACATGGTGATCACCGAGACCGACTGCGACACCGAGAACGGCCTGACGCTGCACCCGGTGATCGAGGGTGGCGACATCATCGTCTCCCTGGCCCAGCGCGTGTTGGGTCGCGTGGTCGCTCAGGATGTCATCGACCCGGCCAGCGACGATGTCCTGATCCCGCGCGGCACCCTGCTCGACGAGAAGTGGTGCGCCGAGCTGGACACCATGGGCGTCGACGAGATCGTGGTGCGCAGCGCCATCGCCTGTCAGACCGTCCACGGCGTCTGCGCGACCTGCTACGGTCGCGACCTGGCGCGTGGCCACCAGGTGAACATCGGTGAGGCGGTGGGGGTTATCGCCGCCCAGTCCATCGGTGAGCCCGGCACCCAGCTGACCATGCGGACCTTCCACATCGGCGGCGCGGCATCACGTGCCTCCGCGGTGGACAGCGTCCAGGTCAAGCATGGTGGCCGCGTGCGCCTGCACAACATCAAGTACGTGGAGCGCGGCGACGGCAAGCTGGTGGTGGTGTCCCGCTCCAGTGCCCTGGCCGTCGCCGACGACCACGGCCGCGAGCGCGAGTACTACAAGCTGCCCTACGGCGCCGAGCTTTCCGTCCGTGACGGCGACCAGGTCGATTCCGGTCAGGCGGTGGCCAAGTGGGATCCGCACACCCACCCCATCGTCGCCGAGGGCGAGGGTACCGTGCAGTACGCCGACATGGACGAGGGCCTGACCATCCACCGTACCGTGGACGAGATGACCGGCCTCTCCTCTATCGAGGTGATCGAATCCGCCGCCCGCCCCCTGGCTGGCCGCGACAAGCGCCCGATGATCCTGCTCAACGACGCATCCGGCAAGCCGGTGACCGTCAGCGGCTCCGACACCCCGGTGCAGTACCTGCTGCCGGGCAAGTCGATCGTTACCGCCGACAACGGTGCGAAGATCGGCGTCGGCGAGGTCGTCGCCCGCATCCCGGTGGAGGCGTCTGCCAACAAGGACATCACCGGTGGTCTGCCTCGCGTGGCCGACCTGTTCGAAGCGCGCAAGCCGAAGGAGCCGGCGATCCTGGCCGAGATCAGCGGCGTGATGAGCTTCGGCAAGGAGACCAAGGGCAAGCGTCGCCTGACCATTACCCCGGAAGGCGGCGGCGACCCCTTCGAGGCGCTGATCCCCAAGTGGCGTCAGATCGCCGTGTTCGAGGGCGAGAGCGTCGAGAAGGGCGAGGTGATTTCCGACGGCCCGAGCAACCCCCACGATATCCTGCGGCTGCTGGGCGTGGCCGAGTTGGCCAAGTACATCACCGTGGAGATTCAGGAGGTCTATCGCCTCCAGGGTGTGGGCATCAACGACAAGCACATCGAAGTGATCGTGCGCCAGATGCTGCGCAAGGTGGAGATCACCGATGCCGGTGACTCGGACTTCATTACCGGCGACCAGGTCGAGCTGGCACGGGTGCTGGAGCAGAATGCCCGCCTCGAGAAGGCAGAGAAGTTCCCGGCCAAGTACCAGCGGGTACTGCTGGGTATCACCAAGGCCAGCCTGGCCACCGAATCGTTCATCTCCGCGGCCTCCTTCCAGGAGACCACGCGGGTGTTGACCGAGGCGGCGGTCACCGGCAAGCGGGACTACCTGCGCGGCCTGAAGGAGAACGTGGTGGTGGGGCGCCTGATCCCGGCCGGTACCGGCCTGGCCCACCACGAGGAACGTCGCCGCCGGCGTGAAGGTCCCGAGCGTCCGCCGGCGCCGTCGGCCTACGATGTCGAGCAGGAGCTCGGCGCCCAGCTTACCGCGCTGGATTCCGGCGACGAGGAGCTCTGACCTCATCCTGTCACCGATGCTCCGCCCGGATGGGCGGAGCATCGGTCTTGACGGGGCACGGGGTCAGCTATTAGAATGCGCAGCCTTTAACTGTGGGGCGGGTACGCCCGCACCCGCTGAAAAGGCCAAGGCAACCCATTGGAGTCAGCTACTACCCATGGCAACAATCAATCAGCTCGTGCGCAAGCCGCGCAAGCGCCCGGTCACCAAGAGTGACGTACCGGCGCTGCAGGCCTGCCCGCAGAAGCGCGGTGTTTGTACCCGCGTCTACACCACCACCCCGAAGAAGCCGAACTCGGCCCTGCGCAAGGTCTGCCGCGTGCGCCTGACCAATGGCTTCGAGGTCTCTTCCTACATCGGCGGTGAAGGCCACAACCTTCAGGAACACTCTGTGGTCCTGATTCGCGGTGGTCGCGTCAAGGACCTTCCCGGTGTGCGTTATCACACCGTGCGTGGCGCCCTGGACACTTCCGGCGTGCAGAACCGCAAGCAGGGTCGCTCCAAGTATGGTACCAAGCGTCCCAAGGCCTGATCGGTCTCGGCACGTACCAACACCCAGAATCGATATCGGTCTGATAAGAGTAAGGTCGGGCGGCGCCGCCTCAAGGCAGTCGAGCGCGAGTCCCGGGTTTACCTGAAGGACCCTTCAACAGAGGGCTTATCATGCCTAGAAGAAGAATTGCGGCAAAACGCGAAATCCTTCCGGATCCCAAGTTCGGAAGCGAGCGTCTTGCGAAGTTCATGAACCACCTGATGTTCGGCGGTAAGAAGTCCGTGGCTGAGCGTATCGTTTACGGTGCGCTGGACAAGGTTGCCGAGCGTAGTAATGAAGACCCGCTGGAGATCTTCGACAAGGCGCTGGAAACCATTCAGCCCATGGTCGAGGTCAAGTCTCGCCGCGTTGGCGGTGCGACCTATCAGGTGCCGGTGGAAGTTCGCCCGTCGCGTCGCCAGGCTCTGGCCATGCGCTGGCTGGTGGATGCTGCTCGTCGCCGTGGTGAGAAGACCATGGTGCAGCGCCTGGCGGGTGAGATGTTGGACGCAGCCGAAGGCAAGGGCTCCGCGGTCAAGAAGCGTGAAGACGTGCACCGCATGGCAGAAGCCAACAAGGCCTTCTCGCACTACCGCTTCTAAAGGCAGCGCTTCTCAACGCATCGCCAACCAACGGGGAGTTCCACCGTGGCTCGCAAGACTCCACTAAATCGCTATCGCAATATCGGAATCGTCGCCCACGTCGATGCCGGCAAGACCACCACGACCGAGCGCGTGCTGTTCTATACCGGCCTCTCCCACAAGGTGGGTGAGGTTCACGACGGTGCCGCTACCATGGACTGGATGGAGCAGGAGCAGGAGCGTGGCATCACCATCACCTCCGCGGCTACCACCTGTTTCTGGCAGGGCATGAACAAGCAGTTCCCTGAGCACCGCATCAACATCATCGATACGCCGGGACACGTTGACTTCACCATCGAGGTGGAGCGCTCACTGCGCGTTCTCGACGGTGCCGTCGTGGTGCTGTGCGGCTCTTCCGGCGTGCAGCCTCAGACCGAGACCGTCTGGCGCCAGGCCAACAAGTACGAAGTGCCGCGCATGGTGTTCGTCAACAAGATGGACCGCACCGGCGCCGACTTCTTCATGGTCGTCGAGCAGCTCAAGGACCGCCTGGGCGCCAACGCGGTGCCGATCCAGATCAACTGGGGCACCGAGGAAGACTTCAAGGGCGTCATCGACCTGATCCAGATGAAGGCCATCCTCTGGGACGAAGAAAGCCTGGGCATGACCTACGACCTCGTGGACATCCCGGCCGAGCTTCAGGAGACCGCCGAGAAATATCGCGAGCAGATGGTCGAAGCCGCCGCCGAAGGCTCCGAGGAGCTGATGGACAAGTACCTCGAGGGCGGCGAGCTGACCATCGAAGAGATCAAGGCCGGCCTGCGCGCGCGCACCCTGGCCAATGAGATCGTGCTGGTCACCTGCGGTTCGGCCTTCAAGAACAAGGGCGTTCAGGCGGTTCTGGATGGCGTGATCGAATATATGCCGTCACCGACCGAGGTCAAGGCCATCGAAGGTGAGCTGGACGACCGGGATGGCACCGTCGCCACCCGCGAGGCCGACGATAGCGCCCCCTTCGCCGCCCTGGCATTCAAGATTGCCACCGACCCCTTCGTCGGCACCCTGACCTTCATTCGCGTCTACTCGGGCGTGCTGAACTCCGGCGACGGCGTGTTCAACTCGGTCAAGAGCAAGAAGGAGCGCGTCGGTCGTATCGTCCAGATGCACGCCAACTCCCGCGAAGAGATCAAGGAAGTGCGTGCCGGCGACATCGCCGCCTGTATCGGCCTCAAGGACGTCACCACCGGTGACACCCTGTGCGACCTGACCGACAAGATCGTTCTGGAGCGCATGGAGTTCCCGGATCCGGTCATCTCCGTTGCCGTGGAGCCGAAGTCCAAGGCCGACCAGGAGAAGATGGGCGTAGCGCTGGGCAAGCTGGCCCAGGAGGACCCCTCCTTCCAGGTTCGCACCGACGAAGAGACCGGCCAGACCATCATCTCCGGCATGGGCGAGCTCCACCTGGATATCCTTGTCGACCGCATGCGTCGCGAGTTCAAGGTAGAGGCCAACATCGGCAAGCCGCAGGTGGCCTACCGCGAGACGATTCGCGGCAAGGTAGAGCAGGAAGGCAAGTTCGTGCGTCAGTCCGGTGGTCGTGGCCAGTATGGCCATGTCTGGCTGCGCATCGAGCCGCTCACCAAGGAAGACAAGGGCGATGATGAAGACATGCACTTCAAATTCGCTTCCGAGGTCGTCGGCGGTGTGGTTCCCAAGGAATACGTGCCGGCCGTCGAGAAAGGGGCCTACGAGCAGCTGAAGAACGGTGTCATCGCGGGCTATCCGATGATCGACGTCAAGGTTACGCTGTACGATGGTTCCTACCACGACGTGGACTCCAACGAGACCGCGTTCAAGGTCGCCTCTTCAATGGCCGTCAAGGAAGGCGCCAAGAAGGCCAAGGCCGTGCTGCTGGAGCCGGTGATGAAGGTCGAGGTCGTGACCCCCGAGGACTACATGGGCGACGTCATGGGCGACTTGAATCGCCGTCGTGGCCTGGTAGAGGGCATGGATGACTCCTCAATGGGCAAGATCATCCGTGCTCGGGTTCCGTTGGCTGAGATGTTCGGTTACGCGACCGATCTGCGTTCTCAGACCCAGGGCCGCGCAAGCTACGTCATGGAGTTTGCGGATTACGAAGAGGCGCCGTCCAGCGTCGTTGAAGCCGTCATCAACCAAAACGGTTAACCGTTAGCTAACGTAAAGAGGTTATAGCAGTGGCTAAGGAAAAATTTGAGCGTTCCAAACCGCACGTCAACGTCGGCACCATCGGTCACGTCGACCATGGCAAGACCACGCTGACGGCGGCCCTGACCCGCGTCTCTGCCGAGGTGTTTGGCGGTAGCTGGAGCGAGTTCGACGCGATCGACAACGCTCCGGAAGAGCGCGAGCGCGGTATCACCATCGCTACCTCGCACGTCGAGTACCAGTCCGAGTCGCGTCACTACGCGCATGTGGACTGCCCGGGTCACGCCGACTACGTCAAGAACATGATCACCGGTGCCGCCCAGATGGATGGCGCGATTCTGGTCGTGTCCGCCGCCGACGGCCCGATGCCGCAGACTCGCGAGCACATCCTGCTGTCTCGTCAGGTCGGCGTGCCGTACATCGTGGTGTTCCTCAACAAGGCCGACATGGTCGATGACGAGGAGCTGCTCGAGCTGGTCGAAATGGAAGTCCGTGAGCTTCTCGACCAGTACGACTTCCCGGGTGACGACACTCCGATCATCACCGGCTCCGCGCTGATGGCGCTGGAAGGCAAGGATGACAACGGCATGGGTACCACCGCCGTTGCCAGCCTGATCAAGGCCCTGGACGAGTACATCCCGGAGCCGGAGCGCGCCATCGACCAGCCGTTCCTGATGCCGATCGAGGACGTGTTCTCCATCTCCGGCCGCGGCACCGTGGTGACCGGTCGTATCGAGCGTGGCATCGTGAAGGCCGGCGAAGAGATCGAGATCGTCGGTATTCGTGACACCACCAAGACCACCGTCACCGGTGTCGAGATGTTCCGCAAGCTGCTCGACGAAGGTCGTGCCGGTGAGAACGTCGGCGCCCTGCTGCGCGGCACCAAGCGTGATGACGTCGAGCGTGGCCAGGTGCTGGCCAAGCCGGGCTCCATCAACCCGCACACCGTCTTCGAAGCCGAAGTCTATGTGCTGTCCAAGGAAGAGGGCGGTCGTCACACTCCCTTCTTCAAGGGCTACCGTCCGCAGTTCTACTTCCGTACCACCGACGTGACCGGTACCTGTGAGCTGCCGGAAGGCGTCGAGATGGTCATGCCGGGCGACAACGTCAAGATGGTTGTCACCCTGATCGCTCCGATCGCCATGGACGAGGGTCTGCGCTTCGCCATCCGTGAAGGCGGTCGTACCGTCGGTGCCGGCGTCGTGGCCAAGATCGTTCAGTAAGCTTCGGCCGACCGATGATCAAAGGGGGCTCCGTCAGGAGCCCCCTTTCTGCGCAGCGCGAGAGTGATTGACACTCGCGCGCGGCGCACATATAATGCGCATCCTTTGAATGCGTGGGTTGACGGCTCGCGCCGTCGAGATCCATTGGAGTGAAGGGCAAATGCAGAACCAGAAGATTCGCATTCGGTTGAAGGCCTTTGACCATCGCCTGATCGACCAGTCCGCCGCGGAGATCGTTGAAACCGCCAAGCGTACCGGCGCCCAGGTTCGTGGTCCGATCCCCCTGCCGACCAACCGCGAGCGTTACACCGTGCTGATTTCGCCGCACGTCAACAAGGACGCGCGTGACCAGTACGAGATTCGTACCCACAAGCGTGTGCTCGACATCGTCGAACCCACGGAAAAGACCGTTGATGCGCTGATGAAGCTCGACCTCGCCGCCGGCGTTGACGTGCAGATCAAGCTCGACTGATTCCAACTAGACACTCGCGGCCCAGCGCTCATCGTCTCTTTCAGAGTCAGCATGAGCAGCAGCCGCCGCGCCGTGAGGCGCCATACAACGTGCTAGTGGAATGCTCTGGAAAGGGCAGCCATAGCGGGTGATAGCCCCGTACACTAAAGGAGACTGAGTATGACTATCGGTTTAGTCGGTAAAAAGGCCGGGATGACCCGTGTCTTTGCCGAAGATGGCGCTTCTGTGCCCGTAACCGTGATCGAGGTTGCTCCCAACCGCATCACACGCGTCAAGACCGTCGAAAATGACGGCTACGCGGCGGTCCAGGTGACAGCCGGCTCTCGCAAGGCCAAGCACCTCACCAAAGCCCAGGCGGGTCAGTTCGCCAAGGCGGGTGTCGAGGCCGGTCGTTCGCTGATGGAGTTCCGCCTGGAAGAAGGCGACGAGGCTCCGGAAGTGGGCGGCGAATTCACCGTATCCCTCTTCGAAGCTGGTCAAAAGATCGACGTGACCGGCACCTCCAAGGGCAAGGGCTTCCAGGGCGCAGTCAAGCGCTGGAACTTCCGCACCCAGGACATGACCCACGGCAACTCCCTGTCCCACCGCGCGCCGGGTTCCATCGGCATGTGCCAGACCCCTGGCCGCGTGTTCAAGGGCAAGAAGATGGCCGGCCAGATGGGCAACGTCCGTTGCACCGTCCAGAGCCTCGAAGTCGTGCGTGTCGACACCGAACGCAACTTACTGCTGATCAAGGGCGCCGTTCCGGGTGCTACTGGCAGTGACGTTGTCGTGCGCACCGCCGTGAAAGCTGGCTGAAGGGGATAGATACCGATGAATCTGAATCTTGCAGCCGGGGCGGGCACCGTCGAAGTGTCCGACGTTACCTTTGGCAAAGAATTCAATGAAGCGCTCGTGCACCAGGTCGTCACCGCCTATCTGGCCGGTGGTCGTCAGGGGACGCGCGCTCAGAAGAACCGTTCCGATGTGCGTGGCGGCGGCAAGAAGCCGTGGCGTCAGAAGGGTACCGGTCGCGCTCGCGCCGGCACCATCCGCTCTCCGCTGTGGCGTAGCGGCGGTGTGACCTTCGCGGCGCGTCCTCAGGACCACTCGCAGAAGGTCAACCGCAAGATGTATCGCGCGGCGATGCGCTCCATTCTCTCCGAGCTGGTGCGTCAGGAGCGACTGGTGGCCGTCGAGGAGATCACCGTCGAAGCGCCGAAGACCAAGGAGCTGGTTGCCAAGCTCAGCGAACTGGGTCTGGAGAGAGTGCTGATCGTCACCGAAGAAATCGACGAGAAGCTCTATCTGGCCGCACGCAACATTCCCAACGTGGATGTGGTGGACGTGGCAGCCGCTGACCCGGTGAGTCTGGTCGCCTTCGACAAGGTGCTGGTCACCGTCTCCGCCCTGCGCAAATTCGAGGAGAAGCTGGCATGAACCAGGAGCGTGTATTCAAGGTCCTGCTGGGTCCGCACGTGACCGAGAAGGCCGCAATGGCTGCCGAACGCAACCAGTACGTGTTCAGGGTAGCCAGCGACGCGACCAAGCCCGAGATCAAGAAGGCCGTTGAGGCCCTGTTCGGCAAGAAGGTCGAGCGCGTTCAGACGCTGAACGTCAAGGGCAAGACCAAGCGCACAGCGCAGGGTCTGGGTCAACGCAAGGGGTATCGCAAGGCCTATGTGTCGCTGGCCGCCGGCGAGACCCTTGAAGACTTCTCTGGCGCCGAATAAGGGCAGGAGTACGGACAATGGCAATCGTCAAGACCAAACCCACATCCCCCGGTCGTCGCCACCTTGTCAAGGTTGTGAACGACGAGCTGCACAAGGGCAAGCCTTTCGGGGCACTTGTCGAAAAGCAGTCTCGCAGCGGCGGACGTAACAATAACGGTCGTATCACCACCCGCCACGTGGGCGGTGGGCACCGTCAGCACTACCGGATCATCGATTTCAAGCGCACCAAGGACGGCATTCCGGCCATCGTGGAGCGGCTTGAATATGATCCGAATCGCAGCGCCAACATCGCACTGCTGAAGTATATGGACGGCGAGCGTCGCTACATCATTGCGCCCAAGGGTGTGAGTGCTGGCGACAAGGTCGAGTCCGGCGTCAACGCAGCCATCAAGAAGGGCAATACCCTTGCGCTGCGTAATATTCCGCTGGGTTCTACCGTGCACTGCATCGAGCTCAAGCCCGGCAAGGGTGCTCAGATCGCACGCAGTGCCGGCACCAGCGCCCAGCTGGTCGCCCGCGAAGGCAGCTATGCCACCCTGCGTCTGCGCTCCGGCGAGATGCGCAAGGTGCTTAGCGAATGTCGTGCGACCCTGGGTGAAGTGAGCAACTCCGAGCACAGCCTGCGTCAGCTTGGCAAGGCCGGTGCGAAGCGCTGGAGAGGTGTGCGTCCGACCGTTCGCGGCGTGGCCATGAACCCGGTAGATCACCCGCACGGTGGCGGCGAAGGCCGTACCAGCGGTGGTCGTCATCCGGTGTCTCCGTGGGGTATCCCCACCAAGGGCCACAAGACCCGCAAGAACAAGCGCACCGACAAGCTGATCATCCGTCGCCGCAAGGCCCGGAACTGATTGAAAACGCCAAGACTTTAAGAGGTAACGGCTGTGCCACGTTCACTGAAGAAAGGTCCCTTCATTGACCTTCATCTGCTGAAGAAGGTCGAGGCTGCAGTGGAGAAGAGCGACCGCAAACCGATCAAGACCTGGTCGCGTCGTTCCATGATCCTGCCCAACATGGTCGGGCTCACCATCGCGGTCCATAACGGTCGCCAGCACGTCCCGGTGCATGTCGCCGAGGAAATGGTTGGCCACAAATTGGGCGAATTCGCTGCTACCCGCACCTATCGCGGTCATGTGGCGGACAAGAAAGCCAAACGGTAAGCCAGAGAGGATTGAGAGATGGAAGTCACAGCTAAGCTGCGTGGCGCTCGTTTATCCGCCCAGAAGGCCCGTTTGGTGGCTGACCAGGTGCGCGGTAAACCGGTCGCCGAGGCGCTGGACCTGCTGACCTTCTCGCCGAAGAAGGCTGCCAAGCTGGTCAAGAAGGTGCTGCAGTCCGCCATTGCGAATGCGGAAGAAAATAACGGCATGGATATCGACGAGCTGCGTGTCTCGACCATCTGCGTCGATGAGGGCATGACGCTCAAGCGTATCAAGCCGCGTGCCAAGGGCCGCGCAGATCGTATCTTGAAGCGCACCTGCCACATCACCGTCAAGGTAGCCGAGAAGTAGGAGTCGACCAGATGGGTCAGAAAGTACATCCGACAGGCATCCGACTGGGTATCGTCAAAGACCATACCTCAGTCTGGTACGCCGAGCGCGGCGCCTATGCCGATAAGCTCAACAGCGACCTCGCAGTGCGAAGCTTTCTCGTGGAGCGTCTCAAGAACGCTTCCGTAAGCCGCATCACTATCGAGCGTCCTGCCAATAACGCGCGCATCACCATTCACACTGCCCGTCCGGGTATCGTGATTGGCAAGAAGGGCGAAGACGTCGATCGCCTGCGTCGTGACGTCACCGCGATGATGGGCGTGCCTGTGCACGTCAACATCGAGGAAGTTCGCAAGCCCGAGCTGGACGCTATGCTCGTGGCCCAGAACATCGCCGGCCAGCTCGAGCGCCGCGTCATGTTCCGTCGCGCCATGAAGCGTGCGGTACAGAACGCCATGCGCCTGGGTGCAGGTGGCATCAAGGTGCAGCTCTCCGGTCGCCTGGGTGGCGCGGAAATCGCTCGCACCGAGTGGTACCGGGAAGGTCGCGTTCCGCTGCATACCCTGCGTGCGGACATCGACTACGCCCCCTTTGAGGCCAAGACCACCTACGGCATCATCGGTGTCAAGGTTTGGGTCTTCAAGGGTGAAATCCTCGGGGGCATCGAGGAGGTCCGCGCCAAGGCGAAACAGCCTCAGGCCGCGCCCTCCAAGAAGAAAGGTTCCAGGTAAGGGGAGAGCGAGTCGATGTTACAACCCAAGCGTATGAAATTTCGCAAGATGCAGAAAGGCCGTAACCGTGGCCTGGCGCATCGCGGAAGCAAGATCAGCTTCGGGGAATATGGCCTGAAGGCAACCGGTCGCGGCCGCATTACTGCGCGCCAGATCGAGGCCGGCCGTCGTGCGATCAGCCGTCACGTCAAGCGTGGTGGCAAGATCTGGATCCGCGTATTCCCGGACAAGCCGATTTCCAAGAAGCCACTCGAAGTCCGTATGGGTAAGGGTAAGGGCTCCGTCGAGTACTGGGTCGCACAGATCCAGCCGGGTCGGGTCCTGTATGAAATCGAAGGCGTCTCCGAAGAGCTGGCCCGTGAGGCCTTCACTCTGGCGGCCCAGAAGATGCCCTTGTCCACCACCTTTGTGAAACGGACGGTGATGTGATGAAAGCCCAGGAAATCCGTGAAAAATCAGTCGATGAGCTGAACAATCAGCTTCTCGAACTCCTCCGCGAGCAGTTCAACCTGCGCATGCAGAAGGCCACCGGTCAGCTCAGCCAGACTCATCTGCTCAAGCAGGTTCGTCGGGACATCGCCCGGGTGAAGACTGTGCTCAACGAGAAGGCAGGTGACTGAGATGGTCGAAGAAAAGAAAGCCCGTACGCTCACCGGAAAGGTGGTGAGCGACAAGATGGACAAGTCCATCGTCGTCATGATCGAGCGGCGCGTGCGTCACCCGATCTACGGCAAGTACGTAAAGCGCTCCACCAAGCTGCATGCCCATGACGAGGCGAACCAGGCCAAGGCTGGCGATACGGTCTCCATCGAGGAGTGCCGCCCGCTGTCCAAGACCAAGTCCTGGATGCTGGTCGAGGTGGTTGAACAGGCCAAGGGCTGATTGGCTCACGCCTGTCATACCAGTGCAGTCAGATTAGGTTTGGAGAAAACCGATGATTCAGACTCAGACAATGCTGGATGTCGCCGACAACAGCGGAGCGCGCCGGGTGCAATGCATCAAGGTGCTGGGCGGTTCACACCGTCGCTACGCACATGTCGGTGATGTCATCAAGGTCACGGTGAAGGAAGCCATTCCGCGTGGCAAGGTCAAGAAGGGCCAGGTCCTCAAAGCGGTGGTGGTTCGCACCCGTAGCGGCGTCCGTCGTCCCGACGGTTCGCTGATCCGCTTCGATGGAAATGCGGCGGTTCTGTTGAATAACACCAACGAACAACCGATCGGTACCCGTATCTTCGGGCCGGTGACCCGTGAACTTCGCAATGAGAAGTTCATGAAGATCATTTCCTTGGCGCCTGAAGTGCTGTAAGGAGCGAGGCGGATATGCAAAAAATCAAACGTGACGATGAAGTCGTCGTCATCGCCGGCAAGGATAAGGGCAAACGTGGCACGGTTAAGCGCGTCCTCAAGGACGATCGCTATGTCGTGTCCGGTGTGAACATGATCAAGCGTCACACCAAGCCCAATCCCATGGCGGGCAACCAGGGCGGTATCGTCGAGCGCGAGGCTCCGATTCACGTGTCCAACGTAGCCATCTTCAATTCGGAGACCGGTAAGGCGGATCGCGTCGGCTTCCAGGTGAAGGAAGACGGTACCAGGGTACGTATCTACAAGTCGACGCAGACGCAGATCGACGCCTAACGCGAGTCGGGTAGCAAAATGGCGAACTTGAAAGAACGTTATCAAAACGAGGTGGTGGCTCAGCTCAAAGAGCAGTTCAGCTACGCCAACGTGATGCAGGTGCCGCGAGGCACCAAGGGGACTCTGAACATGGGTATCGGCGAAGCGACCAGCGACAAGAAGCTGATCGACAATGCCATCGGTGACCTGGAGAAGCTTTCCGGTCAGAAGCCGATGGTGACCAAGGCACGCAAGTCCATCGCGGGCTTCAAGGTGCGTGAAGGCTGGCCGATCGGTATCAAGGTAACCCTGCGCGCCGAGCGCATGTGGGAATTCCTCGATCGCCTGGTGAACATCGCGATCCCCCGCGTTCGTGACTTCCGTGGTCTCAACCCGAAGTCCTTCGACGGTCGTGGCAACTACTCCATGGGGGTGCGTGAGCAGATCATCTTTCCGGAGATCGAGTATGATAAGATCGATCGGATTCGTGGCCTGGATGTCACCATCACCACCACTGCCAAAACCGATGATGAAGGTCGTGCGCTGTTGAGCGCACTGAACTTCCCGTTCAAGAAATAAGGGTGGGATCATGGCAAAGAAAAGCATGGTAGAGCGTGAGCTCAAGCGCACGAAACTGGTGGCGAAATTTGCCGCCAGGCGCGCAGAGCTCAAGGCGATCATCCAGGACGTGAATTCTTCTGACGAAGAGCGCTTCGAGGCGACGCTGAAGCTGCAGCAGCTGCCGCGCGACTCCAGCCCGGTGCGTCAGCGTAATCGCTGCCGTATCACCGGCCGTCCGCACGGCTACTACAACAAGTTCGGCCTCGGCCGTAACAAGCTTCGTGAAGCCGCCATGCGTGGCGACGTCCCTGGACTGAAGAAGTCCAGCTGGTAAGCCACGCGAGAATCAGGAGCGCAACGTAAATGAGCATGCAAGACACTCTGGCGGATATGTTCACCCGTATCCGCAATGCGCAGATGGCCACCAAGGGGACGGTCACCATGCCGTCCTCCAAGCTGAAGATCGAGGTGGCCCGCGTATTGAAGGAAGAGGGTTACATTAACGACTTCGCGGTGTCCGAGGCTGCCAAGCCCGAGCTGACGGTGACCCTCAAGTATTTCGAGGGCAAGCCGGTCATCGAGCACATCCAGCGAGTTTCCAAGCCATCCCTGCGCCAGTACAAGGGCAAGGATGCGCTGCCGAAGGTCGCCGATGGTCTGGGTATCGCTATCGTCACCCCCTCCAACGGGGTGATGACCGATCGCGCGGCTCGCAAGGCCGGTGTCGGTGGCGAAGTCCTCTGCACCGTATTCTAGGAGTTTGGAATGTCCCGCGTAGCCAAATATCCGGTAAAAGTACCTGCTGGCGTCGAGATCAAGCTCGACGGTGACCAGCTGACCGTCAAAGGCGGTCAGGGTACGTTGTCCCTGTCCATTCACCCCGATGTGGTGATTGGCCAGGAAGAGGGTCAGCTGACCTTCGCGCCGAGCGAGGCCGCCAAGAGCTGGGCCATGTCCGGCACCACCCGGGCCCTGGTTCAGAACCTGGTCACCGGCGTGAGCGAAGGCTTCACCAAGTCCCTCGAAATCATCGGCGTCGGTTATCGTGCCCAGGCCAAGGGCCAGACGCTCAATCTGTCACTGGGCTTCTCGCACCCGGTCGAATACACGCTGCCTGAGGGTGTCTCTGCGGAAACGCCGAAGAACACCCAGATCGTGCTGAAAAGCGCGGACAAGCAGATGCTCGGCCAGGTTGCCGCGGAAATCCGCGCCTTCCGTCCCCCAGAGCCCTATAAGGGCAAGGGTGTACGGTACGCCGACGAGCAGGTGCGTCGCAAAGAAGCCAAGAAGAAGTAAGGCAGGGTTATGAACGCGAAGAAAGAATCTCGTCTCCGTCGTGCCCGCCGTGCTCGCGCCAAGATCCGCGAGCTGGGCGTGTATCGCCTGTGTGTCAACCGTACTCCCCGCCACATCTATGCGCAGATCATCTCGCCGGATGGTGGTAAGGTCCTCGCCAGCGCTTCCACGCTGGACAAGGCCCTGCGTGAGGGTGCGACCGGCAATGCCGACGCCGCCGCCAAGGTTGGCGCCTTGATTGCCGAGCGCGCTAAGGAAGCAGGCATCTCCCAGGTAGCCTTCGATCGTGCCGGTTTCAAGTACCATGGGCGCGTGAAGGCCCTGGCCGACGCCGCTCGTGAAGGCGGCCTGGAATTCTAAAGGGTTTTACGATGGCGAAGAACGAACAGCAAAGCGGCGACCTCCAGGAAAAACTGGTACAGGTCAACCGTGTTGCCAAGGTAGTCAAGGGTGGCCGTATCTTCGGTTTCACCGCTCTGACCGTCGTTGGTGATGGCAAGGGTCGAGTCGGCTTCGGTCGCGGCAAGGCACGCGAAGTGCCGGTTGCGATTCAGAAGGCGATGGACCAGGCTCGCCGCAATATGGTCAAGGTCAATCTCGCAGGTCGGACCCTGCAGTACCCGGTCAAGGCCCGTCACGGCGCCTCCAAGGTGTACATGCAGCCCGCTTCCGAGGGTACCGGCATCATCGCCGGCGGCGCCATGCGCTCCGTGCTCGAACTGGCAGGTGTCCATGACGTCCTGGCCAAGTGCTACGGTTCCACCAATCCGGTGAACGTGGTGCGGGCTACCGTCAGGGGCCTGATTGCCATGCAAGCGCCGGAAGACATCGCCGCGAAACGCGGCCTGTCTGTCGAAGCGATCACGGGGTAAATGCCATGACAGCAACACTCAAGGTTACCCAGACCCGCAGCACCATCGGCATCTTGCCCACGCACAAGGCCACTATGAAGGGTCTTGGGCTGCGCCGCATCGGTCACACGGTTGAACTGGAAGACACCCCCGCCGTACGCGGCATGATCCACAAGGTGACCTACCTTGTGCGCATTGAGGGAGAGTAATCCATGAAACTCAATACCCTGAGCCCGGCACCGGGCTCCAAGCACGCCGAGAAGCGTGTCGGTCGTGGCATCGGTTCCGGTCTGGGCAAGACCGGCGGCCGTGGTCACAAGGGCCAGAAGTCGCGCAGTGGCGGTAGCGTCAAGCCCGGCTTCGAAGGCGGCCAGATGCCGCTTCAGCGGCGGCTGCCGAAGTTCGGCTTCACCTCCATGAAGTCGCTGGTTTCCGAAGAAGTCCGTCTGGCCGAGCTCGGCAAGGTGGCTGGTGACGAGATCACCCTGGAGACCCTGAAGCAGGCCAACGTGCTGAAGGACGCCACGCTGCACGCGAAGGTGATCCTGTCCGGCGAACTGAACAAGGCGGTCACGGTCCGCGGCATCAAGGTCACCAAGGGTGCCCGGGCCGCGATCGAAGCCGCCGGCGGCAAGGTAGAGGACTAAATGGCCAAGTCAGGAAAAATGCCGGCGACGGGCAGCGGTCTGGGTGAACTCTGGGCGCGCCTGCGCTTCGTGCTCCTCGCCATCGTGGTGTACCGGATCGGTGCCCACATCCCCGTGCCCGGTATGAATCCTGACCAGCTTGCTGCCTTGTTCAGGGAGCAGCAGGGCACCATCCTTGGCATGTTCAACATGTTCTCGGGTGGCGCCCTGGAGCGGATGAGTATCATGGCGCTGGGCATCATGCCCTACATCTCGGCATCGATCATCATGCAGCTGATGACCGCCGTCTCTCCCCATCTTGAACAGCTCAAGAAGGAGGGCGAGGGCGGTCGCCGCAAGATCAGTCAGTACACCCGCTACCTCACCGTGATCCTGGCACTGGTCCAGGGCACGGGCATGTCGGTCGGTCTGGCCAATCAGGGAATTGCCTACTCGGCAGACTTCAGTTTCTTCTTCACCGCGATCGTCACCTTCGTGACCGGTGCGGTGTTCCTGATGTGGCTGGGCGAGCAGATCACCGAGAAGGGCATCGGCAACGGTATCTCGCTGCTGATCTTTTCGGGCATCGTCGCCGGACTGCCGAGTGCGGTGGGGCAAGCCTTCGAGCTGGCTCGCAACGAAGGCGCCTGGAACGTGCTGCCGCTGCTGGCCCTCGCCGTGCTGGGTGTCGCCACCGTCGCCTTCGTGGTGTTCATCGAGCGCGGTCAGCGTCGCATCACCGTGAACTACCCTCGACGCCAGGTTGGCAACAAGATGTACGCCGGTCAGAGCAGCTATCTTCCCCTGAAGGTGAACATGGCGGGTGTCATCCCGGCGATCTTCGCCTCCAGCATCCTGTTGTTCCCGGCTTCGCTGGGACAATGGGTGGGCAGTGGCGAAGGTCTCGAGTGGCTGCAGCGAGCGTCTCAGGCCCTGGGCCCTGGCCAGCCGCTGCATATCTTGCTTTTTGGCGCGGCGGTGATATTCTTCTGCTTCTTTTACACAGCGCTGGTCTTCAATCCCAAGGACGTCGCCGACAACCTCAAGAAGTCGGGCGCCTTCCTGCCGGGGATTCGTCCGGGCGAGCAGACCGCTCGTTACGTCGACAAGGTCATGACCCGTCTGACCCTGTTCGGCGCCATGTACATCACCGCAGTTTCCCTGATGCCCCAGTTCCTGATCGTTGCGTGGAACGTACCGTTCTTCTTTGGCGGTACGGCGCTGCTGATCGTGGTGGTGGTCATCATGGACTTCATGGCTCAGGTGCAATCGCATCTCATGTCGCACCAGTACGAGTCGGTGATGAAGAAGTCCAACCTGAAAGGCTACGGTAGCGGCGGCATGATGCGCTGAGGCGCGCCGCACGTGACTTGGTGCGTCACGGGCCGACACATCGGCTCGTGACGCGAGCCAACCTTGGAGATGGAACGATGAAAGTTCGAGCTTCCGTTAAGAAAATGTGCCGCAACTGCAAGATCATTCGTCGCAATGGCGCTGTCCGCGTCATCTGCAGCGAACCGCGGCACAAGCAGCGCCAGGGCTGAACCCCTACGCTGTGATGGACCGGCGCCGGCATGCCTCTTGCCCTGTCGCAGGGGAAGAGGTATGCTGTTGCGCCTTTTAATGATGACCCAACGAGCAAGCCGCTCAAATTTCGGAGTAAGCTGATGGCCCGTATTGCAGGCGTCAATATCCCGGACAACAAGCATGCGGCGATCTCGCTGACCTACATCTTCGGGATTGGCCGCACTCGTGCACAGGAAATCTGTGCCGCGTCCGGCATCACGTCGACCACCAAGATCCAGGAGCTGTCAAGCGAAGAGCTAGACACCCTGCGTTCCGAGGTCGGCAAGTATACCGTAGAGGGCGACCTTCGCCGTGATGTCACGCTTAATATCAAGCGTCTCATGGATCTGGGTTGCTACCGTGGTCTGCGTCATCGTCGTGGTCTTCCGCTGCGTGGTCAGCGTACCAAGACCAATGCGCGTACCCGCAAGGGCCCGCGCAAGCCGATCCGCAAATAACACGCACGTTCTGGCGTAAAGACAGGAAGAATCATCAACATGGCTAACCCGCGTAGCAATCGCAAGAAGGTTAAAAAGCAGGTGGTGGATGCCGTAGCGCATATCCACGCCTCTTTTAACAACACGATCATTACGATCACAGACCGCCAGGGCAACGCTCTCTCTTGGGCGACTGCCGGTGGTTCGGGTTTTCGTGGTTCTCGCAAGAGCACCCCGTTCGCTGCTCAAGTAGCAAGCGAGCGTGCAGCGACCGCTGCAGCCGAGTATGGTGTGAAAAACGTCGACGTGCTGGTCAAGGGCCCCGGTCCTGGCCGTGAATCCGCCGTGCGCGCGCTCAATGCCGCCGGCTTCCGCGTGCAGAGCATTATCGACGCGACGCCCATTCCCCATAATGGCTGCCGTCCGCCGAAGAAACGCCGCGTTTAAGGAGACAGATTCATGGCTCGTTATATTGGACCGAAGTGCAAACTGTCTCGTCGTGAGGGCACCGACCTCTTTCTGAAGAGCGGTGTCACTCCCTTCGAGAAGAAGTGCAAATCCGAACAGATTCCGGGTGTGCACGGCCAGCGCCGTCAGCGTATTTCCGAATACGGCTTGCAGCTTCGCGAGAAGCAGAAAGTACGTCGCATGTATGGCGTACTCGAGAAGCAGTTCCGCAACTACTACAAGGAAGCGGCCCGTCTCAAGGGCGCGACCGGCGAAGTGTTGCTTCAGCTTCTCGAATCCCGACTGGACAACGTCGTCTACCGCATGGGCTACGGCTCGACCCGCTCCGAAGCTCGGCAGCTGGTCAGCCACAAGGCCATCGCCGTGAACGGCAAGACCGTCAACGTGGCCTCCTACCAGGTCAAGCCCGGTGACGTGGTCTCCGTTCGCGAGAAGTCGAAGAATCAGGCGCGCATCCAGAGTGCCCTGGCCCTGGCCGCCAACCGCGGCGATGTGGCCTGGATCGAGATCGACGCCAAGAAGATGGAAGGCACGTTCAAGGCGCTGCCCGAGCGCGGCGACCTGATGGCCGACATCAACGAGGCCCTGATCGTCGAGCTGTACTCCAAGTAAGCGCTGCTAGCGCCCGGCCCCCTGAGTGGGGCCGGCTCAGAGTACCGAGTATCCGTTTGGCAGCCTGAAAGGTGTATATATGCAGCGTTCAGTGACCGAGTTTCTTCGTCCCCGCGACATCAAGGTCGAAGAGATCAGCGCACACCACGCCAAGATCGTGCTCGAGCCCTTCGAGCGTGGCTTCGGCCACACCCTGGGCAACGCACTGCGTCGCATCCTGCTCTCGTCCATGCCCGGCTGTGCCGTGGTGGAAGCCGAGATCAGCGGTGTCGATCACGAGTACAGCGCGATCGAAGGGGTCCAGGAAGATGTCATCGAGATCCTCCTGAACCTCAAGGACGTGGCGATCAAGATGCACAGCCGCGATGAGGCGGTGCTCTCGCTGAACAAGCAGGGCCCTGCCGTCGTTACCGCGGGTGATATCGCTCTCGACCACGACGTCGAGATCGTCAATCCCGAGCACGTCATCGCCCACGTCAACGAGGGCGCCGAGCTCAAGATGCAGATCAAGGTGGCGCTCGGCCGCGGCTATGAGCCGGCGGACGCGCGTCTCGGAGCTGACGATGAGTCTCGTGCCATCGGCCGCCTGCAGCTGGATGCGACCTTCAGCCCCGTGCGTCGGGTTTCCTACTCTGTCGAGGCCGCGCGTGTTGAACAGCGCACCGACCTCGACAAGTTGATCATCAACCTGGAAACCGACGGCACCCTGGATCCCGAAGAGGCGATCCGTCGCAGCGCGACCATCCTGCAAGATCAGCTGGCCGCGTTCGTCGATCTGGAAGCCGACAAGGAACAGGAAGTGGAGGAGCAAGAGGATCACATCGATCCGATCCTGCTGCGCCCTGTAGACGATCTCGAGTTGACCGTTCGCAGCGCGAACTGCCTGAAGGCCGAGAATATCTACTATATCGGCGATCTGATCCAGCGCACCGAGGTGGAGCTGCTGAAGACGCCTAACCTCGGCAAGAAGTCCCTGAACGAGATCAAGGACGTCCTGGCAGCGCGCGGTCTTTCACTGGGCATGCGGCTGGAAAACTGGCCGCCGGCTAGCCTGAAGGACGACAAGGCCTCCGCGTGAGCGCCGACTCGAGTCCCAGTTTGGTAAGGAATCACACCCATGCGTCATCGTAAGAGTGGTCGTCATCTCAATAGGACCAGCTCGCATCGCCAGGCCATGTTCAAGAACATGAGCGTGTCGCTGATCGAGCACGAGGTCATCAAGACAACCCTGCCCAAGGCCAAGGAGCTGCGTCGCGTTATCGAGCCGCTCATCACCCTGGCCAAGCAGGATAGCGTCGCCAATCGTCGTCTGGCTTTCGCCCGCACCCGTTCGAAGGAAGCGGTCGGCAAGCTGTTCAGCGAGCTGGGCCCGCGTTACGTCGAGCGTCCGGGTGGTTACATCCGTATTCTCAAGTGCGGCTTCCGCACCGGCGACAACGCGCCCATGGCCTATGTCGAACTCGTCGACCGTCCGGTCGTCGAGGCCGAGGAAGCCGCCGCCGAGGAGTGATCCTCGACCGGCCTTCCGCCAAGGCACGCCAAACCGGCCCCTCTCGAGGGGCCGGTTTTTTTC
>PWEV01000332.1 GCA_003553625.1 Halomonas sp.
CCCCAGGAAACCACCCGTCGTCACCACGACGCCGATGATCCGGCCGTCATCGCCAATTATTATCTCCTCGATCTCGCCAATCTCCTCATCCGACCCGCGATGCTTCACAGATCTGCCGACCACTTCGTCGACGTAGAACGCTCCAGCGGGCCTACCGATCATCCCGGCACGATCCTCTTCGATAGGATATTCGCCGACGCGTGGCTCATTATTCCGCAGGTCTCCGGAACCTTGCATGCCGTCTTCCTGCAAGCCGTCCCGCTCGTCAGCCATTACCGTCGTGCTCAGTGTGAGAAACGGGGCAATAGTGGCCAAAAGGATCATCTTTTTTAACTTATTAATCATTTATTTGTCCTCTCTACTGGCAGCGGTCAGCCATTCACATCATGGCTCTGAAATCACTTCCCTGATCGCGGGAGTACCATCAAGTGTTGAGCATCACTCGAAAAACTGTCGGTACGCCATCACACACAACTTTCCATTGACCTGGCTGCCACGCAAATTCAATGTACCGCATCAGTATTTTTTTATTTTTTTCAAGCGCTTGGCCGACGCACCTCAATAGACATAAAAACCATGTAAATATGGCTTGAGCCGACGAGTTCAAGAAGGGCATACAGAAACATCATGACTGATTAATTACCCGCAACCCGAGAGTTAACATGGGGGCATGACTCGTGACGAGCTGGTGCAGGAGCGTGGCTGTCACCTGTTTGCTCCCTATCGACAGAAAAAAACGGCCACCGCCGCGATTGGCTAAGTGACCGTTTTTACTCGCATTCTTGGCGCGCCCAGTAGGATTCGAACCTACGACCCCTGCCTTCGGAGGGCAGTACTCTATCCAGCTGAGCTATGGGCGCGTATTGCCCGGCGTAAACACCAGGCGGTCGACATCCTAACCGCCACGCCGGCACCTGTCCAGCGCGGGACCGCCGCCGCTCCCAGGCGTCTCATGCCAATGGCGGGGGCCTGGGCATTTTCCTGCCGCGTGGGATGCCGGTATACTGATTCACACTTTGTGCGCCACGGCGTTACCGGGCCGCTTCGGCAATCGGGTCCGCGCCGCGTATGATCAATTACGGGACCGTAAAGAGGTGGTGAGAGTGAAATCCAGCAAGCTGATCATGGGGTGCCTGGCCACCCTCGGCCTGACCGCCGGCATGGCAACCGCCCAGGCCAACGTCGACCGCGACGCCATCGCCGAGCGTCTCAAGCCGGCAGGACAACTCTGCCTGCAGGGCCAGGACTGCGGCACCGCGGCATCCGCCAGCGCCGCACCTGAAGCGGCCAACGGAAACGGCGACGGCATCGACGGCGCGGCCATCTACAACAGTGTCTGCATGGCCTGTCACGAGACCGGCGCCGCGGGCGCCCCGGTACGCGGCGACGAGGATGCCTGGGCCGGCCGTCTCGACAAGGGCTGGGATGAGCTGCTGACCAACTCCATCAACGGCATCGGCGCCATGCCGGCCCGCGGCGGCAACCCCAACCTATCGGATGACGAAGTCGCCGCCTCCACCGCCTACTTGCTGGAGCCGGTGATGGATGTCCCCGAGATTGGTGCCGAGGAAGAGGCCACCACCGACGAGGACGCGGCGGCCGGCGAAGAAGCCGCCGATGAAGCCAACGACGTGGCAGAAGCAGAAGCCAGCGGTAACGGTAACGGCCTGGATGGCGAAGCGCTCTATGGCAGCAGCGGCTGCGCGGCCTGCCACGCCAGCGGTGCCGCCGGTGCTCCGCGCCTCGGCAACGCCGATGAGTGGGCCGACCGTCTCGACAAGGGCATGGACGAACTCTATGCCAACTCCATTAACGGCATCGGTGCCATGCCGCCCAAGGGCGGGAACATGAACCTCTCCGATGAAGAGGTGAATGCCATCGTCGACTTCATGGTCGCCGAGGTCGAATAGCATCGCCGACGCTGTCTGACGGCACGAGACGGGGCGCCCTTGGCGCCCCGCTTGCGTCTGACGGCTGATTTCAAACCGAAGAGCAACTTTCAAACCGAAGAGCAACCCCCTATCGCGCAGCCAGCTGCGCTCCCACCAAAGCCCATCCTCAGCCCAGTAAAGAGCGCAGTCCGGCGATGGCATCCTTGCCTCGGGCCTGCTTCTTCTCCGGATCCTCGCGATCCGGCCGGCCTTCCCACTCCAGGTCCGCCTCCGGCAGTTCGTCGAGAAAACGACTGGGCGCACAGTCCATCAGCTCGCCATAGGCCTTGCGCTGGCGGGCGAGTGTCAGGGTCAGGGTGCGCCGCGCCCGGGTGATACCCACATAGGCCAGGCGGCGCTCCTCCTCCACGGTGCCCGCCTCGATGGCGTTGCGGTGGGGCAGCAGCTCCTCCTCCAGCCCCATCAGGTAGACATGGGGGAACTCGAGGCCCTTGGAGGCGTGCATGGTCAACAGCTGGACGCGGTCTGAGTCGTCCTCCTCGGCCTGCTGCTCGAGGATATCGCGCAGCACCAGCCGGGAAATGGCGGCCTCCACGCTGTCGGTCTCGGTCTCCTCGGAGGCCGTGCTCTCCTCCGGGCTCGCTTCTTCGGGATCGGCCTGCATGGACTTCTCGAGCTGGTCGATCAGGATCCAGACGTTGGCCATGCGCCGCTCGGCGATGGTGGGCGCGCTGGCGTTCTGGTAGAGCCAGGCCTCGTAGTCCATCTCGCGCAACATGTCGCGGATGGCGGCGATGGCATCGCCCTGGTCCATGCGCCGCCTCACCCCGTCGATGAAGTGGGTGAAACGGCCCAGCCGCTCCACCGCCCGCGTCGGCAGCTGCTGTTCGAGGCCCAGCTCTCGACAGGCGGCAAACAGCGAGATACCGCGGCCGGTGGTCGGATCATTGGCGTAGTTGGCCAGCTTCTCCAGGGTGCCGGGACCGATCTCGCGGCGCGGCACGTTGACGATGCGCAGGAAGGCATTGTCGTCGGCCGGATTGATCAACAGGCGCAGGTAGGCCATGGCATCCTTGATCTCGTTGCGGGAGAAGAAGGAGGTGCCGCCGGAAAGCTTGTAGGGGATCTGGTAGTGCTGCAGCTTGAGCTCCAACAGCCTGGCCTGGAAGTTACCGCGGTAGAGCACGGCGAAATCGCGCCACTCGCCACGCTCCTTGATTCGCCGGGTGAGGATCTCGCTGGCCACGCGGTCCGCCTCGGCCTCCTCGTGGCGATTGACCACCACGCGGATCGGCGCGCCGTCGCCCATGTCCGACCACAGGGTCTTCTCGTAGACGTGGGGGTTGTTGGCAATCAGGGTGTTGGCGGCGCGCAGGATGGTGCCGGTGGAGCGGTAGTTCTGCTCCAGCTTGACCACCTTGAGGCGCGGGAAGTCCTCGCCCAGGGTCACCAGGTTCTCCGGGCGCGCCCCGCGCCAGGCGTAGATCGACTGGTCGTCATCGCCCACCACGGTAAAGGTCTGCCTCTCGCCCATCAGTAGCTGTACCAGCTGGTACTGGCTGACGTTGGTGTCCTGGTACTCGTCCACCAGCATGTAGTGGATGCGCTTGCGCCAGCGGGTCAGCGCCTCGGGGTCGTCGCGCAGCAGCACCACCGGCAGCAGGATCAGGTCATCGAAGTCCACCGCATTGTAGGCCTTGAGGTGGCGGTTGTAGGCCTCGTAGACCCGGCCGGCGAACAGCTCGTCATCGTCCGCGGCATGGGACATCGCCT
This sequence comes from Halomonas sp., assembly GCA_003553625.1. GTDB lineage: Bacteria > Pseudomonadota > Gammaproteobacteria > Pseudomonadales > Halomonadaceae > Halomonas. The sequence goes on from PWEV01000332.1 coordinate 3,666, forward strand.
GACCCGGCAGCACCAGATCGTTCTTCCACGCCGAGATCCGCTGCTGCACCGAGTTGATCGCCTCGGCGTCCACCTGGGCATCCTTCTGCATCAGGTCGCGCAGCAGCGCCTTTGCATCCTCCGGATCGAACAGCGAGAAACCGGGCCGGTAGCCCAGCGCCTTGAGTTCACGGCGAATGATGTTGAGTCCCAGGGTGTGAAAGGTGGAGACGGTCAGGCCATGCCCCTCACGCCCCTTGAGCATGTCGCCGACCCGCTCCTTCATCTCCCGGGCGGCCTTGTTGGTGAAGGTCACCGCGGCGATACGCCGGGCGCTCATGCCGCAGGCCTGCACCAGGTAGGCGATCTTGGTGGTGATCACGCTGGTCTTGCCGGAGCCGGCACCGGCCAGCACCAGGCAGGGACCATCGATGTAACGTGCCGCCTCACGCTGGCGGGGATTGAGCCGAGCCAGGCGCTGCTGAATGGTGGAAGGAGTGGAGGGAAGTGTCATCGAGCGGGCCTCGCGGGGTCCACCGTTGCCGCGCCGGCGAAGCCCAGCTGTCGCCAGGCCTCATAGACCAGCACCGCACAGGCATTGGAGAGATTCAGGCTGCGGCTGCCATCGCGCATGGGAATGCGCAGCCGCTGGGCCTCGGGCAGCGCATCGAGCATCGCCTGGGGCAGGCCGCGGGTCTCCGGACCGAATACCAGGGCGTCGCCCTCGCCATAGGCCGGCTCATGGTAGCCGGTCCGCCCGCGGGTCGACACGGCGAAGACCCGCTCGGGTGCTGCCGCCTCGAGATAGGCGGACCAGTCGCGATGCACCCTCACCGCCGCCCACTCGTGGTAGTCGAGCCCGGCTCGGCGAAGGCGCTTGTCATCGAGCACAAAGCCCAGCGGCTCGATCAGATGCAGGCGAAAGCCGGTGTTGGCGCACAGCCGGATCAGATTACCGGTATTGGGCGGGATCTCGGGCTGGTAGAGCACGACGTCGAGCATGGCAGATTCCGGCAAGAGCCCTTGCGCAAGGCCCGAGAGTAACGCAGACGGGCCCCTCGACGGGGCCCGTGATCATCGGCGGCTGGAGTGCGCCGGAGGTACTCAGAAACGTAGTCGTACGCCAACCTGGGCGCCGCGATCCAGGGTGCGAGTGCCGCTGTCGTTGTCGAAGTCGGCACCCAACTGACGCAGGCCAAGGTAGCCATCCACGTTGGGAGCGAAAGCATAGCGGGCGCGCAAGCCGATCTCGTAGCCGTCCTCCAGGTCGCGGGTGGAAACCACGCTGGGGGTATAGAAGCCGTAGCCGCCCAGGGAGACCTCGGGAAGGTTGGGCAGATAGACATAGCCGTAGCCGCCCAGACCCAGTCCGCCGCCCTTGCCGACGTCGGTGTCGTACTGCGTCCAGCGCGCGCCCACGCCTACCTCGCGGTCCCGGGTGTGATTGGTGCCCATCAGCTGAGCGTTGAACACCGTGGCGTCCTCGCGATACTCGCTGTGAACCACGCCACCGCCCAGGCTGATGCCGTCGACCACCTCGCCGGCGGCCTCGAACTGCACCGCATCCGGCCCAAGGTTGAGGTCCAGGCTGGCGGCCTGGGCCAACCCCCCCGCACCCAGCAGGGCAATACCGGCCAGCAACGTCAGTGTCGATTTCATCTCGCTCTCCTTAACCTGTGCGAACGGCTTGCCTTGCAGTTACGTGTACAACGTCTCTGGAGTGTCGTGCAAGCACTGTTACGCGCAAGGTGACGCGCCATATCTCGCGCGATAGTCGCGGATGGCAGCGGCATGGCCGTGCAGCGCATCGCCAGCATGCGCTTCAAGATAGGCCAGGACCATGTCCAGCGTCACGATGCTGACCACCGGCATGGCGTAACGCGCCTCTACCTCCTGGATGGCGCTTCGGCCCTTGCCCTCAGCGTCACCGCTGCCGCGTTCCTGGCGGTCCAGGGCGATCACCACCCCGGCGGCGCGGGCACCGGCCGCCTCGATCAGCGCCATCACCTCGCGGATGGCGGTACCGGCGGTGATCACGTCATCGATGATCAGGATATCGCCTTCAAGCGCGGCGCCGACGATATTGCCGCCTTCGCCATGGGTCTTGGCCTCCTTGCGATTGAAGGCGTAGGGCAGGTCGCGGTCGTGGTGGTCGGCCAGCGCCACCGCCGCCGTGGCGGCCAGAGGGATGCCCTTGTAGGCGGGCCCGAAGAGCACATCGAAAACCGGCGCGCGGTCGACGATGGCGCGGGCGTAGAAACGACCCAGGCGAGCCAATGCACCGCCGGTGCGGAACAGCCCGGCATTGAAGAAGTAGGGGCTGACCCGGCCCGATTTCAGGGTGAATTCGCCGAAGCGCAGCACCCCCTGTTCGATGGCGAACTCGATGAATTCACGCTGGTAGTCCTGCAGCGCAGGCGTGCCGGAGTGCTCCACTGGTGGCTCCTATCATCTTTATTGGCGCGGGCCCTTTACCTAAACGTCGAAACGTCGGGTATCATACACGCGCGACGGTAAAGGGACCACGTATGAAAATTGCCACTATTAATGTCAACGGTATCCGGGGTGCGGTCGGTCGAGGCTTTCTCGACTGGTTGGCCAATCAGGATGCCGATGTTGTCTGCGTCCAGAATCTCAAGGCCAAGAGCTTCGAGCTGGACGACAGCATCCTCTATCCAGAAGGCTATGAAGGCTACTTCCTCGATGCCGAGCAGGACGGCTTCTCCGGAGTGGGGATCTACTGCCGGAAGATTCCCAAGGCCATCATGTACGGGCTGGGCTTCCCCCAGTGTGACAACGAGGCTCGCTTCCTGCAGGCCGACTACGACCGCTTCAGCATCGTCAGCTTCCTGATGCCCGACGGCAGCGACTTTGCCGCCAAGCAGGCCTTCATGGCCCAGTATCAGGAATACCTCAGCAAGATGGCCCGCAAGCGTCGCGAGTACATCATCTGCGGCACCTGGCACATCGCCCACAAGACCATCGACCTGGAGAACTGGGCCGACAATCAGGACACCCCGGGCTTCAAGCCCGAAGAGCGCGCCTGGATGGATCAGGTCTTCGGGCCCACCGGTTTCATCGACTGCTTTCGCGAGATCAACCGCGACGCCGGCGAGTCCACCTGGTGGCCGAAGCTCGACCAGGAGGTGCCGCGCTCCCGCCAGGAGGGCTGGCGCATCGATTACCAGGTGGTAGGCCCCGAGTTCCGCCGCCACGTGGTCGACGCCTGGATCGACTATGACGCCACCTTCTCCGAGTTTGCGCCGCTGATCGTCGAGTACGACCTGCCACTCTGAGTCTCCTCCCTTCGTCGCCGTTCCGGCCCGCCGGAACGCAGAGCGCCGGCCACGTGGGCCGGCGCTCTGCGTCTGGGAAGTCTAGAAATCGGGAAGCCCTGTTCCCAGGCGCTTGCCTCAGCGGGGAATGCCCAGCGACTCTCGCTGGTGGTCGAACAGCTGGTGGCCGGCGTTCTCGGCCAGCTCCAGCATGGCGTTGAGTTCGGCGCGGCTGAAGCTGCCCTTCTCGGCGGTACCCTGCACCTCGATCAGACTGCCGTCCTCGGCCATCACCACGTTCATGTCGGTATCTGCGCCGCTGTCCTCGGGATAGTCCAGATCCACCACCGGCATCCCCTTGAACAGGCCCACCGAGACCGAGCTTACCAGCTGCTTGAAGGGGTCACCCTTGATCAGCTTGTTGCGCTGCAGGTAGCGCACGGCATCCATCAGCGCCACGCAGCCACCGGTGATGGAGGCGGTGCGGGTGCCGCCGTCGGCCTGAATCACGTCGCAGTCCACGGTGATCGTGAACTCGCCGAGCTTCTTGAGGTTCAGCGAAGCACGCAGCGAACGGCCGATCAGGCGCTGGATCTCGAGAGTCCGGCCGCCCTGCTTGCCGCTGGCAGCCTCACGGCCGCTGCGTGTGTGGGTGGCGCGGGGCAGCATGCCGTACTCGGCGGTCACCCAGCCCTGACCCTTGCCGCGCAGCCAGCGCGGCACGCCGGGCTCGACGCTGGCGTTGCACAACACCTTGGTATCGCCGAATTCCACCAGCACCGAACCCTCGGCGTGGCGGGTGTAATCGCGGGTCAGGCGAATCTCGCGGGGCTGGTCGGGCGCACGGCCGCTGGGGCGTCGAAACGGAGTGGACATATCACCTCATCTGGAACGGATAGGGGCTGAAACGCATGCGAATCATGGCTGGCGGCCATTCTACACCCTTGGGCCAGCCATGCCGGCGAATCGGGTACACTGCGCCAAATCCGTCAGATCCCTTCTCGCCACCCCCGGGAGCCTTCGCCATGGTCCACAGCATGACCGCCTTCGCCCGCCAGGAGCACGACGCCGACTGGGGCAGCCTGCAGCTAGAGTTGCGCTCGGTTAACCAGCGCTACCTGGAGCCCCACTTCCGCTTGCCGGAGAACCTGCGCGACCTGGAGCCCGAATTTCGCGAGGCGCTGCGCCAACGCCTGGCCCGCGGCAAGGTGGAGTGCACCCTGCGCTTCGAGCCCTCCGGTGCGGCCGGGGGACTCAGCGTGAACGCCGCCCGGCTGGCCGAGCTCAGCCGCGTCCTGGGCGAGGTGCGCCAGACCGTCGCCGACGCCACCCCGCCCGATGCCCTGGCGCTGCTCGACTACCCCGGCGTGCTGGAGAGCCGCGGCCCCGACCCCGAGAGCGTCAAGGCCGCAGCGCTCGCCCTGTTCCAGACCGCCCTGGATGACCTGGTGGCCGGCCGCGCCCGGGAGGGGAAGAAACTCGCCGCGCTGATCCGCGAACGGCTCGTCGCCATCGAGGGCCAGGTGGCCGAGGTACGCACGCTGATGCCGCAGATTCTCGAGCGCCAGCGCAGCCTGCTGCTGGAGCGCCTGGACGCGGTGAAGAGCGAGCTCGACCCTCAGCGCCTGGAGGCCGAGCTGGCTCTGCTGGCCCAGAAGGCCGACGTGGATGAGGAGCTCGACCGCCTGGCCACCCATGTGGCCGAGGTGGAGCGCCAGCTGAAGCAGAAGGGGCCGGTGGGCCGACGCCTGGACTTCCTGATGCAGGAGCTCAACCGGGAGGCCAACACCCTCTCCTCGAAGTCGGCCGTGGCCAGCACCACCCGCTGCGCGGTGGAACTCAAGGTGCTGATCGAGCAGATGCGAGAGCAGATCCAGAACATCGAGTAGGCCTGCAGCGTCCCGTAAATTCATGCGATACTGCGCGCTTTACTTCGGCCCATGCCGCCTCATCCAGCTGTCACACAGGGATGCCGACCATGCCCCAGGGTACCCTCTTCATCGTTTCCGCCCCCTCAGGCGCCGGCAAGACCAGCCTGGTGCGCGAGCTGATCGAGAGCCTCGACGGCATCCAGGTGTCGGTGTCTCATACCACCCGCGAGCGCCGCAACGGCGAAGTTGACGGCGTGAACTACCACTTCGTGGACCTGCCGACCTTCGAGGCGATGATCGAGCGGGGCGAGTTCTTCGAACACGCCCGGGTCTTCGACAACTATTACGGCACCTCGCGCCCCGCGGTGCAGGCCGCCCTGGACGTTGGCCAGGATGTGATCCTGGAGATCGACTGGCAGGGCGCTCGTCAGGTGCGCAGCCAGCTGCCCGATGCGGTGTCGATCTTCATCCTGCCACCCTCCCGGGAAGAGCTCGAGCACCGCCTGGCCAGCCGCGGCACCGACGAGCACGCGGTGATCGAACGGCGCATGCGTGACGCGGTGAGCGAGATGTCCCACCACGACGAATATGACTACCTGGTGATCAACGACGACTTCACCACCGCCCTGCGCGAACTGCAGGCTCTGGTGATCGCCCAGCGGCTGAGTCGCGAGCGCGCCGGCAAGGCTCACGCCCCGCTGCTGCGGGCATTGCTCTCCTGAGCCTTGCAGGCGCTGCACTGCAGCGCTTGTCACGGCAACCGAGCGTCGAGTAACCTAGCGGGTCTACCCATAAGTGGAATCCGCCCATGCGCGCACCGCGCGTGCTCCTGCGGTTCCCCACTATCTTTCAGGAAGGCATCCCATGGCGCGAGTCACAGTTGAAGATTGTCTGGAAAATGTCGAGAACCGCTTCCAGCTGGTGATGATTTCGACCGCGCGAGCGCGCCAGCTGGCTCGGGGCTCACGCGATGCCCTGGTGCCCTGGGAGAACGACAAGCCCACCGTGGTCGCCCTGCGCGAGATCGCTGCAGGCCTGGTCGACGCAAGCGTTCTCGACGAGCCGGTGGAAGCCGCAGTTCGACCGGTACGCGAGCCCTTCTTCGGCGGCACCGGCGAGGAGTGATCACGACGGCGCCTCGGCGCCGTCATCCTTTCCCAGGACGCTAACGCAGGAATCAGGGCGCGCCGCATGTTCACCATCGATGACCTGGCCGACCGTCTCGGCAGCTACCTTCCCCAGAGCGAGATCCAGCAGGTCAAGCGCGCCTTCTACTACGCCGAGCAGGCCCACGACGGGCAGTGCCGGCGTTCCGGCGAGCCCTATGTCACCCACCCGCTCGCCGTCGCCAATATCCTCGCCAACATGCACATGGATCACCAGAGTCTGATGGCGGCCATGCTGCACGACGTCATCGAGGATACCGGGGTCGGCAAGGAGGCGCTGGCCAAGCAGTTCGGCAAGCCGGTGGCGGAACTGGTGGACGGGGTTTCCAAGCTGACCCAGATCGCCTTCGAGGACAAGGCGGTGGCCCAGGCCGAGAACTTTCAGAAGATGGTCCTGGCGATGTCCCGGGATATCCGGGTGATCATCGTCAAGCTGGCCGACCGGCTGCACAACATGCGTACCCTGGGCGCCCTTCGCCCGGAAAAGAAGCGCCGCATCGCCCGCGAGACCCTGGAGATCTACGCCCGCATCGCCAGTCGGCTGGGCATCAACACCATCCGCGTGGAGTTGGAGGACCTCTCCTTCCAGGCCCTGCACCCGATGCGCGCCGAACGCATCAAGCGTGCCGTCTCCAGCGCCCGGGGGCACCGCCGTTCGGCGATCCGCCAGATCCAGAACACCCTGCAGCAGAGCCTCGACGACGAAGAGTTGTCCGGCACGGTGGTCGGCCGTCAGAAGCATCTGCTGTCGATCTACAAGAAGATGCGCGACCAGCGCAAGCCGTTCACCGAGATCATGGACGTCTTCGGCTTTCGCATCATCACCGAGGACGTCGACAGCTGCTACCGCATCCTCGGCATAGTGCATAACCTCTACAAGCCGGTGCCCGGACGGTTCAAGGACTACATCGCCATCCCCAAGGCCAACGGCTATCAGAGCCTGCACACCTCTCTGTTCGGCAGCGGCGGCATGCCCATCGAGGTGCAGATCCGCACCCGCGAGATGGAAGCCATGGCCAACAACGGCATCGCCGCCCACTGGCTCTACAAGGCCGGTCAGACCCAGCATCCGATCGCCGAGGGGAGCCACGCCCGGGCCCGCTCCTGGATCAAGGGCCTGCTGGAGATGCAGCGCCACGCCGGTGACTCGCTGGAGTTCATCGAGCACGTCAAGAATGATCTCTTCCCCGACGATATCTACGTGTTCACCTCCAAGGGCGACATCATGGAGCTGCCCCAGGGCGCCACGGTGATCGACTTCGCCTATGCGGTGCATACCGATATCGGCAACGGCACCATCGCCTGTCGCATCGACCGCCACCTGGCCCCGCTCTCCACCCGCCTGGAAAGCGGCCAGACCCTGGATATCATCACCGCCCCCGGGGCAAGACCCAACCTGGCCTGGCTCAACTTCGTGGCCACCGCCAAGGCGCGCTCGGCGATTCGCCATGCGCTCAAGCACCAGAAGCACACCGAAGCGGTGCAGCTCGGCCGGCGACTGCTCAACAAGTCGCTGGCCCAGTTCGAGACCAGCCTGGAGGAGCTGCCCGAAGGGCCGCTGGCCGGCCTGCTGGCCGAGCTCGGTCTGAAAAACGTCGAAGCCCTCCTGGAATCCATTGGCCTGGGCAATCGGATCGCCCACGTGGTGGGCCGCCGCCTGCTCGACCTGCAGCACGGCGAATCGCCCGCCGGCAAGGACGAGTCGCGCGCCCATGGTCCCATCCTGATCAGCGGCGCCGAAGGCATGGTGATCAAGTTCGCTCGCTGCTGCCATCCGCTGCCGGGCGACCCGGTCATCGGCCACCTCTCGGTAGGCAAGGGGATCGTGGTGCACCGCACCGAGTGCCGTAACCTGGGCGAACTCAGGAACGATCCGGACAAGCTGTTCGCCCTGGAGTGGTCCGAGGACATCGCCGAGGACTTCCCGGTGGCGCTTCGCCTGGAGGTGGAGAGCCGTCGCGGACTGGTGGCCGAACTGGCCGGCCTGGTTACCGATGCCGAGGCCAACATCGAACGCATCGGCATCGAGGAGCGTGATGCCCGCCTGGTCACCGTGAACCTGACCCTGTCGGTGCGAGATCGCGTCCATCTGGCGCGCATCATCAAGCGACTGCGCAACCTGCCCCACGTCGAACGCATCACCCGACTCGGCAACTGAGCTTCTCCGGCCGGCCCGACAGCGCCCCGCTGGGGTAGCCGGGCCGCGTTTCATTTTCCAAAGCAGCAACCCATCCAATGGAGCACACCATGAGCAACAAGGCCGTGATCAACACCGACAAGGCGCCCGCCGCCATCGGCCCTTACTCCCAGGCCATCAAGGCCGGCAACACCATCTACCTTTCGGGCCAGATCCCCCTGGACCCGGCAACCATGGAGCTGGTCTCCGACGACTTCGAGGCCCAGGCCCGCCAGGTCTTCACCAACCTGAAGGCCGTCTGCGATGAGGCCGCCGGCTCGCTGGGCGAGATCGTCAAGCTCAACCTCTACCTGGTCGACCTGGACAACTTCGCCATCGTCAACCAGGTGATGGAGGAGTTCTTCGACAAACCCTACCCGGCCCGCGCCGCGGTGGGTGTCAAGGCGCTACCCAAGGGCGCCCAGTTCGAGGCGGAAGCCGTGATGGTCATCGGCGACTGACAGGCCCATGAGGCTCTTTCTCGCGCTGGTGCCGCCACCCGAGCTGCGCGAGCAGCTCGGTGAACTGGCCGACGCCGCCCATGCCAACTGCGGCGGGCGGCGCATACCGGACGAGAGCCTGCACCTGACCCTGGCCTTTCTCGGCGAGGTGAGCGATGTGCAGGCTACCGAGCTGGTGGACTGGGTGAGACGCCTGACGGTGCCTCCCGGAGAATGGCGGCTGGACGGCTGGGGCCACTTTCGGCGGCCGGGCATTCTCTGGGTGGGCGGGCAGTCGCCGGACCCGGCACTGACCGCCCTGCATGGGCATCTGTGGGATGCGCTGGAGGGCTTCGACCTGACGGGACGCCCAACATGTTTCGTACCCCACGTCTCCCTGTTGCGCCGGGCCAGGCGGCTCGAAGCGCACGGACTGCCTGCCCCAGATCTTGTCTGGGGCTATAATCGGGTCGATCTGGTCCGCTCGATCACACGCGACTGGGGTAGCCGCTACGTCAGCCTGGCTCGCTCCCCGCAAAACTGAGCCACCCTCGAGGATCGGGAGAAAGGAATGTCTCGTTCAGTGTTCGGGAAGACCGCCGTCGCCGCTGCCTTGCTCGCCAGCCCGATGTTGAGTGCGCCGATCACCGGCAAGCTGGCCGCCGCAAATGCCGATATCTCGCTTGGCGTCACCAGCGAATCCACCGTCGCCGTCAAGGCAACGCTGGACCGCAACCTGCCGCTGGAACGCTTCCACGAGCGTCTATCGCTGCGCCTTTCGGGTGGCCTGTTACTGCTCTCCAGCGAGAAACAGGACGGCAACGCCGCCCTGCTGCTTTCACCGGCACTGCGCTGGACATTGGCCGGCGATCGGAGCCTGTTCATTGAAGGGGGGATCGGCGCCGCGATATTCATCAAGACCCGCGTCGAATCCAGGGAGCTCTCCACCGCCTTCCAGTTCGAGGATCGTCTGGCGCTGGGTCTACCCTGGGCCGACGGCGAGGTCTCCCTGGCGCTGACTCACTATTCCAACGCCGGCATCAAGCGTCCTAATGATGGCTTCGAGACACTGATGCTGGGCTACCGGTTCCCGCTCTGAGCCCGAATCGCCAAGCCATCCAGGGGCCGCTCTCGCCTCTGATCACGTTAAGGCGCTCAGGCCTTCGCGGGCAGGAAGCCGCCCTCCTTGAGCACCTGGGCGTAGCCCTCACGGTAGCTGGGGTAGCGAAACTCATAGCCGCTGGCCAGCAGGCGAGCATTGTGGCAGCGCTTGCTGGCGCGGCGACGCAGCGGTGACTGTATGGTCTCGGTGGCTTCCACCTTGAGCTGACTGGCCAGCCAGCTCATCACCTCGTGGAGCGGGGCCGGCTCGCAGTCGCTCGCCAGATAGAGATCGTCCACCGGCTCACCGGCCAGAGTGCGCTCGATCAGGTGGGCCAACACTCCGGCACAGTCGTCGCGATGGATGCGGTTGGTGTACATGGCGGGGCTGGACGGCGCGATGCGCCCCTCGCTCACCTGGCGAATCAGGCGGTCGCGGCCGGGACCGTAGATGCCCGAGAAACGCACGGCGGTGCCGGGCAGTTGATCGCCGAGCAGCGCCTGTTCGGCCTCACGCATCAGCGCCCCGGCGAAGCCGGTCGGCTCGGCGGGGCTCGCCTCGTCGACCTCCTCACCGGCCTGCTGGGGATAGACACTGGTGGAGGAGACGAAAAAGACCCGCTTCGGCGACCGCTTGCGAGCGCCGAACTCGGCCAGCACCGCCTTGAGTCCCTCGGGGTAGGCGGCACGGTAGGCCTCTTCCTCGAAGCGGTCGGCGCTGGCCACGTAAACCAGCACGTCGGCGTCCGGCAGGGCGGCCAGGCTGGCGGGATCGGTGAGGTCCGCGCCAGCGGCCTCAAGGCCGCTGCCCGCCAGCGCCGCCGCGTTGCGGCGAACTCCCACCACTCGCTGGCCGGCCGCCCGCAGGCGCTGGCCAAGCCCAATCCCGATATCACCACAGCCCAGAATCAGCGTTGTTGTCTTCACCTTTTCCCTGCCCCCTGATAAAAAGTCCCTATTGGAATTTCAAGAGGATGCCTTCAAGGCAACCAGAATGACTCTAACAGAACTCCGCTACATCGTGACACTGGCTCAGGAGCGCCACTTCGGACGCGCCGCCGAGCGCTGCTTCGTCTCCCAGCCGACCCTCTCCGTGGCGGTCAAGAAGCTCGAGGAGGAGTTGGGTATCGCCCTGTTCGAACGCTCCAAATCCACCGTCCAGGTCACGCCGCTGGGCGAGAAGATTGTCGAGCAGGCCCAGCGGGTGCTGGAACAGACCAGCGTGATCAAGGAACTGGCCAATGCCGGCAAGGACCAGCTGGCCAGCCCCCTGCGCCTCGGCGCCATCTACACCATCGGCCCCTACCTCTTTCCCCACCTGATACCCGAGCTGCGCCGGGGCGCGCCGCAGATGCCGCTCTACATCGAGGAAGGCTTTACCGGCAACCTGCGCCGCAAGCTGAGGAGCGGCGAGTTGGACGCCATCATCATTGCCCTGCCCTTCACCGAGACCGACGTGGTCACCAAGGCTCTTTACGAGGAGGCGTTCGAGGTGCTGATGCCCGCCGACCATCCCTGGGCAGAGCGCGAGGTCATCCACAAGGAAGAGCTGCTCAAGGAGCGGCTGCTGCTGCTCGGGGAAGGCCACTGCTTCCGGGACCAGATCCTGGAGGCATGTCCTGCCATCAGCCAGAAGCTCAATAGCCCGAATAACACCCTCACCGCCGAGGGGGGCTCGCTGGAAACCATCCGCCACATGGTGGCCTCCAAGCTGGGCATCACCGTGCTGCCTAGCTCGGCCATCGGCACCGTCCACTACGAGAGCGGCCTGCTGGTCAGCCGTCCCTTCGCTCCGCCCGCTCCGGCACGCACCGTGGCCATCGCCTGGCGTGCCAGCTTCCCCCGGCCCAAGGCGATCGACGCCGTGACCGAGGCCATTACTCGCTGCCGCGAGGCCGAACCCGTGACGACATGAATGCACTCGACTCGCCGGTCACGTCGCTCAAGGGCATCGGCGAAGCGCTGGCGCTGAAACTTGCCCGGCTGCGCATCGAGAGCGTGGCCGATCTTCTCTTCCATCTGCCGCTGCGCTACCAGGACCGCACCCGCATCACCCCCATCGGCACCCTGCGCGCCGGCCACGAGGCGGTGGTGGAGGGCGAGGTGGTGGCCGCCGAGGTGGTGCGGGGGCGTCGCCGCAGCCTGCTGGTGCGGCTGCGCGACGGCTCCGGCCTGCTCAGCCTGCGCTTCTTCCACTTTTCGCCGGCCCAGCAGCAGCAGTTCCAGCCCGGCACCTGGCTGCGCGGCTTCGGCGAGGCTCGCGCCGGCGCCACCGGACTGGAGATCTATCACCCCGAGTATCGGCTGCTCAAGGCCGACGCCCCGCCGGTGGAAGACCACCTGACACCTATCTACCCCGCCACCGAGGGGCTGCACCAGACCCGCCTGCGGGCTCTGATCGAACAGGCCCTGGAGCTCCTCGAGGCACGTCCCGAGTCGCTGCCGGACTGGATCAGCGAGGATCTGCGCACCCGCTTTCGCCTGCCCGAGCTGCATCATTGCCTGCATGTGCTGCACCAGCCGCCACCGGAAGTGAATCCCGAGCAGCTGGCCAGCGGCCGCCACCCGGCCAGCCGTCGTCTGGCCCTGGAGGAGCTACTGGCGCACCGCCTCAGCCTCCAGGCGGTGCGCCTGCGCATCCAGCAAGATGGCGCCCCGTCACTGCCCTCCGGGCGCGGTCTCCAGGCACGCTTCCTCACCCAGCTGCCCTTCTCGCTGACCGGCGCTCAGCGCCGGGTACTGGACGAGATCGGCGCCGACCTCGCCCGGGAGGTGCCCATGCTGCGCCTGGTGCAAGGCGACGTGGGCTCCGGAAAGACGGTGGTGGCCGCCATGGCGGCCCTGGCCGCCATCGCCGGCGACTGCCAGGCGGCGATGATGGCACCCACAGAGATCCTCGCCGAGCAGCACTACCGCGCCTTCCGAGCCTGGTTCGAACCGCTCGGCATCGAGGTAGGCTGGCTCTCCGGCAAGCTCAAGGGCAAGGGCCGCCTGGACACCAAGGCGGCCATCCGGGACGGCCGCATACGCATGGTGGTGGGCACTCACGCCCTGTTCCAGGGCGACGTGCACTTCCAGCGCCTGGGGTTGGCGATCATCGACGAACAGCATCGCTTCGGTGTGCACCAGCGGCTGGCCCTGCGCGAGAAGGGCGAGGCTGGCGGCCTGACGCCTCACCAGCTGGTGATGACCGCTACCCCCATTCCCCGCACCCTGGCGATGAGCGCCTACGCCGACCTGGACGTCTCGGTGATCGACGAGCTCCCCCCCGGGCGCACTCCCGTTAAAACGGTGGCGATGCCCGACGAGCGGCGTCCCGAGGTGGTGGAACGCATTCGCCACGCCTGCGGCGAGGGACGGCAGGCCTACTGGGTCTGCACCCTGATCGAGGAGTCCGAGGTGCTGGAGTGCCAGGCCGCCGAGGCGACCCGCGACGAGCTCACCGAGGCGCTGCCGGAGCTCACCATCGGCCTGGTCCATGGGCGTATGAAGGCCGCCGAGAAGGCTGCGGTGATGGATGACTTCAAGGCCGGCGAGCTGGATCTGCTGGTGGCCACCACGGTGATCGAGGTGGGGGTCGATGTGCCCAACGCCAGCCTGATGATCATCGAAAATCCTGAGCGGCTCGGACTTTCCCAGCTGCATCAGCTCCGCGGTCGCGTGGGGCGTGGCTCCACGGTGAGCTTCTGCGTGCTGCTCTACCATCCGCCGCTGTCGGCCAACTCGAAGCAGCGCCTGGCGGTGATGCGCGAGACCAACGATGGCTTCCGCATCGCCGAGAAGGACCTCGAGCTGCGCGGGCCCGGGGAGGTGCTGGGTACCCGGCAGACCGGCCTGGCCCAGATGAAGATCGCCGATCTAGAGCGCGACGCCGACCTGCTGGAACGGGTCGCGCCCCTGGCCGAGGCGCTGCTCGCCAATCACCCGGAAGCGAGCCGGCCGCTGGTCAGGCGCTGGTTGGGTGAGGAGGCAGGCCGCTACGGGCAGGTGTAGCCGCTTGGATGTGCTTGGCTTAGATGTGTCTGAGAAGTTTCTGCAGTTTCTGCAGGTCGGAAGAGTCGCCGACCAGTCGGACCGAGCCGTCCATCATGCCGTCGAGAAAAGCCTGCTGAGTGGGCTTCTTCAGCACCTTGAGGGCGGTGGTTTCGTCCTCGAAACGCAGTTCCAGGTCGAGGTCCACCGGAAGGCCGCGCCCGCTCTGGATGCCGCCGGGAGACATACGAAAATAGCGGGCGATAGCGAGATCCTCGGTGGCGATTCCCCAGTCGAGGCCGCGCATCTGGGTCAGCAGCTCCCGAAAGCGCGCCTTGCGGCGTAGGGCGCGCTTGAGCAGGAAGGCCAGCAGCCAGAGCATCAGTCGCAGCTTCATGTCGATCTCACCACCGAATCCATGGAGGGGAACGCCACCACGGCCCACCGGAGCGGGCCGCCTGACGCATTGCGTCGCCTTACTTGGCCACGGCGTCCTTGAGCCCCTTGCCCGGCTTGAAGGCCACGGTCTTGCTGGCCGGAATGGTCAGCGGCTGGCCGGTCTGGGGATTCTTGCCGGTGCGCGCCGCACGCTCGCGGACGGTGAAGGTGCCGAAACCGATCAGCGACACGTCCTGCCCCTGGGCCACGCTCCCGGTGATCTCGTCGAGGATCACGTTGAGCACCTGGCTCGCCTTGTCCTTGGAAAGATCGGCATTCTCGGCAATCGCCGCGGCGAGTTCTGGCTTACGCATGTTGCTCTCCTGATATTGGCAATCTTCCCAGGCGCCTGTCGCCGGGGTCTTGTTGTCGAAAATCTAGCCTAGCAACGGCGGCGCGACCCGCGCCAGTTCAACTTTCCGACGGACACAGGCCCCTGTCAACGCAAAACCGATCAAACGTCCGTCTTCCGATTCCGCCAGGGCCGAGAAGTCGCCGGCCTCTCCCTCGATGCGCCAGCGTGACGGGGGGCTTGCCGGCGGCAGGGCAACCACCGGCAGCAGCGGTGTCTTGACCACCACCGGCCAGGGGCCATAGGCAACAGGGGTGGGCGTACCGGTGAGAGTGCGCGCCAGCGCCTTGGCACTGGCCTGCAGGGGCTGAACGTACATGGCGTTCACGCCATCCACGCAGGCCACGTCACCCAGGGCATAGACGCCGGGGGCCGAGGTGGCCAGGTGACGGTCGGTATGGATGCCGGCGGCACTGACCGCCAGGCCCGCCGCCTCGGCCAGCGCCGTACGCGGCCTGAGCCCCGTGGCCATCAGCACCAGGTCGGCCTCGATCCGACTGCCATCGTCCAGGGCCAGGCCCACGCCGGCACCGTCCGCTTCCAGTGCCGTCACACCGACGCCCAGCGCCATCAGCATGCCGGCCTCATCAAACGCCTCGCCCAGGGCCCGACCGAGAGGCTCCGGCAGCAGCCGCGGCAGGGGGGCGCTCTCGGGGGCCACCAGGCTCACCTCGTGGCCCCCGGCGATCAGATCGTTGGCGAACTCGCAGCCCACCAGCCCGGCGCCGACGATGGCCACTCGGCCCGGTCGCCCCAGTGATTCCAGCGCGCCGTGGAAGGCGCGGTAGTCGTCCAGGTCGTTGATGGTGAAGACCCTGGCGGCCAGGGCATCAGAGACCGCAAAGGGCACCGCCGGCGCCGCCCCGGTGGCGAGTACCAACTCGCCCCAGGGCAGTCGCTCGGCGCCGATCTGCAGGGTGCGCTCCGCCATGTGGACGGCTTCGACCCGAGTGTGGGTGCGGACCACGGCGCCCAGTTCCTCTGCTACCCGCAGGGCGCTGCGCGCCGCCAGACGATCCGGCAGCAGGCGCTTGGCGAAACCGGTGGAGAGCAGCGGCTTGGCATAGTCGTCGCCGCCGTCGGCGGTGATCAAGGTGACGGGGCGTTCGGCATCGATGGCGCGCAAGGCCCGCAGCAGGCCTAAGCCCGCCATGCCGGAGCCGATAATGGTCAGGGGAGCGCTCATGGAACTCCTCGGTCAGGGTGGAGATGACACCGCATGTTACACTACTCGCCCCTGAACCGACGCGGAGCCCGACGGTGTCCGACCTGCCGCCTGCCGACACCTGCGCCCCGGCGCGCTGGATCCCTCTGGCCGCCGCCCGGCCCGCCATGAGCCCCGCCTGGCGCCGCTGGGTCGGCTCTCGGGATTCTCTTACTCTGCGCTTAACCGAGGCCGGCGCCCCGCGCCCCTTTCGGGTCCGGCTGCTCGACCAGCGCCTCGGCACCCCACGCCGTGACGAGGCCAGGGCGCTGGACATCGGCCCGGGCCAGCGTGCCTGGCTGCGCGAGGTGGCGCTCTGCCTGGGTGAGCGCCCCTGGGTAGTGGCACGCTCGGTGGCGCCGCTGGCGGGCCTGCCCGAGCACGAGCTGGCACGCCTGGGCGAGCGCTCGCTGGGCAGCTGGCTGTTCCGCCAGCCGGATCTCGAACGTGGCGACATCGAGGTGACCTCGGCCCCCGCCGGCTTCCACGATGCCCACGGCCCCTGGGGACGCCGCTCGGTGTTTCGCCATGGTGACTTCCGAGTACTCGTGCAGGAGTGGTTCCTCGACGCCATGGCGGATGACCTCGGCCTGCCTTCGCGCTAGGCTCTTCGCACGTCGACTTTCGTGAGGTAGTGATGGACCGTTCCCTGATGCACCCCAAGGGACTCGCCCGGGTGCCCGACTTCCTGCAGCTGATGCGCCTGAATCGCCCCATCGGGACCTGGCTGCTGATGTGGCCGACCCTCTGGGCGCTATGGGTAGCCGCCGAAGGCCTCCCCGGCCGTCACGTGCTGCTGATATTCATCGCCGGGGTCTACCTGATGCGCGCCGCCGGCTGCGTGATCAACGACTACGCTGACCGCCACTTCGACGGCCACGTCAAACGTACCCGCCATCGCCCACTGGCCACCGGCCGCATCAGCGAAGGCGAGGCCCAGGCACTGTTCCTGATGCTGGTGATGGCCGCCTTCGTGCTGGTGTGGTTCACCAATCTTTTCACCGTGATGCTCTCCCTGGTGGGCGTTGCGCTGGCCTTCATCTATCCCTTCATGAAGCGCTACAC
>PWEV01000076.1 GCA_003553625.1 Halomonas sp.
AGTCGGGCAGGGCCAGCAGAAACAGCGCATCCGGGCGCGGATTGCTGATGGCGCGTCGGGTGCTTTCGGTGGCCGGGGCGCCGGGGTTGTAGCGCACGGCGTTGGTAACCTCGCCGCCGCGTGACTGCCATTCGTCCCAGAAGGCCTCGCCCACACGGCGGCCCCAGTCGTTGTCAGGAACAAGTACAGCGACCCGGCGGTGGCCATCACGCCAGGCTCTCGCGGCGGCCTGGCTCGCCTCATCCTCGGCGGAGAGCCCATACTGGAAGAGCCCGGCGGCGCGGTTGCTCTCGGCATTACCGTAGTTCAGTGCCAGGGTGGGCAGCGCCACTCGGTCCAGGACCTCCAGGCGGCTTACCTGGTCCTTGTCCAGGGGGCCGATTACCACCTGGGCGCCGCGATTCTCGGCTTCCCGGTAGAGTGATTCCAGGTCGCCTCGAGCGGCGTCGAGGAAACTCAGTTGGACGCCGCCGCCCGCGTTGCGCTGTTGAGCGCGCATGCCCTCGGCGATGGCCGATGCGGGCTGCGACAGGGGGCCGGATTCCGGCAGGAACACCGCGATATGGCGTACTTCGAAGCCGCGTAGCTCTCCCAGGGCGACCAGGGCGGCGGGAAGGTGCCGGGCCGCCGGATGGCGGCCGTTGCGTTCGCGCCACTCCTCGAAGCGGTCGAAGAAGCGATCGATATTGCCGCCGCTGGAGCGATACAGGTCGGCGAGGGCGACCCAGCCTCGGGTCAGGGCGTCGGCATCCCGTTCCAGGTCGCTCAGCGCCGAACGGTCCATGCGGGTGAGGGCCTCCCAGATCGGGTCATTGAGCGCCACGTCATCGTTTGCGGCCTGGACGTGCAGCAGCGCCCGGGCGGCAGCGGCTGGCTGGTCCTCGGCCAGCAGTGCCAGCCCCATCCGCTCACGCAGTGACATGGCCTGGGCGGGCTCAAGGGGCAGGGCGTCCAGGTTCCGGGTCGCCTGGATGACCGCTTGGGGCTCGCCAAGCGCCTCGCCGAGATCGGCCAGCAGCAGGGCCCAGCGCGCGCGCTGGGGTCCCTCGAGCAGGCTGTCGTCGATGTCCGCTGCGATCTCCAGCGCCTGGGTGCGCTCCCCCTGGCGTGCTAGGATATCGGCCGCTTCCAGGCGTGTCCTGGCCGCCTGGGCCGGCTGCTGCTGGCCGGCCTGTTCGAGCAGGCTTGCCGGGTCATCCTCCGTCACGCGATCGACGATGCCGGGCGGCACGGCACAGCCTGCCAGCAGCAGCGCACAGAGCGCGGTGGCCAGCAGGCCGTGAGTGGGTATCCGCATGAATTCATCCTTTGTCCGTCGTGTCGGCCGTTTTGCCGAGGAGCCACAAGTGTCAGACGCAAACTCAGCCTCATTGTACGTGGTCGCCACTCCGATTGGGAATCTGGAAGACCTGAGCCCCCGGGCCGCGCGGCTGCTGGGCGAGGTGGCGCTGATTGCCGCCGAGGATACTCGCCATACCGGTCGCCTGCTGCGCCACCTGGGTCTGTCGGTACCGATGCTCTCGCTGCACGAACACAACGAGGCGGCCCGTGTCGAGCAGCTCGACGCCAGGCTGGTCGCCGGGGAGTCCATCGCCCTGGTGAGCGATGCGGGTACGCCACTGATCAGCGATCCCGGCTTCGTGCTGGTCCGCGAACTGCGCGCCCGGGGGCGGCGCATCGTGCCGGTGCCGGGGGCTTGCGCTCTGGTGGCGGCCCTGTCGGCGGCAGGCTTGCCCACCGACCGCTTCACCTTTCAGGGCTTTCTTCCCGCCAAGGGAGCGGGCCGCCGCGGTCGCCTGGAGTCGCTGGCCGCCCGGGAGGAGACCCTGGTCTTCTACGAGTCACCCCATCGCATCCGCGACACCCTGGCCGATATGGCGGCGGTGCTGGGCGAGCGCCGGCTGGTACTGGCCCGGGAGCTGACCAAGACCTTCGAGACCTTCCTGGATGGTTCGGCCGCCGAGCTTCTCGTCCGCATGGAAGTCGACTCCGACCAGTCCCGGGGGGAATTCGTGGTGATGGTGGCCGGTGCCGCGCCGCGGGAGGAGGACGAGGCCGCGGTGGTGGCGGGTGAGGCGCTGCTGGCAGCCCTGCTGGCCGAGGGCGTCGGCGTCAAGCAGGTCGCGGCGGTGGCGGCGCGAGTCCTGGGCGGGGCCAAGAAGGCCTGGTACGCCCGCGCTCAGGCACTGAAGGATGCGGGCTGAAGTGATGCGCCGCCATTGAGGGGCGCGCGGGGCGCTGGTATGCTTGCCGCGGGAGTCGGCCAGACAGTCGCCGCCGGAGCAATCCGGGGGAGGAAAGTCCGGGCTCCACAGGGCAGAGTGCCAGGTAACGCCTGGGCGGCGTGAGCCGACGGAAAGTGCAGCAGAGAGCAGACCGCCTACGTCTCCTTCGGGAGGCCGGTAAGGGTGAAAGGGTGCGGTAAGAGCGCACCGCGCGCCTGGTAACAGTGCGTGGCAAGGTAAACCCCACTCGGAGCAAGACCAAATAGGAACCCCATGACGTGGCCCGCGTCGGGTTCGGGTAGGTTGCTTGAGGGTCGTGGTGACGCGACCCCTAGAGGAATGACTGTCCACGACAGAACCCGGCTTACCGGCCGGCTCCCCCCGATTGCCATCCCTGAGCGTGCGGTCCGTTGCCGACACCTCAGCCCTTGATCGAGAAACGCATGTCGTCATCCGCACCTGATACAGCTCCGCGGAGCTTCCGCCATGCCAGCGTGCTGCTCGACGGCGCCGTGGAGGCCCTGGTGCACGACGCCGACGGCGTCTACCTGGACGGCACCTTCGGTCGTGGCGGCCACTCACGGGCCATTCTCGCCCGCCTCTCGCCGGCCGGACGCCTTCTCGCCATCGATCGCGACCCCGAGGCCATCGCCGAGGCGGCCTCCATCGAAGACTCTCGCTTCAGCATCGAGCGTGCCGAATTTTCTCGCCTGGGCGAGATTGCCGAGCGGCGTGGTTTGCACGGCCGACTGGCCGGTATCCTGCTCGATGTCGGCGTCTCCTCGCCGCAGCTAGACGACCCCGAGCGAGGCTTCAGCTTCCTGCGTGACGGACCCCTGGACATGCGCATGGATCCCACCCAGGGAGTCAGCGCCGCGGCCTTCATTGCCGGGGCGAGGGAGACCGAGCTGGTCCGGGTGTTCAAGGAGTATGGCGAAGAGCGTTACGCCCGGCGGCTGGCCCGGGCCATCGTCTCCCGGCGTGCACAGGAACCCTTCGAGCGTACCGCGGACCTGGCCGAAGTGGTCAAGACCGCCCACCCCGCCTGGGAAAAGCACAAGCACCCTGCCACGCGGGTCTTCCAGGCGCTGCGCATCCACGTCAATGCCGAGCTGGAGCAGCTCGACGCCGCTCTGGAGGCCGCCCTGGAGGCGCTTGCCCCCGGTGGACACCTGGTGGTGATCAGCTTTCACTCCCTGGAAGATCGCCGGGTCAAGCGTTTCATTCGTCATCATGTTCGTGGCGATACCCATCTGCCGCGGGGTATTCCGATTCCCGATGCCGAGATTGAACGGCGTCTGGAGGCGCTGGGCAAGGCCCAACATGCGGGACCCGAGGAGGTGGACGAGAATCCCCGGGCCCGCAGTGCGGTGATGCGAGTGGCCCGCAAGCGTTACTGAGGTAGGCGACATGACACAGGGACGAACGTCGACATCGGGTTTCGGGTGGCCGCTGGCCCTGCGTTCCAGCCTGTCGCTGGTGGTGGTTCTGACGCTGGTGGTGGCCTGTCTGGCCAGCGCCCTGGCGGTGATCACCGCCACTCACCTGACTCGCGAACAGTATGGTCGAATGCAGCAGCTCGAGCGCGAACAGCAGCAGCTGCAGACCGAGTGGGGGCAGCTGCTGCTCGAGGAGAGCGCCTGGTCGTCGCCGGCTCGCATCGAGCGCCTGGCCATGGAGCGCCTGGAGATGCGCCTGCCCGATGTCGATGAGGTCGAGGTGATCCAGCCATGAGCACCGAAGTCCGCAGCGGCGTCTCGCCCCGCCGTCCCCCGCCCATGGCCCCCATGGGCAAGTTTCGCTACGTCATCATGCTCTCCATCGTGCTTCTGGGGCTGGGCCTGCTGGTGGGGCGTATCGTCATCCTCCACGTGGTCGATCGCCCCTTCCTGCAGGGGCAGGGGGATGCTCGCACCCTGCGCACCGACTCGATTCCCGCCCACCGCGGCATGATCAGTGACCGCAACGGAGAGCCTCTGGCCATCTCCACGCCGCTGGTCACCCTGTGGGCCAATCCCCAGGACGTACCCGAGGATCCCATCCAGCGCCTGCAGCTGGCGCGCTCCCTGGGCATGGAGCTCGATGACCTCGATGCGCGCCTGACACGTTTCGCCTCCCGGGAGTTCATGTACCTGCGCCGTCAGCTGACGCCGGAAGCGGCCCAGCGGGTTCTGGATCTGCGGATTCCCGGGGTCTACCGCCAGGACGAGTACAAGCGCTACTACCCGGCGGGGGAGGTGACCGCCCAGCTGCTCGGAGTCACCAACGTCGACGACGTGGGCCAGGAGGGCCTGGAGCTTGCCTATCAGCCCTATCTGGCCGGCGAGCCGGGCCAGCGTCGGGTGCTCAAGGACCGCCGCGGGCGCCTGGTGCGCGACCTCGAGGTGCTGCGCGAGGCCCGCCCCGGTGGCGAGCTGACGCTGTCCATCGATCAGCGCCTGCAGTACATGGCCTACCGCGAACTCAAGGCGGCGGTGGCCGAGCACGACGCCGACGGTGGCGTGGTGGTGATGATGGATGCCCGCACCGGCGAGGTGCTGGCCATGGCCAACCAGCCCTCCTACAACCCCAACAATCGTGCCGGCCTCGACCCTCGTGGCCTGCGCAACCAGGCCATCGTCGACGTCTTCGAGCCCGGCTCGGTGGTAAAACCGCTGGCCATGGCGGCGGTGATGGAGAGCGGGCAGTTTCCCCGCGATGTGGTGGTGGACACCTCGCCGGGCTGGATGCGCATCGACCGCTTCACCATCCGCGACATTCGTAACTACGGCGAGCTGAGCCTGGCCGGCATCCTCGAGAAGTCCTCCAACATCGGCATGTCCAAGCTGGTGCTGGAGCTCGATGAGCCCCTGGTGCCGGACCTCTATCGCCGTGTCGGCTTCGGTCAGAGTCCCGAGACCGGCTACCCCGGCGAGTCCACCGGCACCCTGCCGGCGCCGGTGCGCTGGTCGAGCAGCCAGTGGGCGGCTCTCTCCTACGGCTATGGCCTGTCGACCTCTGCGCTGCAGCTGGCCAGCGCCTATACCGCCCTGGCCAATGGCGGCATGCGCCTGCCGCCTTCGCTGCTCAGGCTGCCGGAGCCACCGCCGGGGGAGCAGGCCATCGATCGCGCCGTGGCCCACGACCTGCTGCGCGTCATGGAGGAGTCCGTGCAGCCCACCACCGGGGCACGGCGCGCCATGGTGCCGGGCTATCGGGTGGCCGGCAAGTCCGGCACGGTGCGCAAGACCGGCGCCGGGGGCTATGTGCCGGACGCCTATCGCAGCCTGTTTGCCGGCATCGCACCGGTGTCCGACCCGCGCATTGTCACCGTGGTGATGATCGATCATCCCCGCGGTGACAGCTATTTTGGCGGCGCCGTGGCGGCACCTGTCTTCTCTCGCGTCGTCGGCAGCGCCCTGCGTCTGCTCGACGTGCCCCCCGATCTGCGCAGTCGCTGAGGCCCATCATGACCATGACCCTTCCCGTTTCTCGAGACTCCCGAGGCCCTGCATGCAGGTGACGTCATCACGCCTGGTGGAGACGCTGGAGCGCCTCTGGCCCGCCGCCGCCGCTCTGCCGCCGCCGGCCAGCGAGGTGCTGCGGCTGTGTACCGACAGCCGCCAGGCCGGCCCGGGGAGCCTGTTCGTGGCGGTACCCGGCGTGACTGCCGACGGCCGCGATTTTATCGCATCGGCCCTGGCGGCCGGAGCCGATGCGGTGCTTTGCCATGTCGGCGATCGGCGTGACTGTCCCCGGGACCCGCGGGTAGTGGCGCTGCCCGACCTGCGTGAGCGCCTGGGCGAGCTGGGGCGTGAGCTCTTCGCGGTGCCCGACAGCCTTGAGCTGATTGGCGTGACCGGCACCAACGGCAAGAGTTCGGTGACCCACTACATTGCGGCGCTGAGCCAGGCCCTGGGCATCGAGGCCGGTCTGGTGGGGACTCTGGGCCATGGGCGGCCAGGGGCGCTGCACGATGGCGGCCTGACCACGCCGGGGCCCCTGGCGCTGCAGGCGGCTCTCGCCGAGCTGGCCGAGGCGGGCGTTCGCCGAGTGGCCATGGAGGTCTCCTCTCATGCCCTGGAACAGGGCCGCCTGGATGGCTGCCGGCTGAGCGCTGCGGTGTTCACCAACCTGACCCGGGACCACCTGGACTACCATGGCAGCATGGCCGCCTACGCCGCTGCCAAGGCGAAGCTGTTTCGTCGAGGAGAGCTCAGACTCGCCGTGGTCAATGCCGACGACCCCCTGGCGAGACTGATGCTGGCCGGGTTGCGCGACGGCGTGCGGGTGCTGGCCGCCGGGCAGGATGAGGCGGTGACCTTTCGGGTGGTCGATCGGCATCCCCATGCCGCGGGGCAGCGGGCGCTGGTGGCCACCCCCGAGGGCGAACGGGTGCTGGAGACGTCGCTGCTCGGCGGTTTCAACCTCGATAACGTGCTGCTGGCCATGACCACCCTCTATGGGCTGGGGCACGACATCGGCGAGCTGTTCGACGCCGCCGCGGGGCTCGCCCCGGTGCCGGGCCGCATGGAGGCCCTGGTGCGCCCCGGCGCACCCAGCGTGGTCATCGACTATGCCCACACCCCGGATGCTCTGGACAACGCCCTGGCCGCCCTTCGCGATCATCTGCCGGTGGACGGGCAGCTATGGTGCCTGTTCGGCTGCGGCGGCGATCGCGACCCCGGCAAACGCTCGCTGATGGCCGCCGCCGCCGACCGCCACGCCGACCGCCTGGTGGTCACCGATGACAATCCCCGGAGCGAGGCGCCAGCCACGATTCGCGCCCAGGTGCTGGACGGTCTCACGAGTACGGCGCGGGCGAAGGCCCTGGAGATCGACGGTCGCAGCGAGGCCATCGCCCGGGTTCTGGCGGAGGCCGACGCCGAGGATGTCGTGCTGATCGCCGGCAAGGGACACGAGACCTATCAGGAGATCGCCGGCGTGCGTTACCCGTTTTCCGATCTGGCGGAGGCCGAGCGTGCGCTGGCCGCCCGCCGCGGGGGGAGCGGTAACGGGGACGCGGGGGAGGGCTTGTCATGAGCCGCTGCGGGTTGACCACCCTGGCCGAGGTGGCCGAGGCGCTGGGGCTTCCCGCCCCGGCCCGGGACCTTCCCGTCGGCGATATCGTCACCGATACTCGCCGGCTGACGCCGGGTAGCCTCTTCGTGGCGCTCAGAGGGGAGCGTTTCGATGCCCATGACTTCCTCGATCAGGCCCGGGAGGCCGGTGCCGTGGCCGCCGTGGTCGAGGCAGGCGCCATGGCCGACAGAGGCGCCGTGGCCGAAGGCCTGGCCCAGCTCGAGGTGGCCGATACCCGACTGGCCCTTGGGCTGCTGGGGCGCGCCCGTCGCCGTGCCTGGGGCGGCCCGCTGGTGGCAGTGACCGGCAACAGCGGCAAGACCACCGTCAAGGAGCTGCTGGCCTGCTTGCTGTCGCGGCGCGGGGCGACGCTTGCCACCCGCGGCAACCTCAATAACGATTTTGGCGCACCGCTGACCCTGCTCGAGCTCACCGATGCGCACCGCCAGGCGGTCGTCGAGCTCGGTGCCAACCACCTGGGGGAGATCGCCTGGACCAGCGTGCTGGCCGAGCCCGAGGTTGCGGTGATCACCAACGTCACCGGTGCCCACGTCGGCGAGTTCGGCGGCATGGGGCGCATTGCCCAGGCCAAGGCGGAGATCCTCGCCGGGTTGCCGGTCGACGGCGTGGCGGTTCTCAACCGCGACGACGCTTACTTCGCCACCTGGGCGCGCCTCGCCGCCCCCCGCGAGGTACGCGACTTCGGCCTCGACCCCCGGGCACGGGTCACCGCCAGTGCGCTGGCCTGCGATGCCCTGGGACGCTATGCTTTCACGCTTGTCGCGGACGGTGCCGAACTGGGACGAGTGCAGTTAGGCCTGCTCGGGCGCCACAACGTGACCAACGCGTTGGCCGCCGCCGCCGCCGCCCTGGCCCTGGGCCTGGCCCCGGGGGACGTGGTGGCAGGTCTGGGGGAGGTGGCGCCCATGGCCGGACGGCTATCGGTCACGGAGGGCATCAACGGCGCGCGACTGCTGGATGATACCTATAACGCCAATCCCGGCGCGGTGAAGGCAGCGCTCGACCTCCTGGTCACGCTGCCGGGCCCCCACTGGTGCCTGCTGGGCGCCATGGGGGAGCTGGGGGAGGCCTCCGACCGGCTGCATGCCGAGATCGGAGATCACGCACGGAAACTGGGAATTGATTTCCTCGGCACCTGTGGCGAGGCGGCTCGCGCTGCCTCCCGCGCCTTCGGCGCAGGCGGGTGCCACTTCCAGGAGCGCGAGGCGCTGGTGCGTCACGCCCTCGACCATCTTCCTCCCGGCGCCAGCGTGCTGGTAAAGGGATCGCGCAGTGCCGCCATGGAGCAGGTGGTGACGGCATTGCGCCAGGATCGATCAAGGTGAACGCAATACATGCTGCTCTATCTGGCTGAGTTTCTGGCGCAATACTTCAGCGCCTTCAATGTCTTCATCTATCTGACCCTGCGCATGATTCTGGGTACCATCACCGCCCTGGTGCTCTGCCTGTGGCTGGGTCCGGTGATGATCCGCCGGCTGGTCGAACGTCAGATCGGCCAGGCGGTGCGCGATGATGGCCCCCAGTCCCATCTCTCCAAGGCGGGCACGCCCACCATGGGCGGTGCCATGATCCTGATGGCCATCGCCGTCAGCACCCTGCTGTGGGGCGATCTCGCCAATCACTACGTGTGGATCGTGCTGGGCGTGACCCTCGGCTTCGGCGCCATCGGCTGGGTGGACGACTACCGCAAGGTGGTGGAGAAGAATCCCCGCGGCCTGCCGGCGCGCTGGAAGTACCTGTGGCAGTCGGTGGTCGGCCTGGCCGCCGCGGTGCTGCTCTACGCCACCGCGGCCTCGCCGGTGGAGACCAGCCTCATCGTGCCGCTGTTCAAGGACGTGGTGCTGCCGATGGGTGTGTTCTTCATCGTGCTGACCTACTTCGTGATCGTCGGCAGCTCCAACGCGGTGAACCTCACCGACGGCCTGGATGGCCTGGCCATCATGCCCACCGTGCTGGTGGCCATGGGCCTGGCGGTGTTTGCCTACGCCAGCGGCAATACCGTGTTCGCCAACTACCTGCAGATTCCCTTCATTCCCGGGGCCGGCGAGCTGGCGGTATTCTGCGCCACCATCGCCGGCGCGGGGCTGGGCTTCCTGTGGTTCAATACCTACCCGGCCCAGGTGTTCATGGGCGACGTCGGGGCGCTGGCGCTGGGCGCCGCGCTGGGCGTGGTGGCGGTGATAGTGCGCCAGGAAATCGTGCTGTTCATCATGGGGGGCATCTTCGTCATGGAGACCGTTTCGGTGATCCTGCAGGTGGGCTCCTACAAGCTTACCGGCCGGCGTATCTTTCGCATGGCGCCGCTGCACCACCACTATGAGTTGAAGGGCTGGCCGGAGCCGCGGGTCATCGTTCGCTTCTGGATCATCACCGTGGTGCTGGTGCTGATCGGCCTGGCCACTCTCAAGGTGCGCTGAGCGAAGGCTCTCACGCGGTCAAGGAGCAGGATATGGTCAAGGTGCCGACAGGTGTCACTCTGGTGGTCGGACTCGGGATCTCCGGCCGCGCCATCTGCCGCCATCTGGAGCGCCAGCGAGTGCCCTACATGGTGGCCGACACCCGCGCCGTGCCGCCGGGAATGGACGATTTCCACGCCGCCCATCCCGGGGTCGTGATCCACTGCGGCCCGCTCACCGGTCTCGATCTCGCCGAGGTGGAAGAGGTGGTAGTGAGCCCGGGGGTCGATCCGCAGACCCCGGGGTTGGCCGAGCTGTCCGGTCGGGTACGCGAGGCCACCGGTGAACCGCTGTTGGTGGGCGAGATCGCGCTGTTCGTGCGCTCGGCCAGGGCACCCATCGCCGCCATCACCGGCTCCAACGCCAAGTCCACCGTGACCACCCTGGTCGGGGAGATGGCCATCGAGGCCGGTCGCCGGGTGGCGGTGGGGGGCAACCTGGGCACCCCGGCCCTGGACCTGCTGGCCGATGAGCCCGACGCCGACTTCTATGTGCTGGAGCTTTCCAGTTTTCAGCTCGAGACCACGCCTCGGCTGGGGGCCGAGACCGTGGCATTCCTCAATCTCTCCGAGGACCACCTGGATCGGCATGGCGGCATGGCCGGCTACCGCGCTGCCAAGCTCGGTATCTTTCGCGGTGCCCGCCACGGCGTGGTCAACGCCGATGACGCCAACACCTGGCCCGAGGCAAGGCTGCCGGCCCAGGACAGCTTTACCACGCGCCCCCCTCAGGCCGGCGAGTGGGGCATCGGCCGTTACCACGGCAGTGACTGGCTGATGCACGGGGAGAGTCCCCTGATGCCCGCCGCCGACGTGCGACTGGCCGGGCGCCATAACCAGGCCAACGCCCTGGCGGCGCTGGCCATGGGACATCGGTTGGAGCTGCCGCTGGAGGCGATGTGCCGCGTGCTGCGCCGCTTCCCGGGGCTGCCCCACCGCGGCGAACTGGTGGCCGAGGCCGGCGGCGTGCGCTGGATCAACGACTCCAAGGGCACCAACGTGGGGGCCACCCTGGCCGCCATCGCCGGGCTGGGACCGACCCTCGAGGGTAAACTTATTCTGTTGGCCGGCGGGGTCGGGAAGGGGGCGGATTTTACCCCCCTGGCCGACCCACTGGGGCGTTTCGGCCGCGAAGCGATACTCTTCGGCCTTGACGCCGAGCGGCTGGAGCGGGCTCTGCGCGGTCGGCTGCCCGTCACCGTGGTCGAGGAGCTGCCGGCCGCCATGATCCAAGCCGCCAAGATCGCCGAGCCCGGCGACTGCGTGCTGCTCTCGCCGGCCTGCGCCAGTCTCGATCAGTTTGCCAACTACCAGGAGCGCGGCGAGGTGTTCCGGCGCTGGGTGCGCCGCCACCTGGCGGAGGTCGGCGCATGAAGTGGCTATCGCGCTTGAGCCGACTCCGGGAGCGGCTCTCCACTCGGGATCAACCCTTCGACGGCTGGCTGGTGATGGCGACGCTTTCGCTGATGCTGATCGGCTGGGTGATGGTGACCTCGGCATCCTCGGAGGTGGCGGCGAGTCTCACCGGCAACCCCTGGTACTTCAGCACCCGCCACGGCATCTTCCTGGTCGCGGCGCTGATCGCGGCGGCCCTCGTGCTGCGCATCCCTCTGGTCTGGTGGAAGGTCAACGGCCCGCTGCTGCTGCTGGTGGGCATCGGGCTGCTGGTGCTGGTGCTGCTGGTGGGGCGCGAGATCAACGGCAGCAAGCGCTGGATCTCGATCCCCGGGGTGCCCTTCAATCTCCAGGCCTCGGAGGTCGCCAAGCTGTGCCTGATCGCCTACATGGCCGGCTACCTGGAGCGCTTCCTGCCCCAGGTGCGTCGACAGTGGGGCGCCTTCCTGCGGCCGCTGCTGGTGCTCGCTGTCATCGGAGTGCTGCTGATCCTGGAGCCCGACTACGGCGCCGTGGTGGTCATGACCGCCTGTGTGATGGGCATGCTGCTGATGGCCGGGGCCCCCTGGGGGCGTTTCCTGCTGCTGGCGCTGGTGGTGGCGGCGGGTGGTGCGTTCCTGGCCGTGGCCGAGCCCTACCGTCTGGCGCGTCTGACCAGCTTCGCCGATCCCTGGGCGGACCAGTTCGCCAGCGGTTATCAGCTGACCCAGGCGCTGATCGCCTTCGGTCGGGGTAGCTGGCTGGGCATGGGGCTCGGCAACAGCGTGCAGAAGCTCTTCTACCTGCCCGAGGCCCATACCGACTTCGTTTTCGCAGTGCTGGCCGAGGAGCTCGGCCTGTTTGGTGCCGTGGGAGTGGTGGGTCTCTTCGCCCTGCTGATCTGGCGGGCCATGGCGGTTGGGCGTCGCGCGGAACTGGCCCGGCAGCCCTTCGCCGCCTACCTCAGCTATGGTATCGCCCTGGTCGTGGGCGCCCAGGCCTTCATCAATATTGCCGTAAGTAGCGGTATGCTGCCCACCAAGGGGCTGACCCTGCCGCTGCTCAGTTACGGAGGGTCCAGCCTGCTGGTCAGCTCGGTGATGATGGCGCTGCTGTTGCGCGCCGATATCGAGACCCGCCAGGCCCGGCGCCGGGCGAGCCCCGCGGCGCCGCGTGCCGACCAGCGCCATGACGCCTCGGTGCCACCCTCGGCTCCACCGCCTCAGCCACTCTCTCAACGAGAAGCTCAACGAGAAGCTCAACGACAACCTGAACGACAAGGAGTCATCAAGTGAGCAAGCGACCCGGACGTCGCGCCCTGATCATGGCCGGGGGCACGGGTGGTCACGTCATTCCGGCCCTCTCCCTGGCCCGCGGACTGGCCGCCGAGGGAGTGGAGGTGGCCTGGCTGGGCAGCCCTCGCGGCATCGAGAATCGTCTGGTGCCGGAGGCGAAGTTTCCTCTGCACCGCATCGCCGTGGCCGGGCTGCGGGGAAATGGCGCGGCCGGCTGGCTGCTGGCACCGATCAACCTGACCCGGGCCGTTTGGCAGGCTTGGCGGGTGATTCGCACCTTCGATCCCCAGCTGGTGGTGGGACTCGGCGGATTCGCCAGTGGCCCCGGGGGCCTGGCCGCCTGGCTGGCGCGCCGCCCGCTGGTAATTCACGAGCAGAATGCCGTGGCCGGTTTGACCAACAGGATCCTGTCGCGGCTGGCTCGGCGCGTCTATGCGGCATTCCCCCAGGCCTTTGGTGAACGCGGGGAGGTGATCGGCAACCCGGTTCGCCAGGAGATTGCCGCCCTGGGGGAGACGCCCCCTGAGGCCGAGGCCATGCGCGGCAGGCGCCTGCGTCTGCTCGTGGTGGGGGGTTCGCTGGGGGCCCAGGTGCTCAACGAGCGTCTTCCCGAGGCGTTGGCGCGACTCCCCGAGGTTGCGCGCCCCGAGGTGCGCCATCAGGCGGGGCGCGACAAGGATGTCGCTACCCGTCAGGCCTACGTCGAGCGGGCCGTGAGCGCCGAGGTGACCCCCTTCATCGATGACATGGCCGAGGCCTATGGCTGGGCCGACCTGGTGGTATGCCGGGCCGGCGCGCTGACCGTGGCGGAGCTCGCCGCGGCGGCCCGACCGGCGCTGTTCGTGCCTTTCCCCTTCGCGGTGGATGACCACCAGACCGCCAACGCCTCGGCGCTGGTGGAGCAGGGGGCCGCCGAACTGCTGCCCCAGCCAGAACTCAGCGCGGCGACGCTAGCCGATCGGCTGGCGGCGCTGCTCGACCCCGACACTCTCGCCACCATGGCCGCGCGAGCGCGAGCCTGCGCGTACCTCGACGCCGTCGAGCGCCTGGTGGCCGGCTGCATGGAGACAGGTTTTGAGCGATAGCACAACACGGCCGGTTCCCGGCCAATCCCTGCCGATGAGCAACGGTCGTGGGCTGGGCATGCGACGCATTCGGCATATTCATTTCGTGGGCATCGGCGGCGCCGGCATGTGCGGCATCGCCGAGGTCCTGACCAATCAGGGCTATACCGTCAGCGGCAGCGACCTGCGCGAGTCGCCGGTGGTGGCGCGGCTGCGTCAATGTGGCATCGAAGTGGCCATCGGACACAGCGAGGGCAACGTGGCAGGCGCCGATGTGCTGGTGGTCTCCACCGCGGTGGATGACGCCAACCCGGAGATCCGCTGGGCCCATGATCACCGGGTGCCGGTGGTGCGCCGGGCCGAAATGCTCGCCGAGCTGATGCGATTCCGCCACGGCATTGCCGTGGCAGGCACGCATGGCAAGACCACTACCACCAGCCTGACCGCCACGCTGCTCGGCGAGGGTGGGCTCGATCCTACCTTCGTGATCGGCGGCCGGCTGACCAGCGCCGGGGCCAATGCGCGGCTGGGGGAGGGCGACTATCTGGTCGCCGAGGCCGACGAGTCCGACGCCTCCTTTCTCCACCTGCAGCCCATGGTCTCCATTGTCACCAACATCGATGCCGACCACATGGCCACCTACGGCGGCGATTTCGAGAGGCTCAAGGCCACCTTTCTCGAGTTTCTGCACAACTTGCCGTTCTACGGCCTGGCGATCCTCTGCATCGATGACGACAACATGCGTAGCCTGCTGGATCGGGTGCATCGCCAGTTCATCACCTATGGCTTCAGCGATGACGCCGACTACCGCATCGCCGATTTCCTGCAGCAGGCCGGCGAGATCCGCTTCACCGCCCATCGCCCCGGCGGCCTGGCGCCGCTCGCGGTCCGGCTGGCCATGCCCGGGCGCCACAACGCCCTGAACGCCATGGCGGCCATCGCCGTGGCCAGCGATGCGGGGGTGGCGGACGATGCCATCCTGCGCGGACTGGCAGGTTTTCAGGGAGTGGGGCGCCGCTTTCAGGTGCAGGGGGACTTCCCTGCGCCTGGGGGGGAGGGCGAGGTAATGCTGGTGGATGATTATGGCCACCACCCTCGGGAGGTGGAGATGGTGATTCGGGCGGTGCGCGCCGGCTGGCCCGAGCGGCGGCTGGTGATGCTCTACCAGCCCCATCGATACACCCGCACCCGTGATCTCTACGAGGATTTCGTGCGCGTACTCTCCGGTGTCGATACTCTCCTGCTGCTGGATGTCTACAGCGCCGGCGAGGCGATGATCCCCGGCGCCGAGGGGCGCACCCTCGCCGGCTCTATCCGCCAGCGCGGCGAGGTGGACCCCCTCTTCGTCCAGGAGAAGGGGGAGCTGCCCGGCCTGCTCGCCAGGGTGCTGCGCCCCGGTGACATCCTGATCACCCAGGGCGCCGGTGACGTGGGCGGGATCTCCCTGGCCCTGACCGAGGCGGCCCTGGTCCTCGACGAGGTGACCCTATGAGCCTGGTGAGCGACCTGGGACGCGTGGCCGTGATCTACGGCGGCAGCTCCGCCGAGCGGGAAGTTTCCCTGAAGAGCGGCGCGGCGGTGCTGGCGGCCCTGCAGCGCGCCGGTGTGGACGCTATTGGCTATGATCCCGCCGAGGGTGGTCTGGTGGGGCTCGAAGCCCTGAACCCCGATCGTGTCTTTATCGCCCTGCACGGCCGCGGCGGCGAGGACGGCACCCTGCAGGGGGCGCTGGAACTGCTCGGCATCCCCTACACCGGCAGCGGCGTGCTGGCGTCGGCGCTGGGCATGGACAAGCAGCGTACCAAGCTGGTGTGGCAGGCCCTGTGCCTGCCCACGCCAGAGTCGGTCATGCTCGAGGCGGATGCCGACTGGGCGGCGGTGGTGGTGCGTCTGGGCCTGCCGCTGATCGTCAAACCGGTTCATGAGGGCTCGACCCTGGGGATCAGCATCGTCGAGAGTGCCGAGGCCCTGGCGTCGGCCTATCGCGAGGCGGCTCGCTTCGATGCCCGGGTAATGGCCGAGCGCTTTATCGAGGGCGACGAATTCACGGTGTCTCTCCTGGGCGACGTGGTGTTGCCCGCCATTCGCGTCGAGGTGCCCGGGGGCTTCTATGACTACGAGGCCAAGTACCTCTCCGATGAGACGCGTTACCACCTGCCCTGCGGCCTCAGCGATGCCGAGGAGGCCGAACTCGGTGAGCTCTGCCGGCGTGCCTTCGAAGCGATCGGCGCCGAGGGGTGGGGCCGGGTCGACGTGATGCGCGATGCCCAGGGTCACTTCTGGCTGATCGAGGTCAACACCTCGCCGGGCATGACCGATCATAGCCTGGTGCCTCAGTCGGCAGCCCACGCCGGCATCGACTTCGAGGCCCTGGTGCTGCGTATCCTCGCCACCACCCTGGAGGTGCAGCGGGCATGACGCGTCGCGGAGGGCTGCTCGGGGTGCTGCTGCTGCTGGTGCTGTTCGGTGCCGGCGGACGAGCCCTGTGGCTGTGGCTAGACCGGCCCATCGAGAGGGTCTCCATCGCCGGCGACTTCACCCATGTCAATGCCGACTACCTGCGCGATCAGCTGGCGCCGCTGATTCGCGGCCGTACCTGGCTGTCGGTTAACGTGGCCGAACTGCGAGAGGATGTGCTGAGCATCGACTGGATCCATGAGGTGAGTGTTACCCGCGAGTGGCCCAATGCGTTGGTCTTCGAACTGGTGGAGCAGATGCCGGTGGCGCGCTGGAACGATGACTACCTTCTCAATCCCGCGGGCGAGCCCTTTGCTTTCGGCCCGGTGTCGCCTCCCGGCGACTTGCCGGACCTCGCGGGTCCCGCTGGCAGCGGTGCCGAAGTGCTGGCCTATCATGAGCGCCTGGCCACCCGCTTCGGGGCCATGGGCCTCGAGCTCTCACAGCTGCGTCTCGAACCCCGCGGTGCCTGGCGCTTTCAGCTCGATGACGGCGTCTGGGTCATGCTCGGTCGAAATGACCGCGAAGCGCGGCTGGGAAGGTTGTCCGCAGCCTGGCAGCGACAGCTGGGCTCGCAGTCGTCGCATATCCGCTACATCGACCTGCGATACCCCAACGGCGTCGCCGTTGCCTGGCACGGAGAAATCGACCCGGCAGAAGGTGAGGGGGCAGAGGAGGGCTGATCCCTTTTTCTGGCGAAAGGCGCATGCCCAACGGCATGCGCCTGTTTCTTTTCCCGCAAAATCGCCGTATCGTGAAAGGTGATTTGCTTGCCGGGGTGGAGGATAACCTCCAGTTGTTCCTATAATTGGGTCCAGGCTAATTTTATATGAAGCAGGCCCCTGAATGCGGGCCAGGCTTGAGGAGAGTTCCCGACTCATGGCAGGTCCTTCCAACGCGTCCAATATGGTAGTCGGGCTGGATATCGGAACGTCCAAGGTCGTGGCGATCGTGGGGCAGCCCACCGATGATGGCGGCATCGAGATCGCAGGTATCGGCTCGCACCCTTCTCGCGGCATGAAGAAAGGGGTGGTGATCAACATCGAATCCACGGTGCTGTCCATCCAGCGCGCCGTGGAAGAGGCCGAACTTATGGCCGGCTGCGACATTCACTCGGTCTATGTCGGCGTAGCCGGCAGCCATATCAGCTCGATGAATTCCGATGGTGTGGTGGCGATCAAGGATCGCGAGGTCACTCCCTCCGACATTGATCGCGTCATCGATTCTGCTCGCGCCCGGGCCATTTCCGAGGGGCAGAGGGTCCTTCACGTTCTTCCCCAGGAGTTCTCCATCGACACCCAGGGCGGCATACGCGAGCCGCTGGGAATGTCGGGGGTTCGCCTCGAGGCCAGGGTGCACCTGGTGACTGCCGCAATGAACGCCGTGCAGAACATCGAGAAATGCGTGCGTCGCTGTGGGCTGGAGGTCGACGCGATCATTCTCGAACAGCTCGCCTCGAGCATGGCGGTGCTCACCGAAGATGAGCGAGAACTGGGCGTCTGCATGGTGGACATCGGGGGCGGTACTACTGATATTGCCGTGTTTACCGAGGGGGCCATCCGTCACACCTCCGTGATCCCCATCGCCGGGGATCAGGTCACCAACGACATTGCTATGGCACTGCGCACGCCGACTCAGCATGCCGAGGAAATCAAGGTCAAGTATGCCTGCGCGCTGACTCAGCTTGCCGCCAGTGATGAACTGATCAAGGTGCCCAGCGTCGGTGATCGGCCGGCCCGGGACCTCTCCCGACAGGCCCTGGCCGAAGTGGTAGAGCCGCGCTACGAAGAGCTCTTTACTCTGGTGCGCGACGAACTTCGACGCAGCGGCTACGAGGATCTGGTCGCCGCCGGCGTGGTACTGACGGGCGGCACCTCGCGCATGGAAGGCGTGGTGGAGTTGGCCGAGGAAATCTTCCACATGCCGGTGCGTATCGCCTGTCCACAGAATGTGCGCGGGCTCGCCGATGTGGTGCGCAACCCGATTTATTCGACCGGAGTCGGTTTGCTACATTACGCTCTAAAGGAAACCCGCCAGGGGCATGGTCGACAGACACAGGGCAGCGTGATATCGGTCCAGGCGCGGCGTGAGGACGCCGGCCGGCGCGGCTTGAAGGAAGGCATGCCAGCGCTGGCAAGGCTCAAGGGCTGGTTGAAAGGAAATTTCTGACAGGGTCGCGGTAGCGATCCAGGAGACGGGGCAAATGTTCGAACTGGTAGATAGCGCACCCTCAAGCAGCGCGGTCATCAAGGTGATCGGTGTCGGCGGCGGCGGCGGTAACGCCGTCAATC
This sequence comes from Halomonas sp., assembly GCA_003553625.1. Classification (GTDB taxonomy): domain Bacteria; phylum Pseudomonadota; class Gammaproteobacteria; order Pseudomonadales; family Halomonadaceae; genus Halomonas. The sequence continues at coordinate 18,244 of PWEV01000076.1, forward strand.
ACATGGTCGAAAGCAATATCGAAGGCGTTGAGTTCATCTGCCTCAACACGGATGCTCAGGCGCTCAAGCGAGTGTCCGCCAAGACCGTGCTGCAACTCGGCAGCGAGATCACCAAGGGGCTCGGTGCCGGTGCCAACCCCGAGGTGGGCCGACAGGCGGCCATGGAAGACCGCGAACGCATCGCTGAACTGCTCCATGGCGCCGACATGGTGTTCATCACCGCGGGCATGGGCGGCGGCACCGGTACCGGCGGTGCCCCGGTGGTGGCTCAGGTCGCCAAGGAACTGGGCATCCTCACCGTGGCGGTGGTCACTCGCCCTTTCCCCTTCGAGGGCCCCAAGCGCATGCGTGCCGCCGAGGAGGGCATGCGAGAGCTTTCCGAGCACGTCGATTCGCTGATTACCATTCCCAACGAGAAACTGCTCTCGGTGCTGGGCAAGAGCGCCAGCCTGTTGACCGCCTTCAGCGCCGCCAATGACGTGCTGCTGGGCGCCGTCCAGGGCATCGCCGAGCTCATCACCAGCCCCGGTATCATCAACGTCGACTTCGCCGACGTGCGTACCGTGATGTCCGAGATGGGCATGGCGATGATGGGTACCGGCGGCGCTACCGGAGAGAATCGCGCCCGCGAAGCCGCCGAGAAGGCGATCAGGAGTCCGCTGCTCGAAGATATCGATCTGCATGGTGCACGCGGCATCCTGGTCAACATCACCGCTGGCCCGGATCTCTCCATCGGCGAGTTCAATGACGTGGGCGCCACCGTCCAGGAGTTCGCCTCCCAGGACGCCACCATCGTGGTGGGCACCTCCATCGATATGGAGATGACCGACGAACTGCGTGTCACCGTGGTGGCTGCCGGTCTCGATGGCCGTCAGCAGCAGAAGGCGACGGGTCGCGAGCCTGCCAAGCGCAGCGAGGCCGGGTCCGAGTATCGCAAGCGCCAGGCGTCTCCGGCCGCAGCGATGCGTCAGCCGGCCGCAGCGCGCAGCGTCGAACCCGAGGAGGCGGCGAAGCCGCGTGGAGAGAAGCGCCGTTCCCAGGAACTCGATGACTATCTCGATATTCCGGCCTTCCTGCGTCGCCAGGCCGATTGAGTCGCACTATCTCGAACACAGGGCGTGTTGGTCGAGGATTCTTGGTTGAAATGCCCGTTCGGTGTTATAGTGAACAGTGTTTGATAACCCGACAACAGCCTGGTTTCCGCTCATGATCAGACAACGCACTCTGAAAAACGTCATCCGCGCCACCGGCGTCGGCCTGCATTCCGGCAAGAAGGTCTACATGACCCTGCGACCGGCGCCCGTGGATAGCGGTATCGTCTTTGTGCGCACTGATCTGGAACCCGAGGTGCGGATCCCGGCGCAGGCCGACAACGTCACCGATACCACCCTTTGCACGGCGCTCTCCGCCGGTGGCGCCAAGGTGGCGACCGTCGAGCATCTGATGTCGGCGTTCGCAGGTCTCGGTATCGACAATGCCTACGTCGACCTCAGCGCCGCCGAGGTGCCGATCATGGATGGCAGTGCCGGTCCCTTCGTGTTCCTGATCCAGTCTGCGGGGATCAGCGAGCAGAACGCACCCAAGAAATTCATTCGTATCAAGCGTGAGATCACGGTGCGTGACGGTGACAAGGAAGCCACTTTCCGGCCCCATCAAGGCTTCAAGGTCGCTTTCTCCATCGATTTCGACCATCCGGCATTCGAGGAGCAGTCCCAGACCGCCATGGTGGATTTTTCCACTACCTCCTTCGTCAAGGAGGTCTCCCGAGCCCGCACCTTCGGTTTCATGCGTGATCTGGAATATCTGCGCTCCAACAACCTGGCGCTGGGCGGAAGCCTGGATAACGCCATCGTGGTGGACGACTACCGTATCGTCAACGAGGGCGGCCTGCGGTACGACGACGAGTTCGTCAAGCACAAGGTGCTCGACGCCATCGGCGATCTGTACCAGCTTGGCCACAGCCTGATCGGCGAGTTCCGCGGGGTGAAGTCGGGTCACGCCCTCAACAACCAGCTCTGCCGTGCCCTGCTTGCCCAGCCGGAGGCCTTCGAGATCGTTACCTTCGAGGGGGAAGCGGCGGCGGCGCCCATCTCCTACGCCGCGCCGGCCATGGCCTGAATTCGACGTCGCGCCAGGCCTTCACGACACGTCTCGAGCCTGAAACAGCCACAGACCCTGCAGCCCTGCTGCGGGGTCTGTTTGTCTTGGCGGCGCGCGCCATCCCGATTCGTCCGCCTACAGCTCGCGCTCGGCGTGGGCGGCGAGGCGCTGGAGCGCCGCCTTGAGGCGCGGGTTGCTGACATCCTCGGCGCAGCTGGAAAGCTCGTCGGCCGCCCCGGCCGGTAGGTGACGCACCTGGCGGAGGGGGA
>PWEV01000170.1 GCA_003553625.1 Halomonas sp.
CGGACGGGACTCGAACCCGCGACCTCCGGCGTGACAGGCCGGCATTCTAACCAACTGAACTACCGGTCCGCTGCGTGCTTCTCGTGATCAGGCACTGCTCTTGAGCAGTGGTGGGTGGTACAGGGTTCGAACCTGTGACCCCCAGCTTGTAAGGCTGGTGCTCTCCCAGCTGAGCTAACCACCCCTGGACACGTGGCGCTGAATTCTACAGGGGACGAGGTCAATGTCAACGCTTTTTGCCCGACATGACCCTGGGCGCCATTCCGCCCGTATTTCATCGACTTGCCATTGGCCCGAACGCTCAGGCGTGCTCGGCCATGAAGGCAGCGATGACCTCGGCCGCCTCATCGATCAGCGACGCCTGGGTGCGCCCGCTGGCGCGACGCGGACGCCAGTCATGATCGCCATCCTCGAGAAGATGAACGCGAGCACCCCCCAGGTCATAGCCGGCAATCTCCTCCCGGCTGCCGAAGAGGTCGCGGCTGCCCTGAACCACCAGGGTTGGGCAGGCGATCAACGGCCAGTGGGAGAGACGCAGAGAGTCCGGCTTGCCCGGCGGATGAAAGGGATAGCCGCACAGGATCAGGCCGGCAGCGTCGTCGCGAGCCGCCAGCAGGCTCGCCACTCGCCCTCCCATGGACTTGCCGCCGAGCCACAGCGGCGGCAGTGAAGAATGCGTCAGAGTGTCGCACCAACGCTTCAGTTCCTCGACCAGACGATCGATGCGAGGCGGTGGCCGACGCCGCGCCTCTCGGCGCATCTGCTGCATGTAGGCGAACTCGATAGCCAGTGTCTGGACACCGTGCTCGGCCAGAGCATCGCGACATCCCTCCAGAAATGTGGAATCCTGACCGGAACCCGCGCCATGGACCATCAGCAGTCGGCCCTCGCGGGCCTCGCCGCGGACTTCCAGGGGGCCGTCAGGCAGCCACCAGCGACCTAGCTGGCCGGCCGCCAGACGTTCGCGACACAGGGCCGGGGTAATGGGCTCATAATCCTGAGCGGCGTAATATGACAAGGGATCTCCTCGTGAGTTCTCCGACTACACCGATTGGCGTGTTCAGGATTGGGACGGGCTGCGATACACTCCATTACGTCTTGACCTGCATCATCCTCGGGGCGCTGGGTCCGTGGCAAACTGACGCAGCTTCAACCCGCTACCGCGTTCGATGGGAACCTGACATGAGCACAGCAATTGAACACCCGACCTACAACTACAAGGTAGTTCGGCAGTTTGCGATCATGACAGTGGTGTGGGGCATCGTGGGCATGCTCCTCGGTGTCATCCTCGCCGCACAACTGGTATGGCCGCAACTCAATCTCGATCTACCCTGGACAAGCTTCGGTCGCCTGCGGCCGCTGCACACCAACGCCGTCATCTTTGCATTCGGGGGTTCCGCGCTGTTTGCCACCTCCTACTACGTGGTTCAGCGGACCTGTCAGACCCGTATTTGGTCCGACAAACTGGCCGCCTTTACCTTCTGGGGCTGGCAGGCGGTGATCCTCTCGGCAGTCATCACCCTGCCGCTGGGCTACACCACCACCAAGGAGTACGCCGAACTGGAGTGGCCGATCAATATCCTGATCGCCGTGGTGTGGGTCAGCTATGCCATCGTCTTCCTGATGACGATCAAGCAGCGCACGACCTCCCATATCTACGTGGCCAACTGGTTCTTCGCCGCCTTCATCTTGACCGTTGCGGTGCTGCATATCGTCAACAATGCCGCCATTCCGGTCACCGCCATGTATTCTGTCTCCGTCTACGCCGGCGCCATCGACGCCATGGTGCAGTGGTGGTACGGGCACAACGCGGTGGGCTTCTTCCTGACCGCCGGCTTCCTGGGGATGATGTACTACTTCGTACCCAAGCAGGCCGAGCGCCCGGTCTACTCCTACCGTCTCTCCATCGTACACTTCTGGTCGCTGATCATGGTCTACATGTGGGCCGGTCCGCACCATCTGCACTACACCGCCCTGCCCAACTGGGCCCAGTCCCTGGGCATGGTCATGTCGATCATCCTGCTGGCGCCCTCCTGGGGTGGCATGATCAACGGCATGATGACCCTCTCCGGCGCCTGGCATAAGCTGCGCACCGATCCGACCCTGCGTTTCCTGGTGGTGGCCCTCTCCTTCTACGGCATGTCCACCTTCGAGGGTCCGATGATGGCGATCAAGACAGTCAACGCGCTGTCCCACTACACAGACTGGACCATCGGCCACGTCCACTCCGGCGCCCTGGGCTGGGTGGCGATGATCACCGTCGGGTCCATGTACCACCTGATTCCGCGCCTGTTCGGCCGCACCGAGATGTACTCCGTGAGCATGATCGGAATCCACTTCTGGCTGGCGACCATCGGCACCGTGCTCTACATCGCCTCCATGTGGGTCAACGGTATCCTGCAGGGCCTGATGTGGCGCGCCATCAACGCCGACGGCACCCTGATGTACACCTTCATCGAGTCCGTCGAGGCCAGCGGTCCCGGCTACATTGTGCGCCTGATCGGCGGCCTGTGCTGGGTCACGGGCATGCTGATCATGGCCTACAACGTCTACATGACCGTCAATCGCAGTGAAGACGCTCGCCAGCCGCTTCCGCAGACCGCCTGAGCAACCGGGGATACCGACACCAATGAAACACGAGATCATCGAAAAGAACGTCGGCCTGCTCGCCGTGCTGATCCTGGTGGCTATCAGCTTCGGCGGCCTTGCCGAGGTCGTGCCGCTGTTCTTCCAGAAACAGACCACGGAGCCGGTAGACGGGCTGCGCCCGCTCTCCGCCCTGGAGCTGGAAGGTCGCGATATCTATCGCCGCGAGGGCTGTGTGGGCTGTCACTCGCAGATGATTCGTCCGTTCCGCGCCGAGACCGAGCGCTATGGCCACTACAGCGTGGCCGGCGAGTCTGTCTACGACCACAACTTCCTGTGGGGCTCCAAGCGCACCGGTCCCGATCTGGCCCGCGTCGGCGGCCGATACAGCGATGACTGGCACCGCGCCCACATGTACAACCCGCGTGACGTGGTGCCCGAGTCGATCATGCCCTCCTACCCGTGGCTCTTCGAGCGCACGCTGGATGGCAACGCCACGCCCAAGAAGATGGAGGCGCTGCGCATGGTAGGCGTACCCTACACCGACGAGGACATCGCAGGCGCCACCCGCGAGGTACGCGGCCAACAGGAAATCATCGCGCTGATCGCCTACCTTCAGCAGTTGGGCACAGTTCTCGAGGGAACCCGCTGAGCATGGATACCGGTACTTTCCGCGGCATCATCACAGGCCTGCTTATTGTGGCCTTCATCGGCATCACCGTGTGGGCCTACTCGAAGCGTCGCAAGCCTGACTTCGACGAGGCGGCCCACCTGCCCTTCGCCGATGATGATGAGCAGCCGAACCGTGACAGGAGCGCCTCGCCAAACGGGGCCGATTCCCGCAAGAGCAAGGGAGACAAGAACGCATGAATAATCTCTGGGGTGACTCCCTTTCCGGGTTCTGGAGCACCTGGATCATTGTCATCACGCTGGGCTCCATCGGTTTTGCCACATGGCTGCTCTACGCCAACCGCAAGACGGAAAAGACTCCCGACGCCGAAGGCAACGTCGAGACCACCGGGCACGCCGCCGACGGCATCGAAGAGTACGACAACCCGCTGCCGCGCTGGTGGTTTCAGCTCTACGTGGGCACCGTGATCTTCGCGCTGGGCTATCTGGTGCTCTACCCGGGGCTTGGCAACTTCGCCGGCGTACTGGGCTGGACCCAGGAAGGCCAGTGGGAAGAGGAGGTGGCCCGCGCCGAAGAGCGCTTCACGCCGATCTTTGCCCAGTACGAAGAGATCCCGATCCCCGATCTGGCTCGGGACGCCGACGCCATGCGGGTGGGCGAGCGCATCTACCTCAACAACTGTGCGGTGTGTCACGGCTCCAACGCTCAGGGCGGCTACGGCTTCCCCAACCTGACCAACGACGACTGGCTCTACGGCGGCGAACCGGACAATATCGTTACCACTCTCGTCCGCGGCCGCAACGGTCTGATGCCCTCCTGGCAGCAGCTCGGCGAGGAGAACATCGAGAACCTCACCCAGTTCACCCTCTCGCTCTCCGAGCTTGAGCATGACGAGGAGCGCGCCGAACGGGGTGCGACGACCTATGCCTCTGTCTGTGCCGCCTGCCACATGCCCAACGGCACCGGCAACCAGGCCCTGGGCGCGCCCAACCTGACCAACGACATCTGGCTCTACCAGAGGCCGGGGCAGAGCGTGGCAGACTCCGTGCGTCAGACCCTGCGTAACGGACGCAACGGCCACATGCCGGCTCAGGCCGCCTATATCGGCGAGGAGCGCGTCCACCTGGTCGCGGCCTACGTCTACAGCCTGCGCTTCCGGGACTGACACTCCTATCGGCATGACCTTGAGGGTGCGGCGCCACGTCGCACCCTTTCTCGTTGGTTCGCCATCTCGATACAATGGGTACTTCCAGCATCACTGCTGGCCCTCCCCTCCTCCCGCCGTGAGCCTGCCATGAGCGACAAGATACCTGCCCGCGATGTCACGCCGTCACCGGTCGAGCACCACTCCCCCGGCTCGAAGGTTCAACAGGAGATGTACGCCAGCCGCCGCCACATCTACGTGCGGGAGATCAAGGGCCTCTTCCAGAAGGTAAGGCGCAGCGCCAACTGGGCCCTGATGCTGGCCTTCTTTCTGCTACCCTGGGTACCCTGGGGGGATCGTCCGGCCATCTGGTTCGATCTTCCCAGCCGGGAGTTCCACATCTTCGCCGCCACCTTCTACCCCCAGGAGTTCATGCTGCTCTCGTGGCTGCTGATTATCTGCGCCTTCGGACTGTTCTTCATCACGGTGTTCGCTGGCCGCGTATGGTGCGGCTATACCTGTCCCCAGAGCGTCTGGACCTTCCTGTTCATCTGGTTCGAACACCGCCTGGAGGGAAGCCGCAACCGTCGCATCAAGCTCGACAACCAGCCCATGAGCGCCGACAAGCTGTGGCGGAAGTCGGCCAAACACGTCATCTGGCTGCTGATCGCACTGGCCACCGGGATCACCTTCGTCGGCTATTTCACCCCGATCCGCCAATTGGTCGTCGACTTGCCGACCCTGCAGGCCCATGGCTGGTCCTATTTCTGGACCGGTTTCTTCCTGGTCTTCACCTACCTCAACGC
>PWEV01000334.1 GCA_003553625.1 Halomonas sp.
AAAGGTGAACCCATGAGCATCAAGACGACCCTGACCCTGGCCGCCGCGGCCACCGCCATCAGCCTTTCCGGCGCCGTTCTGGCCGGCAGCCATGGTGGCGACGACGATTATGCCGATACCGACCGCGCCCTGGTCATTCTCACCAGCGATTCCCTGCAGACCCAGGGCATGGCGATGATTCTCTCCAACGCCATGCAGCAGCAGGGCACGCAACTGAACATCCTGCTCTGCGACGCCGCCGGGGATCTGGCCCTCGACGGCTACGAGAGCGCAGAGGCGATCAACACGCCACCTAGCAACCCGGCAGGCCAGATCAAGCCCGAGGGCATCATGGGCATGCTGATGGGCAACGGCGCCAGTGTGGATGTTTGCGCCATTTATCTGCCGAATAACGAGCATGAGGAAGGCGACCTGCGCGAGGGCGTCGGCGTGGCCGCACCCGGTCCAATGGCCGAGATGATGCGCGACCCGAAGATTCCGGTCTTCAGTTTCTGACCCCATTTCCCTCGTGTCGATGCCGGCTGCCCCGAGGGCAGTCGGCTCGCTGCCATACGGCGTTAAATGAACAAGGAGAGACACCATGAACATGAAAAGCAACGTGGGCGGGGCCGACAAGATTGCGCGGATCGTGGTGGGTGCCGTGCTGATTGGCATGGCCCTCACCGGCGTCATCGGTGCCTGGGGCTGGATCGGCGTGCTGCCGCTGGCTACCGGCCTGTTCAACTTCTGCCCGGCTTACGGCCTGCTGGGGGTCAATACCTGCAAGCTGAAGAAGTAGTCCGCTCCGGGTCCGGCCCGGAGAGTACACCCTGACGCCCGCGACCCTTCGGTTACGGGCGTCTTGTCATTAATGGATCCATGTCGCCCGCCTCTCTTGCCCGCCATCGCCTCTCCTCTGTCCAGCGCTCTGCGCCGGCTATCGCCGCCATGGACAGGCTCAATCGATATTTATATCTAAATGAGCTAAGCTTATTCCATGTAAAGCAAGATGCCGTCCGACAACGCCGGGCGCCACCAGGAGAAACGCTCATGAATACTTTTGCCCTGTCTGCCAGCACCGGTGCCGGCCGTCCCGACGTGGCCGGCTTCTTCGACCCGCGTACCTTCAGCGTGCAGTACGTGGTCAGTGACCCGGTGACCCGCAAATGCGCGATCATCGATCCGGTCCATGACTTCGACGAGAAGTCCGGCGCCACCGCCACGCATCACGCCGATGAACTGCTCGCCTACGTCAAGGAGCAGGGGCTCGAAGTGCAGTGGGTTCTCGACACCCATCCCCATGCCGATCACTTCTCGGCCGCCCGCTATCTCTCCGAGAAGACCGGTGCTCCCACCGCCATCGGCGCCTATGTCACCGACGTTCAGACGCTCTGGAAGGGCATCTACCACTGGCCGGACTTTCCGGACGACGGTCGACAGTGGGACCGCCTGTTCGCCGAGGGCGACACCTTTCGCATCGGCGAGCTCGAGGCGCGGGTGATGTTCTCGCCGGGCCATACCCTGGCCTCGATCACCTACGTGGTCGGCGATGCCGCCTTTGTTCACGACACTCTCTTCCAGCCGGATTTCGGCTCCGCCCGCGCGGATTTCCCCGGCGGCGATGCCCATCAGCTGTGGCGCTCCATCCAGGCGATCCTGGCACTGCCCGACGAGACCCGGCTGTTCACCGGCCACGACTACATGCCCGATGGCCGGGAGCCGCAGTGGGAGAGCACGGTGCGCGAGCAGCGCGAGACCAACAAGCACCTGGCCGGCGGCGTGACCGAGGATGACTACGTGGCGATGCGCAATGCGCGTGACAGCGAGCTGCCCATGCCCAAGCTGATCCTGCACTCCCTGCAGGTGAACGCCCGCGGTGGGCGCCTGCCGGAACCCGAGGCCAACGGCAAGCGCTACCTGAAGATCCCCCTCGATGCCCTGGAGGGGGCGGCCTGGGAGTAGGGCTCCGGCATATTCGTCGACTGCGCTTGCCAGGGAGGGCGGGTTCTGCTTCCCGAACGGAGGGGTACGAAACATCTTATATAGCAAATCAATCTATTCTTATAACCAGTGATCGGCTATGCTGTCAATATTCTGGAAGCCATGACACCGACGGAGGCCGCTTCCCATGTCCAACCCTATCGTGACCCACTTCTTTGACGAGCCCACCAACACCTTCAGCTACGTGGTCCAGGATCCCGACGGCAACGCCTGTGCGATCCTCGATTCGGTGCTCGATTTCGACTACGCCGCCGGCCGCACCGACGTGCGCTCCGCCGACGAGATCATCGCCTTCGTGCGCGACAACGACCTGCGGGTGGAGTGGATCCTCGAGACCCACGTGCACGCCGATCATCTCTCGGCGGCGCCCTACCTGCACGAAAAGCTGGGCGGCAAGACCGGCATCGGCGCCAACATCACCGTAGTGCAGGACGTCTTCGGCAAGGCCTTCAACGCCGGCACCGAGTTCGCCCGGGATGGCAGCCAGTTCGACCGCCTCTTCGAGGAGGGCGACACCTTCACCATCGGCAACCTGGAAGGTCGGGTGCTGCACACCCCGGGCCACACCCCGGCCTGCCTGACCTACGTGATCGGCGACGCCGCCTTCGTCGGCGACACCCTCTTCATGCCCGACTACGGCACCGCCCGCTGCGATTTCCCCGGCGGCGACGCCCGCACCCTCTACCGCTCCATCCAGAAGGTGCTGGCCCTGCCGAGCGAGACCCGCATCTTCCTGTGCCACGACTACAAGGCACCGGATCGCGAGGAGTACCAGCACGAGACCAGCGTGGCCGAGCAGCGCGCCCACAACGTCCACGTCCACGAGGGGATCAGCGAGGAGGAGTTCGTGACGATGCGCACCGAGCGCGATGCCACCCTCGACATGCCGAAACTGATCCTGCCCTCGGTGCAGGTCAACATGCGCGCCGGTAACATGCCGCCGGCCGAGGACAACGGCCAGGTCTACCTCAAGGTGCCGATCAACAAGTTCTAAGGTGGAAGGAGACGAACCGCCATGCAGATTCATCAGCTCGAACCCGGCTTCGCCATCACCGATGCCGTGACCCCGCCCGATCTCGACGAGATCGCCCGGCGCGGCTTCCGCGCGGTGGTCTGCAATCGCCGCCCCGGCGAGGCCGAAGACCACCCGGACGATCGCGCACTCAGCGAGCGGGCCGCGGAGCTCGGCCTCGAGTGGCGCTGCATCCCGGTCACCCCGGGCGAGTACGGCGAGGCGGACATCGAGGCCTTCGGCAAGGCTCTGGATAGCCTGCCCACGCCGATCCTGGCCTTCTGCAAGACCGGCAAGCGCGCCGTGCACCTCTGGGCCCATGCCCGCAGCCAGGGCGATAGCTGCGATATCCCGGCGCTGCTGGCCTCGGCTCGGGCCGCCGGGCATGACCTGGAGGAGCGTCGCCAGCTGCTGGAAGCCGCCGCGGGGCAGCGCTGAGCGATGAACCCCAAGCGCTATCTGCCCATTCTGCAGTGGCTGCCCAGCTACGGCCGCGCGACCCTCGGAAACGACCTGCTGGCGGCGGTGATCGTCACCGTCATGCTGATCCCGCAGTCGCTGGCCTACGCCATGCTGGCCGGGCTGCCGCCGGAGGTAGGGCTCTACGCCAGCATCGCACCGCTGGTGATCTATGCCGTGTTCGGCACCAGCCGCACCCTGGCGGTGGGCCCGGTGGCGGTGGTGTCGCTGATGACGGCGGCCGCGGTGGGGCAGGTCGCCCCCCAGGGCACGCCCGAGTACCTCGGCGCCGCCCTCGTACTGGCGCTGATGTCGGGACTGATCCTGACCCTGATGGGGGTGGCGAGGCTGGGCTTTCTCGCCAACTTTCTCAGCCACCCGGTCATTTCGGGTTTCATCACCGCCTCGGGGCTGATCATCGCCGCCAGCCAGCTCAAGCACGTGCTGGGGGTGGAGGCCAACGGCCACAACCTGCTGGAACTGCTGGTGGGTCTGGTTGGGAGCCTGGGGCAGGTGAGCGCCCCGACCCTGGTGATCGGCCTCTCCGTGCTGCTCTTCCTCTACGCGGCGCGGCGCTGGCTCAAGCCGGCCCTGCGGCGAGTGGGCGTGCCGGATCGGCCGGCGGACATGCTGACCAAGGCCGCGCCGATCCTGGCCGTGGCGGTCACGACGCTGGTTGCCTGGGGGCTCGATCTCGACGCCCATGGGGTGGCGGTGGTCGGCAGCGTGCCGGCGGGGCTGCCGCCGTTGACCCTGCCCGGCTTCGACAGCGGCCTGTGGAGCCAGCTGTTCGTGGCGGCGCTGCTGATCAGCATCGTCGGCTTCGTGGAGTCGGTGTCGGTGGGCCAGACCCTGGCCGCCAAGCGCCGCCAGCGCATCGATCCCGACCAGGAGCTGGTGGGCCTGGGCACCTCCAATATCGCCGCGTCCTTCACCGGCGGCATGCCGGTCACCGGCGGGTTCGCCCGTTCGGTGGTGAACTTCGATGCCGGCGCCGAGACCCCGGCGGCCGGAGCCTTCACCGCGGTGGGAATCGGCGTGGCGGCGCTGCTGCTCACCCCGTTGATCGCCTATCTGCCCATCGCCACCCTGGCGGCCACCATCATCGTGGCGGTCCTCTCGCTGGTCGACTTTCCGGCCATCAAGCGCACCTGGGCCTATTCGCGCGGCGACTTCGCCGCCATGCTGGCGACCATCGTCGTTACCCTGGTGGTGGGCGTGGAGAGCGGCATCATGGCGGGAGTGGGGCTCTCCCTGGCGCTGCACCTCTACCGCACGAGCAGGCCCCATAGCGCCGTGGTGGGGCGAGTGCCGGGCAGCGAGCACTTCCGCAACGTGCAGCGTCATGAGGTGGAGACCGACGACCGCCTGGCGATCCTGCGGGTCGACGAGAGTCTCTACTTCGCCAACGCCCGCTATCTTGAAGATACGGTGATGGAGCTGGCCGCTCGCCAGCCGGGCCTTGGGCACATTGTGCTGGCCTGCCAGGCGGTCAACGTGATCGACGCCTCGGCGCTGGAGAGCCTGGAGGCGATCAACGCCCGGCTCAAGGATGCCGAGGTGCGCCTGCACCTGGCCGAGGTCAAGGGGCCGGTGATGGATCGCCTCCAGCACACCGACTTCTGTCACGAGATGACCGGCCAGGTGTTCCTGAGCACCTATGATGCCTGGCAGGAGTTGCGCGGTGAAAGCGACGGGAGTCTGTCGCGACGCTGCGCCGAGCTGCAGTTGACCCCGCTGCGATAGCCTTGCCCCCGACGATTCGACCATACCCGCATCCCCTGGATGCCCCAAAGGAGAGAGACAGTGGACTGGAGTTCATCCCTGCAGGGACTGGCCGGTGGCATCCTCATCGGCCTGTCTGCCACCTGGCTGATGGCCACGCTGGGCCGCATCGCCGGCATCAGCGGGATCATCGTCAACCTGATCACCATGCGACCCAAGGGCGACAGCGCCTGGCGGCTGACCTTCCTGCTCGGCCTGATCAGCGGCCCGATCGTGCTGATGCTGCTCGGCGGCGGTCTGGGCAACGTGGCCGGCGGCGGGGTCGACGTGACAGGCGAAGTGATTGGTGCCCCCGCCGGCGGCGTGGTGCTGATGCTGGTCGCCGGCCTGCTGGTGGGCGTTGGCACCGGCCTGGGCAGCGGCTGCACCAGCGGCCACGGGGTCTGCGGCCTGGCGCGTCTCTCGCCGCGCTCGCTGGCGGCGACGCTGACCTTCCTGGCGGCGGCGATCCTGACCGTCTACGTGGTTCGGCACATGATCGGAGGTGGCGCATGAAAACGCTCATGGGCTATATCGCCGGCCTGCTCTTCGGCCTCGGTCTCGGCATCTCCGGGATGACCGACCCGGCGCGGGTGCTGGGTTTCCTGGACCTCTTCGGCGCCTGGGATCCGACCCTGATGTTCGTCCTCGGCGGCGCCGTGGTGACCAACTTCATCGGCTACCGGCTGGTATTGCGCCGCAAGGCGCCGCTCTATGGCAGCATCTTTCAGCTGCCCACGCGCCAGGATCTGGACATCCGCTTGATCGGTGGCTCGGCCCTGTTCGGCATCGGCTGGGGCCTCTCCGGCTACTGCCCGGGCCCGGCCTTCGCTTCCATCGCCGGGCTGACATTGCCATTGGCGGCCATGCTGGTGGCCATGGTGGCCGGCTGGTACCTGGCCAAGGCGATCCCTTCCCGAGGCTGAGTGACCGGTACTCACGCCAGCTCTCGCGCTACCCCTGCGTCCCCGCCGGCCTGGCCCGCGGGGACGCTTGCGTCTGGGTTGCCAGGGGAAAGGTCTTTGACCAATAGACCATATGATTCGGCTGTGGGCCCATGACGGGTTAACGCCGATTTAATTGACGAGTGACACGATGTCGCACACAACGAGGATTTCATCTCATGCACGTTCTGCTGATCGAGGATGATGCCCTGGTCGCCTCAGGCATCCGGGCAGGCCTGACCGTTCACGACTTCGTGGTCGACCATGTGGAGACCCTGACCGAGGCGCGCAGCGCCATGCAGGCCGTCTCCAGCGACGTCGTGATCCTCGACCGCGGGCTGCCGGACGGCGATGGCCTGGCGCTGCTGGAGGAGTGGCGTGCCGCCGGCGTCAACACCCCGGTGCTGGTGCTGACCGCCCGTGACACCGTTCCGGACCGGGTGGCGGGCCTGCACGGCGGAGCGGATGACTACCTGACCAAGCCCTTCGACCTTGACGAACTGGTGGCCAGGCTGCAGGCCCTGCTGCGCCGTGCCGCCGGACGGCCGCGTACCCTGGTCGAGCACGGGCCGCTGTGCCTGGATCCGGTGGCTCGGGAGGTGAGCGTGGACGGCCGGCCCGTGGCGCTGTCGCGCCGCGAGCTGGTGCTGCTGGAGACCTTCCTTCAATCGCCGCGCAGCGTACTCTCCGCCGACCAGCTCAAGGACAGTCTGTACGGCATGAACGATGAGGTCGAAAGCAATGCGCTCAACGTGCATATCCATCACCTGCGTCGCAAGCTCGGCAGCCGAGTGATCGAGACCGTGCGCGGGCTGGGCTACCGGCTCGGCAAGACCTCGGCGGTGGTGGTCTCGGCGGACGACGAGGTTCGGTGATGAGTCTACGTACGCGGCTGCTGCTGACCCTGGGGCTGACCCTGGCGCTGCTCTGGAGCCTGGCCGCGGCCTGGCTGATGCGTGACCTCGAGGAGCAGTTCGTCGCCACCCTGGATCAGCGCCTGGCGCAGTCGGCGCGCATGGTGGCCGGACTGATGGCCCAGCTCCCCGAGGACGTGTGGCTCCAGGCCGACCGGCGGGCGCTGTCGATTCCGCCCATCGAGGGGCTGGCCTGCCAGGTGCATTCGCCCCGCGGCGAGATCATGGCGCGCACTCACACCGACCTGGAAACCATCCTGGCACCGGGTGAGCGCGGCCATGCCTACCGCGAGGAGGGCGGCGTCACCTGGCGGGTATTCACCTATGAGCGCGGCGGCCTGACGATCACCACCGCCGATCGCATGGATGAGCGTGACCAGCTGCTGGCAGGCGTCTTCAGGGCGGCGGTGGTGCCCTTCGCCGTGGCGCTTCTGGGCAGCATGGTGGCGCTCTGGCTGGGCGTGCTGCGCGGTCTGGCACCCCTTAGCCGCCTGCGCGACTCCCTGGCACGTCGCCATCCGGATGCCCTGGCGCCGGTGGCCACTTACGGAGTCCCGGTGGAGCTGCGGCCGCTGATCGAGACGCTCAACAGTCTGCTGGCGCGGATCCAGCAGGCCATCGTGCGCGAGCAGCGCTTCACCAGCGATGCCGCCCATGAGCTGAAGACACCGCTCACCGCCATCAAGACCCATCTGCAGGTGGCGCGCCGGGTGGAGGGAGACGCTGCCCGTCAGTCGCTGGCCTATGCTGAGGAGGGCGTGGGGCGGCTGGCGCGCATCCTCGACCAGCTGCTGATGCTGGCAAGGGTGGAGGGCCGTGTGCTGTTCGAGGACGGCGAGCCGAGCCGGGTGGCCGACGTGGTCGAACTGGCCCTGCGCGATACCGGGGTGGGGTCGGAGCGCTTTGTTCTTCCCGAGGCGTGGCCCGAGGTGGAGCTGGCGCTGCCCAGGGAGCTGGCCATCACCGCGCTGCGCAATCTGGTCGACAACGCCCTGCGACACGGTGGTGAGAGTGAGCCTGTGACCGTTTATGCCCGTCTGGACGAGGCGGCCGGTGAGCTGACCTTCCGGGTGCGTGACCGGGGGGCGGGGGTGGACGACAGGGCGCTCGCCCAGATGTCCCAGCGCTTCTGGCGAGCCAGCAAGCAGCGCGGCAGCGGCCTGGGGCTCGCCATCGTGATGGCCATTGCCGAGCGCTTCGCCGGCCGGCTGGATTTTGCCCGACCCGATGGGGCCGGGCTGGAGGCTTGCCTGACCTTTCCGGTCAAGGCGGGCCGTTGAACACCCCGTACCGAACACTCTGTACCGGGGTCGATGACACAACAAGGGGAAACACATGACCAGCAAGAGGATCGCGGGCGGGCTCGGCCTGCTGCTGGGCGTCGGCCTGGCCGCCGGTCAGGCCATGGCACTGGAAGGCGACGCCGAGCGCGGCCAGGCGGCCGCAGGTACCTGTGTGGCCTGCCACCAGGGGGACGGCAGCGGCATGAACGTGCCCGGCGGCGAGTCCTGGCCGCGCCTGGCCGGAATGGACGCCAGCTACATCGCCAAGCAGCTGCACGATTTCAAGGAAGGTCGTCGCCAGAACGCCAGCATGATGCCCTTCGCCAACATGCTCAATGATCAGCAGATCGCCGACGTGGCGGTCTACTACAGCGAGATGCCGGTGACCGGTGCCCAGGGCGGCGACGTCGACGAGTCGCTGCTGGATCGAGGCGAGCAGCTCGCCCTGCGCGGCGACTGGGACCGGTACATCGTCTCCTGCAAGAGCTGCCACGGACCGCGCAACGAGGGTGCCGGCAGCACCTTCCCGGGCATCGCCAGCCAGCATGCCGGCTACATCGAGAATCAGCTTCGCGCCTGGCAGGCCGACGAGCGCAGCAATGACCCGCAGAATCTGATGGGGGCCATTGCCAAGCGTATGAGCGACGAGGACATTCGCGCCGTTTCCGCCTGGCTGGCCAGCCAGTCCGTGGCGTCCGAATAAGGGGAGCAATCATGAACCATTTCAGGACACACCTGGGCAGGACCACCCTGGCCCTGGCCAGCGCCACCCTGGTGGCCGGCGTCAGCCTGGCGGCCAGCGCCGAGTCCCCGCACCCGGCGGTCGAGACGCTGCTGGAAATGGGCTATCCGGCACCTCAGGAAGGCGAGCTGGTGCACATTCCGCCCACCATGGCGGATCTCGAGGCCTCCGACCTGCACCCGGAGACCAAGCAGGTCATCCGTCGCGGCTACGACCTCTTCACCAACACCCAGCAGCTGCGCGGCGAGAACGTCTTCAACGACATGAACTGCTCAAGCTGCCACCTGGGCGAGGGGCGTCAGCCGTTCAGCGCGCCGGTGTGGGCGGCGGCGGTGACCCTGCCCAACTATCGCGGCAAGAACGACCACGTCAACAACCTGGAGGAGCGCATCGCCGGCTGCTTCGCCTACTCCATGAACGGCGTGCCGCCGGAGTACGGTAGCGACGACATGCTGGCGATGACGGCCTATCATCAGTGGCTGGCCAAGGGCGCCCCCGTGTACCCCGATCAGCCGATCTACGGACGCGGCTTCCCCGCGCCGGACCGCCCCGACGAGCTGAGCTACGAGAATGGCGAGGCCCTCTATGTGGAGAACTGCGCGGTCTGCCACAGCGAGGATGGTTCCGGCTACTACGAGAAGGGCGAGTACGTCTTCCCGCCCCCCTGGGGCGACGGCTCCAACAACTGGGGCGCGGGCATCGTGCGGCTGTTCACCGCGGCCGGGTTCATCAAGAACAACATGCCGCTGGGCCAGCCGATGTCGCTCTCCGACCAGGAGGCCTGGGACATCGCCTACTACATGAGCAGCCAGGAGCGCCCCCAGGACCCTCGCTACACCGGCGATGTGGCAGAGACCCTGGAGCGCTTCGGCCCGACCTTCCACCGCCACTCCCTCTACGGTCAGGAGGGTCCGGATGGCGAGGTGCTGGCCGATCATGCCAACTGGGGCGAGAAGGGCGACGAGGTCAAGCCGTGGAACGTCGGCCAGCCGCGCTTCGAGGAGCTGAAAGCCCAGTAGGAGCGCGATTTATCGCGCGATGGCGGCGCGTGCGTCGCGGAGATGAGTGCCCAGTAGGAGCGCAATTTATTGCGCGAATGGCGCCGCCGAGGCGCCATTGCTTGCGTTACCGTATGCCGCCCAGGAGCCCTTCGGTCTCCCTTCGCCGGGCGGAGCCCAGCTCCTACAAGTCAGTGCTCAGCCCGGCTGAGCGCCGGGCCAATCTGCAAAGTGCCAATGAAGCGCCCCGCCCGGTCTTACCGGGCGGGGCGCTTGTCATTCAGGGCTGGCTGCCGGGTCAGGGGGCTTCGCCGCCCATGACCTCGATCATCCTGTCGGCGCTCGGCAGTCCCTGAACGCGGTCGACCCGCTCGCCGTCGCGGTACAGCGTGGAGGGGGTGGCGATCATGCCCAACTCCTCGAACAGCTGATTGTTGGCGTAGACCTGCTCCTCGATCTCGCGGGTCTGGGCGGTGGGTGCGGCCTCTTCGCCGCCGTCGCTGTGAGCGTGCAGCGCCGCGGCCGGGTCCTCGGCGGCGAGCAGGGTCGCGGCCTTGGCCGGGCTGTTGGAGGCGAGGATGCCCACCATGATGTGGCGCAACTGGACGTCGCCGGCCTCCACCCAGGGGCGTGCCGCTTGCCAGAACTGCCGGCAGTAGGGGCAGTTGGCGTCGGTGAAGGTATAGATCACTCGCGGCGCGTCCGCGTCGCCATCCTGGATCCAGTGGCTCTGCTCGAGGCGCTCCCACACCTCGGCGTACTGGGCGGCGCGCACGTGCTCGTCAAGGGCGGCGTCGGAGAGGTCGTTACCTTCGGCATCCACCAGGGTGCCGACGATGGCGTGCTCGCCGTCCGGCGTCAGATAGATGGCTACCTCGCCGCTGGCGTAGCTGGCGGCATAGCCGGTCAGGCCGCCAGGGGCCTCGAACTCGGCGTGGATCTCCAGCCCCTGGGCGCTGAGCGCCTGGACCGGCGCGGGCCAGTGCTCTTCGGCCTGGGCCAGGCCCGGGATGGCCACGGCAAGTGCCAGGGCGCCGGCGGGAATCACGGAATGGGGGAGTCGCATGGTCAGGATTTTTCTCATGGTGTCGGGTTCCGAGTGTCGCAGCCTGCCATAACCGGGCAGGCAGCGGGTCAGCGCAGGCGGTCCAGGCCGCGCTGCAGGGTGGCGCGTGACAGTTCGCCGAAGTGGGTGTCCACCAGGCGACCCTCGGCGTTGTAGTAGAGCGTGGTGGGCATGGCCATGGCGCCGGTGGCGTCGCCCAGGGCATTGCGGGCATCGAGCAGCACGTTGTCCAGGGTCAGTGACTCGTGATCGAGGAAACGGTTCACCAGGGCGACGTCCTCGCCCTGGTTGACGAACACGAAGGTGATATCGCGCTCCTCCTGCTGGGCCTGCTCGAATACCGGCATCTCACGGCGGCAGGGCGGGCACCAGGTGGCCCACAGGTTGACGACCATGGGCTGAGGGTCGCGCGCGGCCAGGGCCGGCAGGTCGATGGGCTCGCCCGCGAGGGTGGCCAGGGCGATGTCCGGAATGGGCCGGCTCTGGCTCTCGAGCAGCATCAGCGGGCCGGCGGTGAGCCCCCAGGTAATGGCGCCGGCGAACAGGGCGCCGGCCAGCGCCCTCCGCTGCGGCGGCGCCTTCCACAGGCGCCAGGCGGCGTAGCCAAGGCCCGCCAGCAGGCCGCCCAGCGGGTCGAAGCCGCCATCGCGAATGTCCAGCAGGGAGAGCGGGCCGTCGTAGCTGCCCCAGTAGCGCGCCACGAACAGCAGGCGGGCGCCGACCAGGGCGACCAGCAGCAGGGTGAAGAGGGTGTCGGCGGTGGGTGTCCGGTGGCGTCGCCCGATCAGCGCCCCGGCGAGCAGGGCGATGCCGAAGGCCAGGATGATCAGCAACTGGCCGATGGAAAAGCCCAGCGGTCCGACCGCGATGCTCTGGTTCAGTCCGTACATGGGGTGCTCCGTGTGTATCGAGGTGTCCGGGTGGTGGCAGCGTCGCCGGGAGTGAGGGTGGCAGTCGTGGATTAGCGCGGTATTATCCGGGGTGCCGCAGTGTCTATATGGGGCGTTTTGTCGCAAGGCCCTTCCACCCGCGGGAAAGTAGGATGGCAAGGAGCTCTCTTCTGGCACCACGGAACAAGGAATCCCTCCCATGGCCCATTTCGCACTGCCTTCCCTTCGCTGTGCCCTTGCCGGCATGGCACTCGCACTGGCCAGCCAGAGCGTGCTGGCTCAGCCTCTGTCGATCGAGAACGCCCAGGTGCGAGCCGTGCCGCCGGTCTCCACTACCACGGCAGCCTTCATGGTGATGCATAACCGGGGCGATAGCGATCTGGCGGTGGTCGATGCCCGTTCGCCCGCCGCCGGGGTCACCGAGCTTCACAACCATGTGGACGTGGACGGCGTGATGCAGATGCGCCGCTTGACCGAGATCGGCGTGCCCGCCGGCGGAAGCGTCGAACTGGCCCCGGGCGGCCTGCACCTGATGCTGATCGACCTGGTGGCGCCGCTCCACGAGGGCGATGAGGTCGAAGTCACCCTGGTGCTGGACAGCGGCGAGACCCTCACCCTCTCTGTCCCGGTGCAGCGAATCGGGGTGATGGGCGGCGGCATGCAGGGCCATGGTGGCGGTCACCGGGGGCACTGAGGGCTACGCTGGGCGGGGAGGGCCGCAGTCGATACAATAAGCTCTCGTCCCCTCTCCCTCCAGGCCGGAACCCAGCGATGCACTGCCCCTTTTGCGGTACCCATGACACCAAGGTCACCGACTCGCGGCTGGTCGCCGAGGGTGATCAGGTGCGTCGCCGTCGCCAGTGCGTGTCCTGCGGTGAACGCTTCACCACCTACGAGACCGCCGAGCTGGTGATGCCCCGGGTGATCAAGGGCGACGGCTCCCGTGAATCCTTCGATGAACAGAAGCTTCGCGCCGGCATGCTGCGTGCGCTGGAGAAGCGCCCGGTGAGTGCCGAATCCATCGAGGCGGCGGTGCAGCGTATCCGCCAGCGCCTGCGGGCTCGCGGCGAGCGTGAGATCCACGCCCGCGATATCGGCGAGCAGGTCATGCTCGCCCTCAAGCGGCTCGATCAGGTCGCCTATATCCGCTTCGCCTCTGTCTATCGCAGTTTTCAGGATATCGACGAGTTCCGCGCCGAGATCGACCGCCTGGCCCAGGAACCCTCCTTCGGCCCCGACGAGCCGCGAGGCTGAAGGGCCTACCCGACCCCCCAAGGATTCCCATGGCCAAGCAGACCCCTGAAGCCTGGATGGCCCGGGCCCTGGAGTTGGCCCGCCGCGGCCTCTATACCACCGATCCCAACCCCCGCGTCGGCTGTGTTCTGGTCAAGCATCATCGGCTGGTCGGCGAAGGCTGCCATCTGCGTGCCGGAGAGCCCCACGCCGAGGTCCACGCTCTGCGTCAGGCCGGCGAGGCCGCATGCGGCGCCACCGCCTACGTGACCCTTGAGCCCTGCTCCCACCAGGGGCGCACCGGCCCCTGCGCCGTGGCGCTGGTCGAGGCCGGCGTGGCCAGGGTGGTGGTGGCCATGGCCGACCCCAACCCGGCCGTGGCCGGTCGTGGCCTTTCGCTGCTGAGCGAGGCCGGCATCGAGGTAGAGGTCGGCTTGCTGGAGGAGCAGGCCAGGCAGCTCAATCCCGGCTTCATCATGCGCATGGATCATGGCCGCCCCTTCGTGCGGTTGAAGATGGCCATGAGCCTGGACGGACGCACCGCCATGCGCTCCGGCGAGTCCCAGTGGATCACCGGCCCCCAGGCCCGCCGCGAGGTGCAGCGGCTGCGCGCTCGTTCCAGTGCCGTCTTGACCGGCGTCGAGTCGATCATCTTCGACAACTCCCGGCTCACGGTACGGCCGGACCAGGCCGAGCTCGACGGCGTCGAGCTGATCGCCGGTCGCCAGCCCCTGCGGGTGGTGGTGGATACCCACCTGCGGATGCCCGAGGCTGCGGCCTGTCTGATCGAGCCCGGCCGTACCCTGGTGGCCACGGTCGAGGGGCATGAGCCGGAGCGACGCGCGAGACTCGAGACCGCCGGCGCCGAGGTGGTGGCCCTGCCGGCCGACCGCAAGGGTCGCGTCGACCTGCATGCCCTGCTGCGTCACCTGGCCGACGTGGAGCAGGCCAATGAGGTGCTGCTGGAGACCGGCGCCACCCTGGCCGGTGCCATGCTCGACGCGGGGCTGGTGGACGAGATGCAGCTGTTCGTGGCACCGACCCTGCTGGGCGGTGACGCCCGACCGCTGTTCCAGCTCGCCGGCATCGAGACCATGGCCCAGCAGCGGGGGCTCGAGATCCTCGATATCCGCGCCGTGGGCCGCGACTGGCGCATCATTGCCCGGCCCGAGCGCCGCACGATGGGAGAAAAGTAGCGTGCGGCGACCTGCCACGTTACTCTGACGCCGTTTCGAGGCGGGGTGCCGCCTGCGGACGACGCGACTGTCTCCGCCTGCCGACGCCCGCCAGGCTGAATTTCTGGAGATCTCATGGTGAAATCAACTGCCGGTGGTCTGGCTCCCATCGAGGACCTGATCGAGGATATCCGCCAGGGCAAGATGGTCATCCTCATGGACGATGAGGATCGCGAAAACGAGGGCGACCTGATCATGGCCGCCGAGAAGGTGCAGGCCGAGCACATCAACTTCATGGCTCGTCACGGCCGTGGACTGATCTGCCTGCCCATGACCCGTGAGCGCTGCGAGCGTCTCAACCTGCCGCTGATGGTCACCGACAACGGCTCGGGCTTCGCCACCAAGTTTACCGTTTCCATCGAGGCCGCCGAGGGCGTGACCACCGGTATCTCCGCGGCCGACCGTGCGCGCACCGTGCAGGCGGCGGTCACTCGCGATGCCACCGCCGATAGTATCGTCCAGCCGGGACATATCTTTCCGCTGATGGCCGAGCCCGGCGGCGTGCTGCGCCGCGCCGGCCACACCGAGGCCGCCTGCGATCTGTCTGCCCTGGCCGGCCTCGACCCCAGCGGTGTGATCTGCGAGATCATGAACGACGATGGCAGCATGGCGCGCCGCCCGGAGCTCGAGCGCTTCGCCGCCGAGCACGGCCTGAAGATGGGCACCATCGCCGACCTGATTCACTACCGCATCCACAACGAGCAGACCGTGCAGCACGTGGAAGCGACGCCGGTCCAGACCGCCCACGGCGAACTGACCCTGCATGTATTTCGGGACAGCATCCAGGGCGCGCACCACCTGGCGCTGGTCAAGGGGCGACCGAACCCCGATACCCCGACCACGGTGCGTGTGCATCTGGCCGACGCCATGCGCGACCTGCTCTCCCTGCAGAAGGGGGAAAGCGCCCAGTGGAATTCCCACCGGGCCATCGCCGAGGTGGCGCGCGCCGAACGCGGTGTCTTCGTCCTGATCGACGACGGTCGCCCCCGTCAGGACCTGCGCGACTATCTGGACACCTTCCTGGAGCGCCGGCGGGCGCCGCGTACCAGCGACTCAGACGGCGCCGGCAACTACCTGACCATCGGAACCGGCTCCCAGATCCTGCGTCACCTGGGCGTGGGCAAGATGCGCCTGCTCAGTTCGCCCTGGAAGTTCTCGGCCCTCTCCGGTTTCGACCTGGAAGTGGTCGAGCGCCTGAGCCCCGAGGACATCGCTGCCGCTGAGGCTGCGCCCTCAGAGACCCGCGGCGACTGACGCCGACTCCCCGACCATCGAGCGGGCGCGGCCATGGGTTGCGCCCCAGCATCATCAGGAAGGTAGACATGGAACCCATTTCTCAAGTGGAAGGCAGCTTCATCGACGTGGACGGCCGCTACGTCATCGTCGTGGGACGCTTCAATCATCATGTGGTCGACAGCCTGGTGGAAGGCGCCGTCGACAGCCTGGTGCGCCACGGCGTGGCCGGTGAGAACATCGATATCGTCCACGTGCCGGGTGCCTGGGAACTGCCGCTGGCGGTCAAGAAGGTCCTCAGGGTGGCCCGCCCCGATGCGGTGATCGCCCTGGGCGCGGTGATCCGCGGCGGCACGCCCCACTTCGAGTACGTGGCCGGTGGCTGCAATTCGGCGCTGGGCACCCTGCAGCTCGAGTTCGAAACCCCCATCGCCAACGGTGTGCTTACCGTCAACTCCATCGAGCAGGCCATCGAGCGCTCCGGCACCAAGGCCGGCAACAAGGGCGCCGAGGCCGCCATGGCGGCCATGGAGATGGTGTCCCTGCTGCGCTGCTTCGGCGATGACGACGGGGGTGAGGAATGAGTGGCGAGCGCGTCAGGGCTCCCTCCAAGTCGCAGCTCGCGCGCCGCGCCGCCAGGGAACTGGCGGTTCAGGGCCTCTATCAGTGGCAGATGACCGGCAAGTCGATCAGCGCGGTGGAGGCGGAGTTCCGCAGTCAGCTGGCCGATGACGACCTCGAGGACCACGAGAACTGGCTCAAGGTCATGGAGATCGCCGACCTGGCGCTGTTCCATGAACTGCTGCACAACGTGGCCCGCTTCAAGGCCGACCTCGACGCCTCCATCTCGCCGCTGCTCGACCGCAAGCTCGAGGAGCTCGATCCCATCGAGCTCTCCATCCTGCGGCTGGGGGCCTATGAGCTCTCACGGCGGCTGGAGGTGCCTTACCGGGTGGTGATCAATGAAGGCGTCGAGCTGGCCAAGTCCTTCGGCTCCACGGATGGTCACAAGTACGTCAACGGCATTCTCGACAAGTTAGCCGGGCGTCTGCGCTCCGCCGAGGTGGCTGCACGCCGCCGCTGAAGGGGATGTCCCCATGCCCAGTGAATCTCTGCACAGTGAATTCGGGCTGATTGCCCGCTTCTTCACCCCGCCGCCGCCCGGTCCAGACGCCGGCGTAGCGCTGGGGGTCGGAGATGACTGCACGCTGTTGGCCCCCGCGGCGGGGTGGCAGCTGGCGGTGAGCGTCGATACCTCGGTAGCCGGCATCCATTACCCCGAGGATGCGCCCGCAGACGCGATAGGCCACCGCGCCCTGGCGGTCAGCCTGAGTGACCTGGCGGCCATGGGCGCCCGCGCCCGCTGGTGCCTGATGGCGCTGACGCTGGCCGAGGCCGACGAGGTCTGGCTGGAGGACTTCTCGCGTGGCTTTCGCGCCCTCTGCGAGAGCAGCGGTACCGCGCTGGTGGGCGGCGACGTGACTCGCGGGGCCACCGCCATCGGCGTCACGGTGATGGGGGAACTGCTCCCGGGCACTGCCTTGACGCGCCATGGCGGGCGCCAGGGCGATCTCATCGCTGTCACCGGGGCGCTGGGCGGCGGGGCCGGCGGCCTGGCGCTCTGGCAGCAAGGCGAACGCGACCTGAACCATCCGCTGTTGACGCGCTACCTGCGCCCTCAGCCGCGCCTGATGGCCGGCGAGGCGCTGGTGGGTCTGGCAAGCGCTGCCATCGACGTCTCTGATGGCCTGGTGGCCGATCTGGGTCATCTGCTCGAATGCTCCGGCGTCGGCGCTACCCTCGAGCCCGCGTCGTTGCCGCTGGCCGAAGGGCTGCTCGACGCACTGGGTGAAGCGGGGGCCCGCCAGGCGGCCCTCACCGGCGGCGACGACTACGAACTGCTGCTGACCCTCTCGCCCGCTTGCCTCGACGAAGCCAGAACTCGCCTCGCTGTCCTGGGCCTGCCACTCACCGTGATCGGCCGCCTCGAGGCCGACCGCGGCCTGCGTGGGCTGGAGAATCAGGGTGACGGCGGCTGGCAGCACTTCCATGGTCGGTCGTCCCGGGGAGGAAGCCCTTGAAGATGAAAAACGCGCCCGCCAGCGTCTGGCACCGCCCGACTCACTTCCTGGCCTTTGGCCTGGGAAGCGGCGCATCTCCCTGGGCCCCGGGAACCTTCGGTACCCTGGCTGCCATTCCCTTCTACTGGCTGCTCTCCGAACTGCCCCTGGGCTGGTACCTGTCGGTGGTTTTCGTCGCCTTCGTCTGGGGGGTCTGGCTGTGCGAGAAGACCTCCCGGGACCTCGGCGTCCATGACCATTCCGGCATCGTCTGGGACGAGTTCGTAGGCTACTGGATCACCATGGCCGCGGTGCCTTTCTCCTGGGAGGCGGCGCTGTGGGGGTTCGTGCTCTTCCGCATCTTCGATGTCATCAAGCCCTGGCCGATCCGCTGGGCAGACCGCCGGGTGGCGGGAGGCTTCGGCATCATGATCGACGACGTGATGGCGGGCATCTACGCCTGGAGCATCATGCACATCTGGTTCTGGCTACACTGAGCGGCCCGGGATTGTGGCTCGCCCGTCCGGGCGACGCTGAGCAGGGAAGGGGGGACTATGCGCAAGGAACGACTGATCGTCCCGGTGGTGGTGGCGCTGGCCGTGGCCTGGGCGGTGGCGCAGTACCTCGCCTCGGTGCTCTTCGAGCGCGAACTGGCGCGAGCCCTGGTCGACCTGGAGGGCCGCGGCGAGCTGGTGGTGGAGCGCAGCGGGGTAGAGCGCGGCTGGCTGAGCTCCTCCGGGGTCGTGCAGATCTCCCCGGTTCTGGGCGACGGCTGGCGGCTCGAGCTGCCCTACGCCGCCCGCCACGGTGTCTTCAGCACCCGCATTGAGGGCGGCGCGCACCCCTCGACCGGCCCCCGCCAACTGCGCCTGTTCGGGGACTGGCTGCCGTCGAGTCCGCCGCGCTGGCACGCCCGGTACCAGACCCTGGGCGGCACCCTGGAGGGCAGCATCCAACTGGCCCCCTTCCTGATCAGCCAGGGCCCCCGGGAGCTGGATTTTCGTGGTGGCCAGCTCAGCTTCGGGGGGCAGTATGGCGACTGGCGCCTGCGCGCCAGGCTGCAGCCCTGGCGTCTGACCGACGGCGTGGCCACGCTGGAGTCCGGACCGGTCTCCCTGGAGAGTCGCTACGCCTATACCGCCGGCGCCCACCACTTTACCCAGCATGACCTTCTGCGCATCGAGCAGCTGGCCTGGCAGCAGCCCGGGCTGGAGCTCGAGGCCCATGACCTGCTCTACCTCAGCCATATGCAGCTCGACGACAGCGAGCTGCGCATCGACAGCGAGCTGACCCTGGCGGCGGTGACGGTCGCTGATCAGGTGCTTCTCAGCGGGCGCGTCGCCATGGAGGTGTCCCGGATCAACGCCGACGCGCTGCGCGCGGCCCTGGCCGGACTGCGACGGGAGGCGGCCCAGGCCCGTGAAATCGCCCCTCGGGAGCTGCTGGCCCGCCTGGAGCCAGAACTGCTGGCGATCCTGATCGACTCGCCGCGCCTGGACCTGGAAGCGGTGGATCTGGATAGCCCCATGCTGGGACTCGCCGCGAGAGGCGACGGGGCGCTGTTCTTCGATCCGCGCCGGCTCGAAGAGCTGAGCCCCTCGCGACTCGACGACACGTCCGAACAGGCGCGCTGGCTGGCGCGGCTGGACGGCGACTTTACCTGGCACGAGGTGCCCACCGTGGTGGCCCTGTGGCTGGGTCTTCCCCTGAGCACCCGAGACCTGGAGATCGATGTGATCCGCGGCCGGGTGAGGGTCAATGGTCGGCCGATGCCGTCGCTCTGGCGCTGAGTCGATGGGCGCCGTGGGGGGAGTCGAGACACTCAATGGGCTCGATAACCCTCTCCGTGACTTGAAGTGGCGACGCTTCGCCCGCATTCCTGGGCCATTGGCACATGCCACCATCGGATCAGGACACACTAGCATGAGCGACGAGCAGGATCGCCACCACGACCCGGACGCGCCGGAGTGGCTGCACGACTCCCTCGACGAGGACGAGCTCTTCGGCCTCGACGAAAAGCCCGGCGAGAGTCGGCACGCCATGGTGCCGGCCCGTGACACTCTTCCCGAGCGCATCTACCTGTTGCCGATTCACAATCGGCCCTTCTTCCCGGCCCAGGTACAGCCGCTGGTGATCAACCGCGAGCGCTGGGAGGAGACCATAGAGCGCGTCGCCAAGACGTCGCACCACACCGTGGGGCTGGCCTTCGTTGGCGAGGGCGCCGTAGGGGGGCTGACCCAGGACGACTTTCCCGAGATCGGCACCGCGGTAAGGATGCACAAGCTGCAGGGCGAGGAGGGGCAGCTGCAGTTCATCGCCCAGGGCCTGCAGCGCTTTCGTATCCAGCGCTGGCTCTCCCGGGAGCCGCCCTACCTGGTGGAGGTGAGCTACCCTCGCGAGCCGGTGGACGCCGAGGCCGACGAGGCCCGGGCCTACGCCATGGCCCTGATCAACGGCATCAAGGAGCTGCTGCCGATCAATCCCCTGTATGGCGAGGAGCTCAAGCACTACCTCAATCGCTTCAGCCCCCATGAGCCGGGCCCGCTCACCGACTTCGCCGCCGCCATCACCTCCGCCAAGGGGCGCGAGCTGCAGGACGTGCTGGCCACCCTGCAGGTGCTTCCCCGCATGCAGAAGGTGCTGCCGCTGCTGCGCAAGGAGATCGAGGTCGCCCAGCTGCAGAGCGAGATCAGCGACCAGGTCAACGCCCAGATGCAGGAGCGCCAGCG
>PWEV01000090.1 GCA_003553625.1 Halomonas sp.
CTGAGCGCGACGAACGGGAAGCCGAGCTGGCGGAGGTCCGCGCCGAGCGCGCCGAGCGGGATGCCGAGCTGGCGGAGGTACGCACCGAGCGCGACGAGCGGGATGCCGAGCTGGCGGAGGTTCGCGCCGAGCGCGATGAACGGGATGTAGAGCTGGCCGAGGCTCGATCTGAACGAGATGTTCTCTATCGAGACACCGTGACTCCACTTCAGGCCGAGGTCGAGCGGCTTCGCTCTCTGCTTCCTTCTGCGGAAGGGGGGGAGCTTGATCTCGACAGTGCCCGGCAGGCTGCGTCTGAACAGGCCGCTAGACTTCGCACGGCTCATGAAACGTTACGCCGCGGCCGCAGCGACGCCGACGATCCGCAAGCCGAGTACGAGGCCATGGTGGCAGACCTGCACCGTGAGCAGTCTCTGGTGACACGGGTGCAGGGGGGAACGCTCTATACCCTCCAATCCGGAGAGACCCTGGGTGATGTGGCTCGACGCTACTACGGTGATGCCAACCGCTGGCCGGCCATTTACCAGGCCAACCAGCACGTCATCGAGAATCCGGATCGGGTGGTGCCGGGTCTCACCGTCATACTGCCCTGAGCCACACCGCGGGGGGCTAATGTGCGCCGAGGACATCGGCCTGGGAATCGAGATCCAATTTAACATTCAGCACATCAGGCCAATTGCTCGACGACATGGCATTCGCGTTGGTTCGCGAAGTACTTTTTTGCTCGGGGAATCCTCTGGCATCGCCGGCCAGTGGCGGGCATCATTCCTGCCCTTATCCTGACTCGCCAAGGATTTCCCGCCAGCATGATTGCCACGACCTACCTGGATAATGCCCTGGCCTCCCTGGCAGGTGATAACAGCCTCGAGGCCTGCCTCGAGGTGCTATTCGGCTGGCTGCGCGCCGGCAGCCCCGAACTGGCTGCGGAGCGACTCGACGATCTTGTCGTGTATCTTCGCGACCATCCGGACAGGGCCCGGCTCCTGGCCGAGGGCATTCTCGGTCGCTTTTCCCAGCTGGAGATCTATCCGGCCCTGGTGCGGCTGGGGATTCTTTCCCGCGATGGCCTGGTCCATGAGATCACCACGCGACTCTACGATCGCCTGAATCCGCCGCCCCTGGACAAGACGGACTCCAGCGACCTGCTGGCCAGCCTGATCACTCGACACGATAAACCCTGGATCGAGGCCCTTCCGCCCCATGGCTGGCTGCGGCTCGGTCGCGTGCTGCTGGCGGCCCTGGACCCCGCCAGCCGCAAGAAGGCCCGGGTACACCAGCAGGAAGAGTGTCTCTATGCCCTGGAGATGTTGGCAATCTGGGTGGCGGCCGAGGAGCTCGACCCCGAGCTGATGCGCATCGATGAGCGACTGACTCGCATCGACTCTCCCTTCATCGCACTCCAGCGGGAGGTTCACGCCTTCGTGGAACACAGTGCCACGCTTGAGGGGGGGAGGCGAAGCGATGACGATGTCGCCATCGACCACCTCTGGGTGATGCTGGAACAGTGCAACGAGCAGGTGGCCCGTTTTCGCCGACGAGGCGGCGGCAGCCTGGGGTCGTCGGTCAATGCGTCCCACCTGATCGAGCGCCTGGAAGATACGCTCAAGCGCATCGAGCGCCTGATCTTTCTGACCAGTTCACAGTCCAGGATCACCTGCACCCGGAGCGGGCTGGCGCTCTGGCAGGAACTGCTGATGGCGACGGCGGAGAAGGGCAGTATCGGGGCTATCTGGAAGAAGAGCACCCGCATGGTGTCGCGCAGCATTACCCAGAACAAGAGCGATCACGGTGAGCTTTATATCTCCCGTGATCTGCCAAGCCACCTGGGGCTGATCGGCACCGCCGCCGGTGCCGGCGTCATCATCGCCGTGATGGCGCTGTTCAAGATCTGGATCGAGGCTTGGGGGCTGGCGCCGCTGCACCAAGCCGTGCTGGTCAGCCTCAACTATGGCCTGGGCTTCGTGCTGGTTCACCTGATGCACTTCACCATCGCCACCAAGCAGCCGGCCATGACGGCCGCCAGCTTTGCCGCCGAGGTCGAGCGCAAGCGCCGGGGCAGGGCGGTCAGTCGAGGCCTGGCCAGGTTGCTGCTGGACGTGAATCGCTCCCAGTGGGCTGCCGTATGGGGCAACGTCGTCGCGGCCCTGGCGACGGCGTTTGTCATCACGGCAATCGCAACGGAGATCGTTGGCCAGGCCCTGCTCTCAGGTGATCAGATCGCCTACCAGCTGAGGGCCATCTCGCCGGTCGAAAGCCTGGCCCTTCTTTACGCGGCCATTGCCGGGGTCTGGTTGTTCTGCTCCGGGATCATCGCCGGGTTCTTCGATAACCGCGCCGATCACATCCAGCTCTCCAGACGGCTCGTCGGGCATCCTGCCCTGCAGCGCATTCCGCTCGAGCGACGGCGGAGGCTGGCCCACTACCTTCACGAGAACTACGGCGCCCTGGCCGGCAACTTCCTGTTCGGCGTACTGCTGGGCATGACCGGCTATGTGGGTCATCTCCTGGGCCTGCCGCTGGACATTCGGCACGTGGCCTTCTCATCGGCCAACCTGGGTCTGGCCAGCTTCAGCAGTTTTCAGGGATGGGGGAGCTTGCTGGTCGGGCTGCTGTTTGTGCTGCTGATCGGCTTCATCAACCTGTGGGTCAGCTTCGCTCTGGCCCTGATGGTGGCGCTGCGTTCCCGGGCATCGCGAGTCGAGCCGGGTGTCCTGCTGGCCGGCGTCAAGGATGAGTTGCTCGCCAACCCTTTCAGGCTCTTCTTTCCGGTGGGGCGACACGGCGGCAAGCGGCGCCCAGGAAACGTTCGGCAGAGGTGATCGGATACTCAGATCCGCCTCACCGATCACCATCCGGGAACTCTCGCGTGTGTTCGATAGGTATCGGGGCCCCCGGCGATCCGGTGATAAGCTGCCACTCAGGGCGCAGCCTTCAGCCGCTATCTTTTTAGGGCACTGCGACCCAGCGTTGTTAAGGAGCTAATGCCCATGCGAGTCTTCGCCAACCCTGTCGGCCACGGGTCTCTGTGGTTCGACAACCTCGCCACTGCCACCGGCACGCCGATCGCCTACGATCCTCAGGCCAGGGCGTTCATCACCATGCCGCCGTTCTGCGCCAATCGCGACGTGATCGGCTGCAACTGGATCGCCCCCAAGCAGGGCGATTTCTGTCGCGCCTGCGCCATGACCGAGCTGGCCCCGGATACCTCCATCCCGAACGCCATCCCCCATTGGAACAAGACCGAGGCCGCCAAGCGGTGGGTGCTCGATAACCTGGGCCGCTGGAACTGGTTTCGGCCCGAGGATCCCGGCGCTCGCCCCGTGTTTCACATGCTGGCCGAGGGCCACACTCCGGTACCCATGGGGCATGTCGGCGGCGTGGTGACAATCAGTGTGGCGGAGGCCGATCCGGTTCTGAGCACCACCCGTCGCGAGGCCCTTGAAGAGCCCTACCGCACCATGATCGGCCACATGCGACACGAGATCGCGCACATGCTCTGGTGGCGCCTCAGCCTGCGGGAGGATTTTCTCGACGCCTTTCGCGCCATGTTCGGCGATGAGCGGCAGGACTATCCCGCCGCGCTCCAGCATCACTACCACAATGGGCCGCCGCCTGACTGGCGTTTGAGATTCGTCAGCACCTATGCCTCTGCCCACCCCCACGAGGACTGGGCCGAAACCGCTTCCCATCTGCTGCATCTCACGGATATTGCCGATAGCTTCGTTGCCGCAGGCCTGTCTTCTGCCGATCTGCCGCACCTCGGGTGGGACCCCTACATGGAGGCCGATGCCGAGAACTTGATTCACGTGGCAGCGCATCAGGTCATGGCGGTCAACCACATCAATCGCGCGATGGGGTTGCCGGATCTGTATCCCTTCGTGATTTCCGACCAGGTGCGTCGCAAGCTTGTCTTCATGCATGACTGGCTGCGCAGGGGCGCCCAGGGTCTTTAACTATGGCAACACACTCCACAGGGGATGCCGGCCGCGAGTCGCCCCCCTTGGCCACTCACGTGAGGAAACGGCATGTCCCGAACGACTCGCCTGCAGGACCTGATCCGGGTTCTGCGCCACCACCAGGGCCCGATCGGCGGGCCCGACCTTGCCGCGTCGCTGGGCGTTACCCTGCGCAGCCTCTACCAGGATATCGCCGTGCTCCGTGCGGTGGGTGTCGAGGTGATCAACGAACCCGGCCAGGGCTACGTGTTGCCGCCGGAGGTCAGGCTGCCCCCCGCGGCACTGGCCGAGCCCGCCTCAGCCGAGGAGGCTCGAGCAGAAGCTACCCTCAAGGACCCGGTTGGGATTGTCTTCTACACACACCCGCTCTCCCGGGGCGGCATCGTCCACTGGATGCTCGAGGAACTCGGCGCCAGCTACCACATGGTTCCCCTGGAGTTCGGTGAGACCATGAAGGCGCCGGATTACCTGGCCATCAACCCGCTGGGCAAGGTGCCGGCCATTCGCCACGGCGATACGGTAGTGACCGAGGCCGCCGCCATTTGTGCCTACCTGGCGGATGCCTTCCCGGAGGCCGGCCTGGCGCCACCACCCGCCGCCAGAGGCGATTACTACCGCTGGCTGTTCCTCGCCGCCGGTCCCCTGGAGAGTGCCATCGCCCTCAATGATCTGGGCGTGCAGCCCACGCCCGAGCAGCAGATGCGCCTCGGCTGCGGCGACTATTGGGCACTGGTGGACACCCTGGCAGGCGCCCTGGCCGGGCGGCGCTATATCGCCGGCGACACCTTCAGTGCGGCGGACGTCTACGTGGGCTCGCACATCGGCTGGGGCATGCAGTTTGGCCCCCTGCCGCGCCGCCCTGAGTTCGAGGCCTACTGGGCAGGGCTGTGCGAACGCCCGGCTCATCAGCGCTGCCAGGCCTTCGTGCAGCAGGCGCTGGCTCGCTAGGCCACATGGCGAGCGGCCCCGCGCACCGTCATTGGCCGGTTCCCTTATGGCACCTCGCCGTCCCGGTCCTGGCACTTATGCTGTGGTCGTTGGTGGGCAGTGCCTGGGCCGGGTGGCTATTTCTACCGGTCTGGGTGCTGGCCACTCAGATGATTGCGGCCGGAAGCCTGGAGGCGGCCCGCCTGCGTCGCCGCGCCTGGCTGGGGCAGTACCTGCGAGACGACTCGCCCTGGCATCGGCGGCTGC
>PWEV01000329.1 GCA_003553625.1 Halomonas sp.
CGCCGCTCCTGGGTGGCGACGGCCTCGTCCAGGGTGTCCAGCCAGTGCTCCTGATAGGCAATTCGACTCTCTAGGGCCTCGAGGCGCTCGGCGAGGTCACCGGACGCCCGGTGCAGGCTCATGCTAGAATCTTTGCGCTGCGTGTCATCGTTCATCGTGGCCCCTTCCCGTGGTTGTCTATTACGTTCATCACCAACAAGAGAGTCACTCGAGTCCATGAATCGCAAGGTCATGTTTCGTTGCAGCCTGGTCAGCCTGCTGCTGGCTGCCCCCGCACCGCTGTTGATTGCCCTGTTCGTGCATCTTGCCGGCGGCGATCTCGCCGAGGCGCTGTTTGCCAGCCTCGAGGTTGGCGGCATTGCCGTGGTCTATGTTGCCGCGGCCCTGGCGGTCTTCCTGATGCTGCTGATCGCTACCCTGGCGGTCAACGTGCTCACCCCGCAACTGGTCAATCTGGCCGAGGTCGAGAACGACGATCGCGAGATCGGCGAGGTGAAGTGGTTCAACGTCAACAAGGGGTACGGCTTCATCACCCGCGACAGCGGTGAGGATGTCTTCGTGCACTTCCGTGCCATCCGGGGCCGCGGCCATCGCACCCTGGCCGAGGGCCAGAAGGTTCGCTATCACATCATCGAGAACGAGCGCGGCCTTCAGGCCGATGATGTGACGGTGATCACCTGATCCGCGGTATCTTCCGTCCACACTGACTCAGCGCCCCGCATCCGCGGGGCGCTGTTTTTTTTGGGGAGGGCCAGACGTCAGCGCCCCGAGTCCGGCCAGTCGATTTCGGCCTCGCTGCCGTCGGGCAGCAGCTGCAGGAAGCGGTCCGGGTCGTCGCCGGGGTGCCAGCTGCCCAGCGAGCAGCGCACCTCGCAGCCCAGATGGGCGGCGGCGGATCGGGCGCAGGCCGCATCGTTCTCCCAGGACGTGGCGGGGCTGTCGAACCACAGGCTGGCGAAGCCGTCGGCGGCCTTCTCCACCAGCAGCACCGGGACCTCCACGCCGCCGTGATGGCCGCGGGTGCGCCACTGGCCCTTGCCGGCGGGCGCCAGTGGCTCGGCGCCGATGGCGGCACCGAGCCACTCGTCGAGCGCCTCGACGGGAGCCTTTGCCAGGTAGATCTCGATATCGGGGTAGCGCGGTTGGCTATCGGATGTCATGTCGGCCTCGGGGGCGGGCGCTTCCATTGATGAACAGGTGCTTGAGAATTGCCTCGTAGACCCGGCTCAGCTCATCCAGGTCGGCGGCACGAATACGCTCGTTGGCCTGGTGGATGGTGGCGTTGAGCGGGCCCAGTTCCACTACCTGGCTGCCCAGGGTGGCGATAAAGCGGCCATCTGATGTCCCGCCCGAGGTGGAAAGCTCGGGCCGATGCCCCATCACCTCCTCCACGCCGAGCACCGCCGCCTCGACCAGCTCTCCCTCGGCGGTAAGGAAGGGGTCACCGTTCAGGGTCCAGTCCAGCTGGTACTCGAGCCCGTGGGCGTCGAGGATCGCGGCGGTACGCTCTCGCAGCAGTTCATGGGTCAGCTCGGTGGAGAAGCGGAAGTTGAATACCACCTCCACCTCGCCGGGGATGACGTTGGTGGCGCCGGTTCCGGAGCGGATATTGGACACCTGGAAGCTGGTGGCCGGGAAGAAGTCGTTGCCGTCGTCCCAGTGTTCACGGGTCAGTGCGTCCAGGGCCGGCATCGCCTGGTGGATGGGATTTCGCGCCAGGTGCGGGTAGGCCACGTGGCCCTGCACGCCCCGGATGTGGAGTACGCCCCCCAGGGAGCCGCGCCGGCCGTTCTTGATCACGTCGCCCAGCCGGGCGGTGGAGGAGGGTTCACCGACGATGCAGTAGTCGAGTCGCTCGTGGCGCTCGCGCAGGTGCTCGACCACGGCGCGGGTGCCGTCCATGGCGGGCCCCTCCTCGTCGGAGGTGATCAGAAAGCCGATCTGGCCGTGGTGGTCCGGGTGGGCCGTCACGAAGCGCTCCACGGCGGTGACCATGGCCGCCAGGCTGCCTTTCATGTCGGCGGCGCCGCGGCCCCTGAGCATGCCGTCATCGTCGATGCAGGGCTCGAAGGGCGGAAAGTCCCAGCGGGTGTGGGGGCCACTGGGTACCACGTCGGTATGGCCGGCGAAGGCCAGAAGCGGGCCGTGATGACCCCGTCTGGCCCAGAAGTTCTCGACGTCACCGAAGGGTAGGCGCTCGATGTGAAAGCCGAGCGCCTCGAGACGCGCGATCATCAGGTCCTGGCAGCCCAGGTCGTCCGGCGTCACTGAGGGGCGCCGGAGCAGGTCGAAGGCGAGCTGCAGGGTGGGGGAAAGGCCGGATGGATCAGTTGTGGGCATGCAGTGCCTCGTTGAGCGCGATGGCGCTCTTGTTGGTCAGGCACTCGATGCGGCCGTTCCGGGAGTTGCGGCGCAGCAGCAGGTCGTCCTGGCCGGCCAGCTCGCGGGCGGCCACGGTCTTGACCTCCTGGCCCTGGTCGTCGAGCAGGGCGACCTTGGCGCCGGCGGTCAGGTAGAGGCCCGCTTCCACGGTGCAGCGGTCGCCCAGCGGGATGCCGATGCCGGCGTTGGCGCCGATCAGGCAGCCCTCGCCCACCTTGATGACGATGTTGCCGCCGCCGGAGAGGGTGCCCATGGTGGAACAGCCGCCGCCGAGATCCGAGCCCTTGCCGACCATCACGCCGGCGGAGATGCGGCCCTCGATCATGCCGGGACCCTCGGTGCCGGCGTTGAAGTTGACGAAGCCTTCGTGCATCACGGTGGTGCCCTCGCCCAGATAGGCGCCCAGGCGAACCCGCGCCGTGTCGGCGATGCGCACGCCACCCGGCACCACGTAGTCGGTCATCTTGGGAAACTTGTCGACGCAGTCCACGGAGAGGGGACGGCCGGCCAGGCGCGCCTTGAGGCGACGAGCGGGCAGCTCCTCGATGTCGATGGGACCCTCGCTGCTCCAGGCCACGTTGCGCAGCAGGCCGAACATCCCGGTGAGGTCGAGGTCGTGGGGCTTCACCAGGCGATGGGAGAGCAGATGCAGCTTGAGGTAGACCTCGGGTGCACTCTGGGGCGGGGTGTCATGGGTCAGGAACATCGCCACCAGCGGGCGGGTGCTGGCGGCCAGCGATTCGGCCAGCTCGGCCTGTTCGACATGGCCGGCCTGACGCAGGGCGTCGGCCAGTGCGGCACACTGTTCGGGCAGGAAACTCACCGCGGCGTTGCCGGCCGGGGCGTCGAGCGCCTCGGCGGCGGCTGTCGCCAGGCTGGCCTCGGGATTGAGCAGGGGGGCAGGGTAGTAGATTTCCAGCCAGTTGCCCTGGGTATTCTGGGTGCCGATGCCGAGTGCAAAGCTGAGCATGTCTGTGTCCTTGATGGAGATAGCGTATCTGGAGGTCCCGGGCCGCCAGCAAGGCGGCCCGGCGGTGTGTTCGGGGGGGCTAGCCGCTCAGGTTGTCGTAGTCGCCGTCGCGGTAGCCGACGAGGATCTCCTCGCCGGTATCGAGCAGGGGGCGCTTGAGCAGGGTGGGGTGCGCGAGCAGCAGCTCACGCGCCTTGTTGGCGTCCACCGCCTCCTTCTCCTCGTCGGGGAGATCGCGCCAGGTGGTGCTGCGCTTGTTGAGGGCCTCCACCACCGGCACCCTGTCGAGAATATGTTCGAGCAGCGCGGCGGAGAGGCCATCCTCGCGCAGGTCGTGATACTGATAGGGAATGCCGGAGCCGTCCATCGCCTTGCGGGCCTTGCGGCAGGTGTCGCAGTTCTTGATGCCGTACAGGGTGTACATCACAGACTCCTCTCGATGAATCGACGAATGCGGCGTGCCGCCTCCACGGTGGCGTCGACCTCGGCCACCAGCGCCAGACGGACCCGCCCGCTGCCGGGGTTGGTGCCTTCGGCGCCGGGACGCCCCATCCTGTCGTCGGCGGCGGGACGACCCATCCTGTCGTCGGCAGCGGGGCGCCCCATGTAGCTCCCGGGCAGCACGCTGACGTGCTCCTCGGCGAACAGCCCTCGGGTAAAGGCCTCGTCGGCGCCGCCGGGCACCGCCGGCCACAGGTAGAAGCTCGCCTCGGGGGTCGGGAACGTCATCACCGGGGCCAGGATCTCGGTGACCGCGGCGAACTTCTCGCGGTAGGCGTCGCGGTTGGCGCGCACGTGGGCTTCGTCGTGCCAGGCGGTGATCGAGGCCTGCTGCACCGGCAGGGCCATGGCGCAGCCGTGGTAGGTGCGATAGCGCTTGAAGGGCGCGATCAGCGCGGCGTCGCCGGCCACGAAGCCGGAGCGCAGCCCCGGCAGGTTGGAGCGCTTGGAGAGCGAGTGGAATACCAGGCAGCGCCGGTAGTCGTGGCGGCCAAGCGACGCGCAGGCCTCCAGCAGCCCCGGCGGCGGGGTCGCCTCGTCCAGGTAGAGCTCCGAATAGCACTCGTCGGAGGCGATGAGGAAGTCGTGCTCATCGGCCAGGGCGATCAGTTTCTGGAACTCGGCGAGCGGTGTCACCGCGCCGGTGGGGTTGCCCGGGGAGCAGATGAAGACGATCTGCACCTGGCGCCAGGTGTCGGCGGCCACGGCGTCGAAGTCGGGGCGAAAGCCGTTTTCGGCGCTGCAGTTCAGGTAGAGCGGTTCTCCCCCGGCCAGCAGGGTGGCGCCCTCGTAGATCTGATAGAAGGGGTTGGGCATCGCCACCCGGGCCGGCCGGGTGCGATCCAGCGCCGCCTGGACGAAGGAGAAGATCGCCTCCCGGGTGCCGTTCACCGGCAGCACCTGGGCCTCGGGATCGAGGCCCGCGAGCCCGAAGCGCCGAGTCGCCCAGCCGGCGATGGCCGCGCGCAGCGCCGGGAGTCCGGCGGTGGCCGGGTAGCGGGCGAACTCGGTCTGGTGCTCGACCAGGGTGGCCAGTGCCGCGGGGTAGGGTGCGTGCTGAGGCTCGCCGATGGTCAGCGGGATATGAGACAGCCCCTCGGGGGGCGTCACGCCGGCCTTGAGGTCGGCGAGCTTCTCGAAGGGGTAGGGCTTGAGGGCGTCGAGATCGGGATTCATGGGTATCCAGGCGCGCCTCGCCGGCCGTGGCCTCGGGCGTCGTTGTGGTGGATCGTTGTCGTGATCGGAAGGGGATTGATTATAGGGAAGCCCGGGGTAGGCCTCAAACG
>PWEV01000098.1 GCA_003553625.1 Halomonas sp.
CCGTCGCCTGGCGCCTGCTGCGCCAGATCGCCGAGGCGACGATCGAGGCGGAGGAGCTGCCCTTCCACTTCACGGTGAGCATCGGTGTCACCTGCTTCACGTCCACCGATGCGAGCGTCGAGGCCGTCACCAAACGGGCCGACACCGCCCTCTACCTGGCCAAGCACGCGGGCAGAAACCGCGTGGCGGTTCGCTGGTAGGCCAGATGGACCAGCTCTTCTCAAGCGAGAGGCGCTTATAGCCTGGATTCATTGGGTATCCCGCTATCACGGTGGTAAGTTGCCAGAATCACAATTCTCGAGGCTATCTTTCATCAATGAAGAACCCTGAGCAGGCCCGCCTCTTCGCGCTTGAGCAACTCAACCTTCTCGATACCACCCCCAGCGAAAGTTTCGACCGCATCACCCGTATGGCAAGTCAGCTTTTCGGCGTGCCGATCTCTGCGGTATCGCTGACTGACACCAACCGCCAATGGTTCAAGTCTCGGGTCGGGGTCGACCACCAAGAAATCCCCCGAGAAAAGGCGCCCTGCGCAGCGGTCTGCGACTCCGCCGAGATCGTCGTCATACCGGACATGCTGGACTCGAACGTCTACCAGGACAGCCACCTGGCCAACACCGGCATTCGCTTCTATGCCGGCGCGCCTCTGACGACCCGCGAAGGCCAGACCCTGGGTGCCATGTGTGTTCTGGGGAGGGAACCCCGCGAAGTCACCGAGCAAGAAAGGGCGACGCTGGTAGACCTTGCCGCCATGGTGATGAGTCAAATCGAACTGCAGCATGCCTTCGGCAGGGTCGATCCCCTGACGGGCCTGGCCAATAGCGGCCAATTCGACGAAGACCTTCAGGACCTGGCCCTGGATGCCCCCGGCGAGCGGCGAGCCGCCCTCTTCACTGAGGTAGTCGAGGCCAGCAAGCTGAGCGACCTGCACCGGACCATGGGACCCGCCTTCCTCGATGAGTTGACCCGGGTATCCGCCCAGTGCCTTCAAGAAGCCATTGGTCGTGATTCGCCGCTCTATCATCTCGGCGGCTGCAAGTTCATCCACCTGGTCTCGGCGGACAGCGATGCCCGGCTGGTCGACCATGCCCTGCGTCTGCGCAAGAACCTGATGGACCTGGAATCGGCCCGGGAAGTGCCCGTCCAGGTGCAGCCGGTGATCGGTATCACCTCCATTCTGCTGGGCGAAACGACGTCATCCGACATCCTGCGCAGTGCCCATGCGGCGAGCCTGGATGCGCGCCAGATGGGCAAGGGGGCCGGCGCCTTCTCCTCGGCACTGGAAGAGCGCTTCCAGCGTCGTAGCATGCTGCTATCCGATATCGGCCGGGCCCTGGATGGCGACGATGAGCTTTATCTGGTCTTCCAGCCACGGGTGTCGGTGGCAACTGGATTCTGCCAGGGCGCCGAGGCCCTGCTGCGCTGGCGGCATCCCGTGCTGGGCGAGGTCTCACCAGCAGAATTCATTCCGCTGATCGAGAACACCCCCATGGCCCGATCGCTGACGGCCTGGGTAGTGTGTCGGGCGATCCACCAGGCGGCTCTGTGGCACCGGCAGGGCAAGAAGCTCCGGATCTCGATCAACGTGTCGGCCACAAACCTTGAGGAAGCGGACTTCACCCAGCGGGTGCTTGCGGAACTGCATCAGGCTCGCCTGCCCTCTAGCGCCATCGAACTGGAAGTGACCGAAAGTGCCCTGATCGGCAAGGGGGAAGCCGCGGCGTCCCGGCTCAACGAACTTATCGCGGCGGGCATCCTGATCGCCATCGATGACTTCGGTACCGGCTACAGCAGTCTCTCCTACCTGCACGAAATTCCGGCGAACATCGTCAAGATCGACCGCTGCTTCATCACCCACTTAGGCGAAGATGCACGCACCCAGAGCCTGGTCGGATCGATGATCGGCATGGCCCATGAACTGGGCTACAGCGTCGTCGCCGAGGGTGTGGAGAGCGAAGCCGCTCTCGCCTGCCTGGGGCGAATGGGGTGCAACGAAGTGCAGGGCTACCTGCTTGCCAAACCGCTGCTGCCCGGCGCCTTCGAGGCCTGGCTTGCCGAGCAGGCACTCTAGGAATACGACACCTGGCCGATGTGCCGGATTACAATGACGCAGCTGGAGAAGCGCCGCGGGCCCTGTGCCGAGTGCCGCCTCTCGCGGCTGCGGTAACGGCGTGGCTAGCGCGTTTTCAGCAGTCCATCGGCCAGGTCGGCCAGGTTCGCCTCACAGCGCGCCTGGGGCGCCCGCTCCTCATCTCCGGGGCGATACTTGCCTGAGCGGATCAGGCAGGCCTGCAGGCCGAGCTCCATGGCGGCGATCACGTCGCACTCTACATCATCGCCCACCATCAGCGCCTCATCGGGGGCCACGCCGATCTCATCGAGCACGGCATGAAAGAAGTCGCCCGCGGGCTTCCCCAGCACCTTGGCCTCGATGCCGGCGGCGTATTCCAGGGCTCGCACGAAGGGCCCCGCGTCCAGATGCAGGGTCCCCGCCTGGCGAAAGTAGCGATTGGTGCCCACGGCGAGCAGGGGGGCGCCCTCCAGCAGCAGCCGGAAGGCCGCGTCGAGGTGGGCATAGTCCAGGCGCTGCTCGGCATCGCCGAGCACCACCGCATTGGGGTCTTCGCTAGGCAGGTCGGCGAACTCGGGCTCCAGCCGCTCATGGATCAGCAGGTAGGGGCGAAGCCCACTGCGCTCCAGATAGCGACGGATGGCCCCCGGCGCGGTGAACACCTGCTCGGGCGCCGGGGCGAAGCCCAGCCGCCGCAGCTCATCACACACCGCGGCCGAGGTCTTGCGCGAAGTGTTGGTCAGAAATCGCAGCGCCAGGCCGCTGGACTGCAGTCGCGCCACCGCGTCCGAGGCGCCGGGCAGGGCCTCGCCGTCCTCGCTCAGCACGCCACTGATATCGAGCAATACCGCCTTCAGCATCACCGTCCCTCCCCGTTGCCTCTCAGCAGGACTGCCTCCATTGATGCCCGAGAGCGCAGCGCTGTCAAACCCTGCCGGGCGGGGACCCAGTCAGCCCCGTGGAGCGAAAGTCACCCGGCAGTGAACCGCTGGCAGCTGACAAGCCGGCACCGATCACTCAACGATCCGCAGCGTCATCCCGCTCGGTTCTCCTCGCCGCTCTCGAGCACCTCGAGCCGCTTCCAGACGGTTGCGGCGTCTGCCCCCAGGCTCGACGGCCGGCTGCTCGGGTGCCAGGTCGCCAGCAGGTAGTCGGGAAGGTCGAGCACGAAGGCGCTTTAGCGCGAGCGCATCAACGCCTCGGGAGTCGGCGGCCACTCATCGGCATGATAGCGCCCGCAGCAGTCGGTGAGTGGACGACCGCTGCGGCAGGGGCAGGCTATGCGGACCGGCTGTTTCATGCAAGAAAGAACCTCGTGTGGTGAGCTCCAGGTGTTCAGGGCTCCCGTTGCCGGAAGAACAAGCCGACTTACCGGCCAGCCCCGCTGTTCAGGCCGTTGCCTCGAAGGCCAGATGGAAGGCCACCTCGCCGGCCTCAACATCTCCGGAGTTTCGCGGCGAGGCTGGGTGGAATGGAGTCGGGGGCTAAGAGGGGGGCTTGATCCGCGATAAAATTACCGCTCGGCAATTATTCCTTTGCGGATCGCCAAAGCCGTGCCTAGAATTACCGAGCGGTAATCACTTGTGAGTTCGCCATGCCGACACATGACTCCCCTGCTCCGGCCCACTCGGCCTTTCCCATTCGCCACAGCGAAGATCTCGGCAAGCTCGTGCGTCAATTGCGCGCCGAACAGGGGCTGTTGCAGATCGACCTGGCCGGGCTGGCCGGCACCGGTAATCGCTTCATCGTCGACCTGGAGCGGGGCAAGCCGACCCTGCAACTGCAGAAAGTATTGGA
Source organism: Halomonas sp. (assembly GCA_003553625.1). Classification (GTDB taxonomy): domain Bacteria; phylum Pseudomonadota; class Gammaproteobacteria; order Pseudomonadales; family Halomonadaceae; genus Halomonas. Next base: position 3,869 of record PWEV01000098.1, read on the forward strand.
CGTGCTGGATCTGATGGGGCTCGAGGTCTTCGTGCGGTCCAAGGGTGGCAACCACCATGATGAGTGAGGGCACCCTGGAGGTTTACCACGGCGATCGCTATGTGGGTCGGCTATATGGCGCTGAACCGCTGCGCTTCGAATATGCCCCCACGTGGCAGGCGCATCCGGAGGCGGTGAGTCTATCGCCTTCGCTGCCGCTCACGCGGCGCCTTCACGTTGGTGATGAGGTGCTGGCCTACTTCGAGAACCTGCTACCGGAAGGCGACCTGCGCCACCACCTGGAGCTTCGCCACCACACCAACACTGTGTTCGGGCTGCTGAAGGCCATCGGCGGGGACACGGCCAGTGGCTTCACCCTGCTACCACCGGGCGAATCACCGGCTCCACCGACCTATCGCCCCGTCAGCTGGGAAGCGCTGGCGGCACACCTACGGCACCGGGAGCGCGGCCCCCTTCTCTCCCAGCAGGGCGAGGAAGCCCGCATTTCGCTGGCCGGAGCTCAGGTCAAGTTGCTGTTGATGGTGCTTGAAGACGGGAGTCCCGCCATACCAGAAGGATCGGCGGCGTCCAGCCATATCCTCAAGCCGGACATCCAGGGCCTGAGAGGCGTGTGGGGCTCCGCCATCAACGAGACTTTCTGTATGCAACTGGCCACCGAACTCGGGCTCGGGGTCGCCGAGGCCAGCTACCAGTCCGAGACCCGGGCCTGCCTGGTGCGACGATACGACCGCGTGCCCGACGCGCAAGGCGGACTGCGACGCCTTCACCAGCTCGACGTCTGCCAACTCGCCGGAACACCGTCAATGATCAAATACGAAACCGACGGCGGACCCGGCCTGGCGCGCTGTCGCGAACTCCTGCAGCAGGTCGGCACGCCCGCCAAGGACTTGCAGCGCCTGATCGGCTGGTTCTTCTTCAATCTGCTGATCGGCAATAACGACAGCCACGCCAAGAACCTCGCCATCCTGTATGCCGACGAGGGGCCACGATTGGCCCCGTTCTACGACCTGATGAGTACGACGCTCTACAGCGGGCTATCGCGTCGCTTCGCGTTTCGCATCGACGGCGAAAATCGCCCCGGCAGCATCGAGCGTTCGCACCTGGAAACGCTGGCCCGCTCGATGCGGTTCCAGCCACGCTACTTCATGCGCCAGGGACTCGAACTCGCCGAACGCATGCCGGCTGCCATCGACAACACCTTGGCCACCTTGAGTGCAAAAGCCCATCAGGGCACCGAACAGACGCTGCTGGAGAGGTTGCAACAACA
>PWEV01000157.1 GCA_003553625.1 Halomonas sp.
CGGCAGGGCAAGCCAGGACATGCAACGCTCGTCGGGAGGTGGCTCCTCATGCCGCCGGGAAAGACCCGTTGCGGATCCGGCGGCATGAGGGCGAACTGCGTCAGGCGGCTATTGTTCTCTAGAGAAGCGCGATCACTACCAGTGCCAGGCTGGTGCCTGCCAGGGCGAAGCCAAGCAGCGAGAGCAGCCCGTCGCGCGACATCAACGCCAACCCGAACAGTGACAGCGTCAGCCCGGCGACATTGGCCGAGAAGGGGATCAGCTCCATGGGCGGCATGCCTATCGCCACCAGCAAGCAGGTCAGGGCGCTGGCCTGCATCCCTCGCTGGCCGGTCAGGAAGGCCAGGCGCTGGTCGAGCAGGTGATCGACCCAGCGCGCCGGTCGATGCAGGTAGCCGAGCCCCTTGTGCAGCGCATGGCGTGATACCCAGCGTCGTCGAAGCCAGGCCGGCAGCCAGAAGGTGCGGCGCCCCATCAGCAGCTGCACGCAAACCAGCAGCGTGAAGCAAGCCATCAGCAAGGGGACCCCGGGAATGCCGCTGATCACCGGCATCAGGGTGACCACGCCGGCCAGCAGAAGTAGCGGACCGAAGGAGCGTCGGCCGACTGCCGCCAGAATATCCTCGAAGTAAACCCTCCCCGACGGGGCTTCTATCGCCTCGATGGCCGCCAGCAGCTCCTCGAGGTCGCGCGGGGCGCGCGTTTCGTCGTCGGGGTCACTTCCATTCGGAGTGGTAGACATCCGGGCTCTTGTCCATGCCGTGTGGGTGAAGCCGCGATTGGGGGAGTAAGAGTGCCAGGCCATTTCGCGCGCCCGGGACGGACGTTGCAACTCATCATGAAGTGTACTTGGATAGAGATACGACGCCGACATGCTGCTTACGGCAGAATGACAAGGCAACTCCCTTACGCCGGCCTGGCCCACCACGCTGGCTCCTCTGGAGCTGGTCAGAGACATGAAAACACTCACCGCATGGATGCTGCTGGCGTTGGCCCTGATGCTTTCTCCCCTGAGCATGGCGGAGGTTATCGAGAGCGAAGAGAGGCTCTGGTATTCCGTGGATGTGCTGAATGCCGGCCTGGGGGAGGTGCCCGAGGAGGTCAGGCGGGTGACGCCGCGAGAAGTGGTGCGCAGCTTCATTCAACTGACCGACGATGGTGATTACGCGAAGGCGGCGCACCTTCTTAACCTGTCAGACCTTGAGCCCGATGATCAGGCGGCGCGGGGGTTTGAGGTGGCCAGGCAGCTGGGTGAGGTTCTCCGTCGCGGCGATTGGCTCAATGTCTCCAGCCTTCCGGCACAGCGGGATGCCCTGGTCGAGGACCCTACGGGCCAGCATCCCCGGGCGGGACAGCCGCGGCGGGACCTTCCCCTGGTGACACTGGATGCCGATGGTCAGACGTATGACATCCGACTGGGTCGTTATCGAGCGGGAGAAGAGGACGCGGTCTGGTTGATCACTCCGGAGTCTATCTCGGTGGTGGGCCTGCTTTATGAGAAGTACGGGCCGTCCTGGCTGGAGAAGCACATCCCGGAGCGTTTCAACAAGGCGTACGGCAGCTTCAAACTCTGGGAGTGGATCGCCATCCCTGCCTTCCTGATGTTGGTCGGGCTGGTGGGGTGGGGGGTCTTCGCCTTGGTAAAGGTGGTGGCACACCTGCTGCCTGCGGGGATGTTCAAAGTCTTCATCGGCAATGTCCAATTGCCGCTCGCCTTTGTCGCCATGTCTCTCGTGGCCCAGCTCCTGCTCGACTATGTCGTCTCGTTCCCTGGCATGTTCGCTTCGAGCTTCCGGGTGCTGCTGGTCATCTTTCTCGCCTGGGGCATTGGGCTAGTGGCTCTTCGCCTGTTGGACACCTTTCTTCTGAGGATGACGGAAAGGCTGGTAGGTGAGATAGACGACACCAAGTATCGCGACGAACGAAAGCTGCTTACCTCGCTGTATGCGCTGCGGCGAGGCATCATTCTGGTCATCGTGGTCGCCGTGGCCGTGTATATCCTGGCGGATATCGAACTCTTCGAGACCCTTGGGGTGTCGCTGTTGGCATCGGCCAGTGTCCTCACGGTGCTGGTCGGTATCGCGGGCCAGGCGGTGCTGGGCAACATCCTCTCGTCCTTTCAGGTGTCACTGGCAAAACCCATACGGATCGGCGATCTGGTGGTGTTCGAGGATGAGTGGTGCTACGTGGAGGGCATCTTCTACACCTTCATTCGCCTGCGCACCTGGGATGAGCGGCGGGTGATCGTGCCGGTCAGATATTTCGTCTCCAAACCCTTCCAGAATCTCTCGTCCAAGGAGGCGAAGCAGTATCGGAGACTTGTGCTCAATCTGCATCTGAGTGCCGATATCGACGTTCTTAGAGCTCAGTTTCTGACGTTCGCCGAGGCGGATGACAGGGTCATTGAACACGACAAGCTGTCCTGTGCCGTGACCGACCAGAGTGAGACCTCGATGGAAGTCTCCTTCTACCTCATGGGGACGGAACCCCTCTGTGCCTGGGAGGCGGAAGCCCATGTCCGGGAGAAACTGATCGCCTTTATCCGCGACCACCATCCCGAGTGGTGGCCACGTGAGGTGGTGGTTCTCAGTCACCAAGATGAAGCCAGTGGCGTTCGACCCACCACCCGCAGGGTGCCGCCCCCTGACACTGTGGAAAACGTGACCCACAGGGAGCCATGAGGCTCCGCCTGCCGGTCCGGATTCAAGCCGACATAAGACTGATTCTCTATTCTTTGCCGGGGTCATCCCGACGCGTTATCGGTGGGATTCGACTCCGAGGCCGAGATGCTTCCTTCTTCGCTCTCCGGGCGCTGAGCCATCACGGTGATCTCCACCCGGGCGCCCCCGTAGAGTCGCGGTGATTGTGTGCAGGTGCGGGCGGGGTAGCGGCAGGCATCGAAGAATTCCGCGTAGACGGCATCCATGCGGCGAATCTCTTCCAGGTCGGTGATATGGACATCGACCCGCACCACCCGGTCCATGCCGCTGCCGACCGATTCCAGCATGCGGCGGATGCGCCTAAGTACCAGGCGGGTCTCGCCGTCGATATTCCCCAGCACCGTCTCGCCGCCCTGGATGTCCACGGCGGTGAGGCCCGAGAGGAAGACGTAGCGGCCATCCAGCACCATGTGTGTGCCCGGGAAGAGCGGGGCGGGCAGGGTGGGGTCGTTGCGGAACTCTGGCATGGGGTCCCCTGAGCCGAAAATGAGTCGTTTTGACACTATTCGTTTTGACACTATAGTGCGCCTCTTGACATTTATCCGTGGTTGACAGGCCCCTTCGTCTTGACAGCGCATCGGGCTGTTCTATGGTTTGAGTAGACCGGTCAGTCTAGTGGAGGGCGGATGGCGACGACCACGCGGGAACGCCTGCTCGAGGCGGGGCTCTCCCTGCTGCTGCAGCACGGCTATCACGACCTGGGCATCCAGGCGTTGCTCAAGCAGACAAACACTCCGAAGGGGTCGTTCTACCACTACTTTTCCAGCAAGGAGGACTTCGCCATGCAGGTCATCGACCGCTACATGGTAGAGGTGCACCTGGGGCTCGATGCCTCGCTTGGCGATCTCGCCCTGACCCCGTTGGGTCGGGCGCGGCGCTTCTTCGAGCTGTCGCGGGAGAAGTACCGTCGGGATGGCTATATGGGCTGCATGCTGGGCGGTCTGGGGCAGGAGCTCTCCGGCGTGAACGCTACCTTCGCGTCAAGGATCGAGGCCTGTTTCAGCGAGATCAGCGGCCGTATCGCCGACTGCCTGGAGGAGGCCCGCCGCCGGGGGGAGATCCCCGGGGAGGCGGACCCCCGAGAACTGGCCAATCTGCTGCTCAATTGCTGGGAAGGCGCTGCCCTGCGCAGCCGCCTACTACGAGATCCGGCACCCCTAGACCGGATGCTGGACTTTACCTTCTCGGCGGCGACCCGCGCTTCATGACGAAGCGGTCCCGGGTTGCCACGGATGCGGCCGCACCAAGCGGCCTGTGGAGCGAGAGTGCCCCGGCGTGGCCGGCGCCGTGAACGCCCACGACATGCCACCACGCAGGGGACGTTCAATCCTGACGCTGGTGGAGGTACACCATGAACACCACAACAATGAGCACCACGACAACGCAAGCGAGCTATCACCTGGAAGGCACCATGCTGGAACTCTGCTCCTGTGCGGTGTCCTGTCCCTGCTTCATCGGAGAGGACCCGGACCGGGGCGAATGCTTCGGCGTGATTACCTTCCATCTTGAGAAGGGCGAGGCCCGTGGGGTCGACGTCTCCGGCCTTACCCTGGTGAACGTCGCCCATATCCCGGGCAACGCCCTGGCCGGTGGCTGGCGCTCGGTGCTGCTGGTCGACAGCCGCGCCGAAGAGGAGCAGGTCGAGGCCCTGCTGGACGCCTTCGGCGGCAAGCTGGGCGGGCCGCTGGCCGACCTGGCGAGCCTGGTCGGGGAAGTGGTCGCCGTCGAGCGGGTGCCGATCACCCATGAGGCCTTTGAGGCCAACGGGCGGTTGGAAGCCGAGGGGATGGTGGAGGCGGCCTTCATGCCCATCCAGTCTGCGCCGGACGGCAGCACCGCGACGCTTTACGGCAGCGCCTTCACCACGGTGAAGGGGGCGCCGGCCTATATCGGCAAGTCGCAGCGCTACCGGGTGACCCTGCCACAGCACGGCATGGAGTGGTCCTTCGACGGCCACAACGCCATCCAGACCCCCTGGATGATGGAGTACCAGCCATGAGTACCATTACTCAAGCGCGCCCCGCCTGGGGGCGCGCTCCGCTGCTCATGGTGGCCATTCTGCTGGCCTGGCTGCTGGCCATCACCGCCGAAGTGACCGGCGAGGTGCAGTGGGTGCACCACCACCGGCTGATGGTGGACGGGATGGCGGTGTGGGCCAGTCTGGCGCTCTTCCTGGTGGCCTGGCAGGTGCATATCGCGGCGATGATGCTGCCCACGACCCTGCCCATGGTCGGGCTCTTCCGGCAGGTGGCGGCGCGGCAGCCTTACCCGCGCCTGGCCCGCGCCAGCTTCCTGGCGGGCTATCTGGGCGTCTGGACCGCCTTCGGCGTGGCGGCACTGATCGCCATGGCCCTGCTGGAGAACCTTGCCCAGCACTGGCATTGGCTGCACCAGCGCCCCGAGTGGTTGGC
>PWEV01000078.1 GCA_003553625.1 Halomonas sp.
CATCAACAGGCTGAGCAGCCAGTGGCAGGAGAGTCCTCGCATGGGGTGAAACGGCCTCGTAAGCCAATAAAGGCGCGAGTATTTCATGGCCCCGAGCAAACCCGCAACCCGGACCCTGCACAAAGGTTTGCCGAGCGACATTCATTGATGTGAATCAATGGACAGGGCGCGCCGTTGGACTAGGGTAAGGACAACACAGTACCGATAAACGAGCCCCCGTCATGCATCCACAGGCGCCCGAGCACAGCGCAAGACCCAGCCAGAGAGGATTCCCTCTCTGGCTGGGTGCCGTGCTCCTCCTGGCGCTGCTGCTGGCCACGCCTCTGACCAAGGCTGAAGTGGAGCAGCTTGCCCACCCGGGCGACCAGATTGCACCAGCCGGCCTCGAGCTCGCCTTCGGCGAGGCATCGCCAGACGCCTGGCTCACTGCGCCGTCCGACTTGCCCCACTGCCACCACGACCATGCCTGGCGCTCCCCGTCAGGCATCTTGCCCCGCAGCGAGGCACCCGACAGCGCGCCTGAAGCGACCATCCCGGCAACACACATTGCCGGGCCGCCGCACCTCACCTCTCCGCTTGGCCATGCCCACCCCGGACCCACCGTTCGACACTCCGTTCCCCTTTACCTGCTGACGCAGCGCTTCCGGTCCTGAGTTCTGGTTAGTTCCCCTGACACTCATTAGTAGCGGCACGGCATTGACCTCTGTGCCACACATAGCCGGGATACTGTGATCAGTGGCCCTCGACGGGGCCAATCAGCAGCAAGGAGAACGATCATGAACATTCGTAAACACGCTCTCGCCCTCGGACTTGCCCTGGCCATCGGTGCCAGTGGGTCTGGCATCGCCCTCGCCCAGGGCATGCCGGACACTCAACCCGGCCAGGGAGGCGGCATGATGGGCGGCGGCCAGGGTGGCCTGGGCTCCAGCATGATGGGCGGCGGCCAGGGCGGCATGGGCTCCGGCATGATGGGCGGCGGCCAGGGCGGCATGGGCCCCGGCATGATGGGCGGCGGTCAGGGCGGCATGGGCCCCGGCATGATGGGCGGCGGCATGATGCCCTGCCCGATGATGGGTGAGGGCATGGGCATGATGCAGGAGCTCGACCCCGACCAGCGAAGCCAGATGCGCGAACTGATGCAGGAGCATCGCCCGGCCCAGTTCGAGCGCAAGGGCCGGCTGATGAACCTGCGCGACGACCTGATGGCGGAGATGCACGGCGAGCGCCCCGATCCCGAGGCCGTTCAGGCAATGCACGGCCGAATGGCCGAGCTGCACGGCGAGATGATGGCCGAGATGGTGCGCATGCGAAATGCCATGCATGACCTCATGACCGATGAGCAGCGCCAGCAGCTCCGTCAGGCGGCACCCGCGGGCGTGGAGCCCGACGACCACAACGCCCACCACTGAGCTCCCAAGCCAACACTTCTGACCGGGCGGGCCCCAAGCCCGCCCCTCAAGGAGAGTGCCGATGAGCGACACTCAAGGCAGAATCATCACCCTGACGGTGCCCGGCATGGGCAGTGACCACTGTGCCGGCATCGTGCGCAAGACTCTTCAGCGCCTCGATGGCGTGGACGATATCGAGACCAACATCGCCAACCACCGGGTCAGCGTGACCATCGACGAAGACGGCCCCGGTGGAGAGGCACTCAAAGACGCCGTGGAAGGCGCCGGCTATGACGTGGCCGCCGTCAGCGGCGGTGGCTCCAACAAGCGCCTGGTGCGGCTGACGGTACCCGGCATGGGCAGTGACCACTGCGCCGGCATCGTGCGCAAGACCCTCGAACGCCTGGACGGCATCGAGTCGATCGACACCAATATCGCCAGCCACCGGGTCTCTGTCGCCGTCGCCGCTGACGGCCCCGACGGCGACGCGCTCAAGAGCGCCGTGGAAGGGGCCGGCTATGATGTGGCCGCCGTGCAGACCGACGAGGCCGAGGACGGCGACAGCGACGCCGAGATCGAGGAAGCCTATCTTTCCCAGGCCCGCAAGCGGCTGATCATCGCCGCTGTACCCACCACCCTGATCATGCTGCTGATGATGCCGCACATGTTCTGGCAGCCGATCCCCGGCTACCTGGCCATCATCGCCGTGCTCGCCTTCCCGGTGGTGTTTCTCTATGGCGGCATCGCCACCCACAGGTCAACATGGCGCTCGCTGAAGAACGGCACCTTCAACATGGATGTGCTGATCTCCATGGGCAGCCTGCCGCCCTACCTGATCGGCCTGGTCGGCTTCATCACCCCGATGACCTCGTTCATCGAGATGGCCGCCACCATCATGACCTTCCACCTGCTCGGCCGCTATCTCGAAGCCCTGGCCAAGGGGCGCGCCTCCCAGGCCATCCGCCGCCTGATGACCCTGGGCGCCAAGACGGCGCGGGTGGAGCGCGACGGCGAGGAGGTCGAGGTGCCGGTGAAGGAGCTGGCAACCGGCGACATCATGATCGTGCGTCCCGGCGACAAGATCCCCACCGACGGCGAGGTCGTCGAGGGCGAGAGCCATCTCGACGAGTCCATCGCTACCGGCGAGTCGATCCCGGTCTACAAGAGCACCGGCGACAGCGTGATCGGCGCCACCATCAACAAGGAGGGCCGCCTGCGGGTCAAGGCGACCCGGGTCGGCGGCGATACCTTTCTCTCCCAGGTGGTGCGCTTGATCGACCAGGCCCAGGGCTCACGAGTGCCGATCCAGGAGTTCGCCGACCGCATGACCGGCCGCTTCGTGCCGGCAGTGCTGCTGATCGCCCTGGCCAGTCTGATCGTGTGGCTGCTGATTCCGGATGTCATGCGGCCGATTCTCGACTGGGGCGCCAACTTCCTGCCCTGGGTGAATCCCGAGGCCGCCACGCCGATACTGGCCATATTGGCCGCCGTGGCCGTGCTGGTCATCGCCTGCCCCTGCGCCCTGGGCCTGGCCACCCCCACCGCGCTGATGGTGGGCTCCGGCATCGGCGCCGAACGCGGCATCCTGATCCGCTCCGGCGAGGCGATCCAGACCTTCAAGGACGTCAAGGTGATGGTGCTCGACAAGACCGGCACCATCACCCGCGGCGAGCCCAAGCTCACCGATGCCGTCACCGCCGAGGGCGTCGAGGAAACGCGCCTGCTCACGCTGGCGGCGAGCGTGGAGAACGCCTCGGAGCACCCCATCGCCCGGGCCATCGTCGAGGGTGCCAAGGAACGCGATGTCAAACCCGGCGAGGTCAGCGAGTTCCGTTCCACCGGGGCACGTGGCGTCTCGGGCAAGGTGGACGATGAAACCGTGCTGATCGGCAACCGTCGGCTGCTGGAAGAGGAAGGCGTATCCGGCCTCGAGGCCCTGGACGACGCCATGGCCGAGCTCGAGGGCAAGGGGCGCACCGTGGTGATCGTCGCCGCCGACGACCAGGCCCTGGGCCTGGTGGCCGTGGCCGATACCCTCAAGGAGGAATCGATCGAGGCCATCCGCGGCATGCATGACCTGGGCCTGCACGTGGTGATGATCACCGGCGATAACGAGCGCGCCGCCCGGGCAGTAGCCGACGAAGTCGGCATCGATGAGGTCCAGGCCGGGGTGCTGCCGGAAGGCAAGGTGGATGCCATCCGCGCACTCCAGAAAAAGCACGGCAACCACGTGGCCATGGTCGGCGACGGCATCAACGACGCCCCCGCCCTCACCCAGGCCAACGTCGGCATCGCCATCGGTGCCGGGGCCGACGTGGCCATCGAGGCCGCCGATGTGACCCTGGTACGCGGCGAGCTGACCGCCGTGGTGGACGCCATGCACCTCAGCCGCGCCACCTACGGCAAGATCGTCCAGAACCTGATCTGGGCCAGCGCCTATAACGTGGCGGCGATCCCCATTGCCGCCATCGGCCTGCTGCACCCCATGATCGGCGTCATCGCCATGACCGCCAGCTCGCTCTCGGTCATCGGCAACTCGCTGCTGCTCAAGCGGGGCTTCGTCCGCGAGAACCCGCCGGGAGAATCGACATGAACCGACTTCACCACGGGATGATGACCGCCTGCCTGGTGCTGATGGGGGTCGCCATGCTGATCGTGCTATGGCGCGGCAACCCCTCAGGCGCCGGCACCTGGCTGCTGCTCCTGCCGATGGGGCTCTGCCTCGGCATGCACCTGTTCCTGCACCGCCACGGCCACGGCCAGCACCGTGACGAGTGATCAGGCAGCCACCGGGCGTTTCACCATGAAACGCCCAGGGTGAAATGCGCGAGGTAAAATGCGCGAGGTGGAATGCGCATCAAGAGTTGCCCTGGATCAATGCAGCCCCGGCCACCGGCGGGCAAGCTGGAGACCTGACACAAGGGAGTTCCTCATGGACCGGCTCATTCGAACATCGTCAACACAGCGCACAGGAGGCCGACTGCTGGCCCTCCTGCTCGCGCTGCTGTTGGCGATGGTCACGCTGTCGAGCCACGGCGCCATGGAGAACCATCAGGTCAGTTGCGGGATCGCTGCCGAATGGATGTCGAATGACGGCCATTCCGGTGAAGGCTATTCAGGTCACGGTCACAGCGCCGACCATGAGGCCTCATCCTGCGTCACCTGCACCAACGCCACGGGCCAGGCGCGACTGTCCGTGGCGGGACCGCAACGCCAGGCCAGCTCACCGGCCACGGCAATGCCCACTCAGATCCCGCTTACCCCCCGACGCCCTCCCAAAGCCTGATCGAACGCACGGCGGAACTCCCGCCACGGAGGGCCATGCCTTCCCCTAACCCGAATCCGTTCGTCAGGAGATACACCATGTTGAATCACTGCACCGCCCTGATGGGCAGCATGCCATGGTTTGGCTGGATCATGCCCGTTGCCATGCTCACCCTGCTCGGCCTCGGCATCGCCGCCCTTGCCAAGTACCTGTTCACTTCCTCTCGCACGTCCCGTGACATTCCGGAGGCACGCTCATGAACCGTTTCGGCTCCACGCTCATGCTCTCCGCCGCGCTGATGCTGGGCGCCGGCGCCGCCCAGGCCGCCCTGCCCGACGAGGCGACCATGTTCAAGAACCCCCAGTGTGGCTGCTGCGACGAGTACGCCCGCCAGCTAGAGGCCCGCGGGGTCACGGTGAAGATCGTCGACGATATCGAGGTAGGC
>PWEV01000275.1 GCA_003553625.1 Halomonas sp.
AGACCGCGCGCGACAAGATCCTCCTCCTGGGCATAGAGTCGCCCCTCTAGCCCGGCGAAGCGAGCGACCAGCGTGCCCACGGCACCCTGTACGCCATCCTCGATCAGCAGCAAACGATCGTCCGGCCCCATGGCCGCCAGTGCCTGACGATAGACCTCGCTGGTGGCCGGCGAGCGGTTGAGAACATGCAGCAGCATCGTCGTGTCTCCGTGCGGTATCGCCGCTCTCAGAAGGTCAGTACCAGTGAATGGGTGGCGGCCAGCACGGAAAGCTCCTTGGCCTCCACCGCCCTGGCCGAGAGCATGAGCCCCTCGGCACGGAGCCCGAACCGGGCCAGTGCCTCCGCTTCCACCAGCAGGGTATCGATATCATACATCTCGAGCATCTCGAGCGTGGGCGAAGTGCCCTTCTGCCCCAGGGGCCCGCTCTGCTGGGCGGGCATCAGGGCAGTGACCCCCTCCCCCATGAACAGCAGCGTCACCCTGCGCCCGAAGGCTGCGGCGACCAACGCGGCATCCAGGCCCTCGCGCAGCCAGCTGCTGCCGTGGGGCCCATGCCGCAGTATCACCAGCAGGTCGCCCTCTACACCTTGCGCCTCGTCGTTTGCCATGACGTCTCCTCAGGGTCCGAAAGTCACCAGCCGATCACAGCGCAGGCCGAGATCCACCAGCTGACCAAGCCCGGTCAGCTCGAAGGGAGACTCGACGCTGTGGCCCTGCTTGCCATGTCGAGCGGCTTCACGCTCATCGAGCAGCCCGCGACGCAGCGCAGCGGCAATGCAGACCTGAAGGGGCACGCCATGGTCGGCGGCCAGTGCCGTCCAGCCATCTACCAGGTGAGGTTCGTCCTGGGGCGGCGCTGCAAGGCGCGCGGCGTTATGGACGCCGTCGTGATAGAAAAACACGCCCTCCAGCCGGTGACCTCGCTCCGCCACCGCCCTGGCAAAGCGCAGAGCGGAATGGGCGGCCTGGCTGCTGTAGGGCGCCCCCATCAGCAGAATCGCGTAGCGCATATGGATATCGTCACTCCACAAACAGGCTGGCCCCGCCGAGGCGGGGCCAGCCGAAGACCTCGTTACCAGCGGGGTTCAGTCACTGCTCATGATGCCGAGCAGCGACAGCAGGCTGATGAAGAGATTGTAGATCGACACGTACAGGGTGATGGTGGCGAGAATGTAGTTGGTCTCGCCGGCCCGGTGCACGATCTCGCTGGTCTGGTAGAGGATCGCCGCGGAGGCAAACAGCACGAAGCCAGCCGAGACCATCAGCATCAGGGTCGGAATCTGGAAGACCAGACCCGCCACCATGGCCAGGATCAGCACGATGGCACCGGCCATCAGGAAATTGCCCAGGAAGCTGAAATCCTTCTTGGAGATCAGCGCCACGGCGGAGAGACCGATGAAGGTCAAGCCGGTCATGGCCAGGGCATTCATGACCAGGGCGGCACCGTTGGGCAGCGCCAGGTAGGCATTGAGAATCGGACCGAGGGTGAAGCCCATGAAGCCGGTGAAGGCGAAAGTCGCCAGCAGGCCGGCGGCCGAATTAGCGGTCTTGTGAACCAGGAACATCAAGCCGTAGGCGCCGATGAAGAACACGAAGATGTTCATCCGCTCGACGCCCATGGACATGGCCGCGCCGGCCGTGACCGCCGAGAACATCAGCGTCATGGCGAGCAGGCCGTAGGTGTTGCGCAGTACCTTGTTGGTACTGAGCGACTGGCTCTGCGGGCGAGCTAGCTGTGTGTCTTGGTATGCCATGGTTTCAAGGCTCCCTGTTTATGGTTGATCGTTGCAATAGACCTAGAATGCCGACTCGTGGTTCCCCGCGCAAGCCCTTGACCGGGGGTGGCTCAACGTTGATTCCCTGCACCGAGCAGATGCAGGGCCACCGCCAAAGCCGTGGGGCAGACATCCCCCTTGGCGGCGGTGAACGCCTTGAGGTCCATCCAGCAGGCGTGTACGGCGTCGTCTCCGGCGATTGGCTCACCGGCTTCCCACTCCATCCGCATGACTACTACCACGTAGTGAAATCGTAGCCGCCCCTCGCTGTCACGTTCCATGACATCCATGGCAGTGAACGGTTCGCGCGACATGGCCCGAACGCCTGTCTCCTCGCGCAGTTCCCGTTCCGCGGCGTCCGCAAGCCTTTCGCCCGGTTCTATCTTGCCGCCCGGCAGCGCAAGACGTCCGGCATTGGGCGGATTCCGCCGCCTGACCATCAGCAGCTGCCCATCTCTCATCACCGCGCAGGAAACGGCGGCTCTCGGCAACGACGAAAAATCACTGGTCTGGGTCATGGCGGGCTCCGGAACATGAGAGCAGTGTGCCACCCCGTCGACGACCTGGCTAACACCTTGATCCGGTAGCCCTCTTGACCCCGCACGGAAAGCTGGTAGTATTCATCGCCGTAAGCCGGAGGGGTGGCAGAGTGGTCGATTGCACCGGTCTTGAAAACCGGCGAGGGTTCATCCCCTCCCAGGGTTCGAATCCCTGCCCCTCCGCCAGCTACATTTTGAAAGCCCTGTTTTTACAGGGCTTTTTTATTGCCTCCGCCCCGGCACCAGCCTGAGCATCAACACCTTGAAGCGCCCTTTTTTCCAGGGACATCCGGCAACTCCCCGTGATCACAGGAACCGGCGAAGCCCGGATGTCACGCGACCAGCATGCGCAGCGGCATCCACAGCCCCATGGCGATCATCACCAGATTTTCTGTGAGCGAGACGAAGCCCAGCGGTACGTTGCTGTTGCCCCCGGCACAGGCGCATTTGAGTTCGCGTTTATCGATATACACGGCCTTGAAGACCGAGACTGCCCCCACGGTGCCAACGAAAAGCGCCAGCGGGGCGGCCAGCCAGATCAGCGCGCCCGCCAGCATCAGCAGACCTGCGAGGGTCTCCACGTAAGGGTAAACGTAACTGTAGGGAACGTGGCGCTGGGCGAGAAGATCGTAGTTGAGAAACATCGTGCTGAAGCTTTCTATGTCTTGTAGCTTCTGCAGGCCAAGCAGCACCATCGCAGTGGCGACGGCATACTCCGGCAGGCGCACCGTAAATAGCGCTCCATGGGCGGCCCAACTGACCGCAAGGCCGATGCACAGCGCAGTGATGAAAATCGCCAGCACAGGCCGGTAGGTCGTGGCATCGGGGTCTGAAACGCTCATTCCCAAATGTTCACGGAGCTCCTCGTAGCCTCCGATACGCTTGTCATCCAGGTACACCTGGGGCGTCGTGTCTACGTCTGCCTGCTTCTTGAACTCGTCAATTTCCTCCCTCGAGGTCAGCAGATTGTCGTCTACCTCGAAGCCCTTGCGCTTGAGGAGGTCGATGGTCTTCAAACCGAACGGGCACATGTGCTCCGATGTTTTCATCCGATAGACGCGTGCGGTAGCGGGTTTGGTCGATGTCATGACTGGCCTCCTTGTCGCCCATGGCGGGTGTATAAGATGTCACCAGACTGGCCGGCACCAACCCCATCATGAATCAGGCGCCGTTGAGAAACATCATCGTCCGGCTATTGCGAGCTTTGATCGATTCCTGTGCCAGCGCCGCTTGCCGGCCTCCTGTCCGGGCCGCCAGTTTTAACAGCGTGCTTCAGGAAGCTGCCCTCCTCAAGGCATCGGCGGCCGCCTTTCTTGGGCTTTATATTCAGTATATTATCGATGGCATCGAACCCCGCTGGGAATGAGCTTGCCGGACTCTCCCTTCGCCATTACATTCTAGTAATCAGGCACCTCCGGGTGCCTTTTTCGTATCCGGACACCATCCCCAGGAGGGCGCCATGGCGCTGAAGGCCACCATCTGCAAGGCAAGGCTGCAGGTTGCCGACATGGATCGGCACTACTACGACGAGCATACGCTGACCGTCGCCCGTCACCCTTCCGAGACCGATGAGCGCATGATGGTGAGGCTGCTGGCCTTTGCGCGTCATGCCCATCCGGATCTGGCCTTCGGGCGAGGCGTCAGCGCCGATGACGAACCCGACCTGTGGCGCAGGAGCCTCACGGGTGACATCGAGCTATGGGTTCAGCTCGGCCAACCGGACGAGCGCGAGATACGCCGCGCCTGCGGCCGTGCGCGGCAGGTCGTGATCTACACCTATGGCGGCCAGGGCTCGCGACTCTGGTGGGAACCGCTGGCCGGCAAGCTGCGCAGTCTCTCCAACCTCACGGTCATCGACGTCGACGCACAGAGCGTTGCCGAACTCGGCCGCCTGGCCGCCAGGGGGATGGAGCTCAATGCCACCCTGCAGGACGGCATGATGTGGCTGGCGACGCCGGAAACCTCGGTGGAAGTCAACGTCGAGATCCGCCAGCAGGCAGCAACGACTCAGTAGAGCCGCAGTCCCACCTTGGTCACAACGTTCCCTTCCATCTCGCTGACCACCCAGTGAATGCCGTGCCAGTCCACGTCATCCCCCACCACCGGGTGGCCGCCAACGCGCACGGAGATGAAGTCCGCCAGGGTCATCGTCTTCTCTGTCTGGCTGAGCGTCAGACCATAGACGTCGGCGATATCCTGCATCCGGGCATCGCCGGCGAAGGTAAAGGTGCCGAAGAAGGCCCGCTCCTGCTTGAGTTTGGCCTCGCCATTGAAGAGTCGGTTCAGCGCCGGCAGATCCTCACTGCGACCGATCACGCAGATCACGTCACCCAGCTGCAATCGGGTGCTGCCCTTGGGGTGCAGCATCACATGGTCACGGAACAGCGCCGAGATCAGCGCCCCCGACGGGAAGCGCAACAGGCGAATCGGCACGTCCTCCAGATCCGAGTTTTCCACTTCGTAGACGAACATCTCGAAGTCGTTCTCGGGGAGGATGCCCAGGGGGCCGCGCTGGTTGGGCGTGACCGATGTGGGCACCTGCACTCGCATCAACCGCGACATCCACCCCAGGGTGCCGCCCTGAATCAGCAGCGAGAGCAGCACCACCGCAAAGGCCACGTTGAAGTAGAGCGTGGCGTTCTCCACCCCGCCGATCACCGGGAAGATGGCGAGCACGATGGGCACGGCTCCACGCAGCCCCACCCAGGCGATGAAACCCGTCTCTCGCCAGCGGAACTTGAAGAAGGGCTTGATGCTGATCAGCACCGCCAG
>PWEV01000150.1 GCA_003553625.1 Halomonas sp.
CGAATCGCCCGAGGCGCTGAAGCAGGTAGCTATGCTGGCCATCCCGACCCTAGGCCTGCCCACCGGCGTGGCGGCCCTGACCTGGATCGAGGACCTCACCGAGAAGTGATCCGCCTCCGCCCTCATCCGGGCAAGAGACTCTTCGTTAGTCAAGGGTCAACGGCGTAGATGCGGTTCCCTGCCACGAAGGTCTGCTGCGGCTGGAGGTCGTCGTCGAGCAGGGTCACGTCGGCATCATGGCCGACGGCCAGACGGCCTTTACGTGCATCGAGCCCGAGCACCCGCGCCACGTTTCCCGAAATCAGGCCCAGCGCCTGCTCCAGGGGCAGCACTTCCTCGCGTACCAGGCGCTGCCAGTCCGCGATCAGGGTGGTATTGCCCGCCACCCGCATGCCGATATAGGCGCCTCGATCGTCGAACTCGGGCAGGCTGCCGTTGCAGTCGGAGCTCATGGTGATGCGCTCGACCGGGACGCCGCGCCGGAGCAGTCGCGACACGGCACCGAAGCCGCTCAGGTCGTCCTCGTCGGCGTCGTCGAAGGCGGTCACATCCACGCTGGCATCGAAGGTCAGCGCATAGTCGGCGGCCTCCTCGAGCAGGTCGCGATGTCGATTCACGTGCGTCGGGATCACCTGCTCGGCGGGGATCTCGGTCTCGGTGAGCAGGCGGCGCAACGGCTCCAGGCCGCGCTTGCCATCGCCGATATGGAAGTGGCAGATGCCCAGCTTGCCGGCCAGCATGGCACCCACCCGCACCTCGCTGACCAGACGCTCGATCTCGTCCTGGCGAGGCTGGCTGGAGCGATGGTCCGAGATGGCGATCTCGCCCAGGCCGATGACCTCGGGAATCCAGGCCAGGTCGCGCTGTACGTCGCCGGTGAGGGTCGGGGGGGGCACGCGGTAGGATCCCGTGTACATGTAGGCCGAGATACCCTCGGCCCTGAGCCCGCGCACCTTGGCCAGCAGGTCCGCCGGTGAGCGGCTGATGCCGTCGGTGCCCAGCACCCCCACCACGGTGCCGATGCCCATGGCGGCGATCTCCCGGGCGGTGATCTCCGGGCAGCGGGTGCCGCAGCCCCCCTCGCCGCCGCCACCGGTCACATGCACATGCTGGTCGATGAAGGCGGGTACGGCGGTGAGGTGGCGAGCCTCCACCAGGCGTACCGGCCAACCTTGCGGTATGGGGAGGTCGCGACCCAGGGCCGCGATCCGACCATCGGCGATGAGAATCTCGTTGGCCTCGAGGAGTTCCGGCGCGAAGATGCGCCCGACGCGCAGCAGGGTCAGCAGGGGGGCGTCCCGCTCATCGAGAGGCATCATGCCGGTTCGCCGTTGGGACCCGTCGATGCCGTGGGCGTGAAGCGCCGACCCCGGAAGCGCTCGATGGCGCCTTCGACGTCGTCGATCAGCAGTACCAGCAGGTCGCCCGCGCTCGCTTCATCGAAGGCCCTGTCGACGGCCCGGGCCTCCTCCATGATGATCTCCACCCGGCAGGCGCCGCCCACCGATTCGGCGCCGTCGCGGAGCAGGCCGGCGGCTTCGCCGATGGTGCGTCCGCGGGGGTCGGTCTCGTAGATGTAGACGACATCGTGCATCCGGGCGAGGAGGGTGCCGAGAGTGAACAGGTCTTCGTCGCGACGATTCCCCGGGGCGCTGGCCACGCCGATCCTGCGCCGGGCCGAAATGCAGCCGACCAGCTCGGCGAGGGCCTCGAGCGCCGGCACGTTGTGCCCGTAATCGATGAGGACCTTGATGCCGTCGGCTTCGATGAGGTTGGTGCGCCCGGGGTTCTGTCCCGGGGTGGGATGGAAGGTTTGCAGGCCCATCTGGATATCGGCGATGGAGAGCCCCAGGGCAAAGGCCGCGGCGCTGGCGGCCAGGGCGTTGGCGACATTGAAGCGGGCGTGTCCCTCGAAGGTGATCGGAACGTCCACCACCGGGATCACCTCGGCCTCGATCTGGCCCTGACGCATCACGATGCGCTCATTGTGGACCGTGAAGGCGACCCCTTGGTTGCGGACATGCTGGCGGACGGGATGCGAGTCGGGGTCCAGGGTGAAGAAGATGATATCGCCACGGGCCCACTCCTGGCCGGCCAGCACCCTGGGGTCATCGGCATTGAGCACGGCGGTACCGCCCTGGCGAACGGCGTCGATCACCACGGTCTTGCAGCGCGCCAGTTCATCGAGGGTATGGATGTCGTGTTCGCCCAGGTGGTCGCTGGCGATGTTGAGCAAGACGCCCACATCGCACTCGTCGAACCCGAGGCCGCGGCGCATGATGCCGCCGCGGGCCACTTCGATCACGGCGCACTCGGCCGTGGGCTCGCGCAGCACGATGGCCGCCGCCTGCGGCCCGCTGTAGTCGCCGCGCATGATGACGTGGTTGTCGATCTCGATGGCGCCGGTACAGGCCATGCCGACGTTGCGTCCCGCCTGGCGCAGCAGGTGTGAGATCACGCGCACCGTCGTCGTCTTGCCGTTGGTGCCGGTCACCGCAACGATGGGAATGCGACCGTCGGCTTCGCTGTTCGGGAACAGCATGTCGATCACCGGGCGACCCACATCCCGGCCCTGCCCGTGGGTCGGCGAGAGGTGCATGCGAAAGCCGGGGCCGGCATTGACCTCGACGACCGCAGCAGACTGCTCCTCCAGCGGCCGGGTCAGGGTCTCGGCCAGCAGGTCGATGCCGATGATATCGAGCCCGACCAGGCGCGCGATGCGCTCCGCGGCGAAGCGTACTTCGGGATGAACGTCGTCGGTCACGTCCGTGGCCGTGCCTCCGGTGCTCAGGTTCGCCGTCGGCTTGAGGAAGACCATCTCGCCGGCCGGGATGATGCTCTGCGGGGTCAGGTTCTGCTGGCCGATCATCCGCAGCGACTGCTCATCCATCTGGATCTGGGTCAGCAGGTTCTCGTGGCCGATACCGCGACGCGGATCCCGATTCTCCTCGTCGACCAGGGCCTGCAGGGTATCGATTCCGTTGCCGACCACATGGGCCGGGCGACGCCTCGCGGCGGCAACCAGCTTGCCATCGATGACCAGCAGGCGATGATCCTCGCCGCGGATGTACTGCTCCACGATCACCGACGGGTTGCGATGGGCGGCAATATCGAAGGCATTACGCAGCGCCTGTTCATCCTCGATATTGGTGCTCACGCCGCGGCCATGATTGCCGATCAGCGGTTTTACCGCGACGGGATAGCCGATGCCCCTAACGGCCTCGAGCGCCTCGTCGAAGGAGTCGCATACCCGCCCCTGGGGTACCGGGATCCCGGCATCGCCGAGCAGTTGCTTGGTCCAGGCCTTGTCGTCGGCGATGCCGAAGCTGATCAGATCCGTATGGCCGGTCACCGTTGCCTGGATGCGTTGCTGCCGATGGCCATGGCCGAACTGGATGTAGCTGTTTTCCTCGCTCAAGCGAGTATGGGGAATGCCACGCTGGTCGGCGGCGTTGACGATGGCGGCGGTGGAGGGCCCCAGCATGTGGGCGTCGCGCACCTGCTTGAGGCGGTCGATGATGGCCGGCATGTCGATCGACTCGCCGGCGAACAGCCGCTCGACCAGGTCGACGGCCTCGACCCCGGCGGCCAGACCGCAGGCTTCATCCCGATAGCGATAGACGACGTTATAGATGCCGGTGTCGTAGCTGTCGATGGTCTTGCCGTAGCCGACCGAGAAGCCGATCAGGTTCTGGAGCTCGATGGCCACATGTTCGACGACGTGACCGGCCCAGGTGCCCCGCTCCAGTCGTTCCAGGAAGCCACCGGGGCGGCCCACCGAGCAACGGTGCTCCTGCAGTGTCGGCAGCAGGGCCGTGAGGCGCTCGACGATACCGGGGACGGTATCGCTCGGCTGCTCCTCGAGATCACCGATGTCCAGGCGCAGGTAGATCGCCGGGTAGCGGCTGTAGTAGTTCGGGCCGCGCAGTGCCCGATGCTCGAGAATGTTCATCTTCCCTCCGCGAGAATGGCACTGAGTTCGTCGGCAACGAGATAGCGTCGAGCCTCGACATCGAACCCGTGGCCGCTGACCAGCGCATGCAGAATCATGTTCTCGACGGCCACCGGCTCGCCAACGGACAGCTCGGCGATGTTCGAGCTCGCCAGGTCGCGGCTGTCGATGATGATGACATGACCCGGGCCGATGGCCTCGAGAATGCCATGGGGGTGAATGATCACAGCGGCATCCTCGCCCAGCCCTACGCCCAGATACTCCGGGTTACTCGCACCAACCTCCATCAGGCGCGTGAAGCGACCGCGCTCGAGGAAGTGACTGTCGATGACCATGTCCTCGACGAGTCCTAGGCCGAAGGTCAAGTTGACGGCGCCCTTGCGCAGGGCATCGGCGGCGGCGCCGTTGTAGATCATGGTGCCCGGCATGGCGGCCGCGCCGGCACTGGTTCCGGCGACTACCGCGCCCTCTCTCTGGCGATTGCGGATAGCCTTCATGGTCTCTGAGCCACCCAGCACGTTGGTCAGGCGGAGCTGGTCGCCGCCGGTGAAGAAGATGACGCCGCTCTGCTCGATCATGCGGATGGTGTCGGCGTCGGCCGCCTGGCGGCGGTCGCGGAGGCTCAGGGAGTGGACTCGACTGGCGCCCAGGCGAGAGAAGGCGGCTTCGTAGTCGGGCAGTACCTCGTCGGGAATGCGGCTCGCCGTGGCGATGACGGCGACCTCGCTATTGCCCTCGGGGGCCAGGGCAAAGACCTGTTTCAGGACCTCGAGATCGGAGGTCCGGTCTTCGGCTCCACCGATGGCCACAATGCGTCCGGGGGTCGCTGGGTGTTGAGAAGCCATAACCTGTTCATCTCCCGGCGACGCTTTTGAGCCAGTGCAGAAGCCACGTACGCTTGAGTCACTTGCCGAATGGCGGGATAGGTGTCGCCTATTCCTTCACTTATAACAGGCATCCCGGTGCGGGGCACGCTCTCGCTGGCTAGGTCGCCTGGGCCACCAGGTAGCCGGCGCCCACCAGCAGCAGGCCGATGGCCAGGCCGCGGCCCCGGGTGTCGGGTGCCAGAGCGGTATCGGGTGCGGGGCGGTATCGGAAATCAAATTC
>PWEV01000011.1 GCA_003553625.1 Halomonas sp.
GCAAGGAGGTGCTGATCGCCCACGACGACGTCATGGTGGAGTCCGGCGACCACGTCATCCTGTTCGTGATCGACAAGCGCCGCCTGCGCGACGTGGAGCGGCTGTTCCAGGTCGGCCTGACCTTCTTCTAGCCAAACAACCATGGGGAACCCCGCGCGATGAGCCTGCGCATGATCCTGCGCATCCTGGGGCTGCTGCTGATGCTGTTCAGCCTGACCATGATGCCGCCGATCCTGATCTCGCTGCTGTTTGGCGACGGCCAGTGGGAGGCCTTCGCCATCGCCATCGCCATCACGGTGGTGACCGGCGCGCTGATGTTTCTGCCCAACCGCCGCGCCCGCAAGGAGCTACGCACCCGCGACGGCTTCCTGATCGCGGCGCTGTTCTGGAGCGTGCTGGCGCTCTTCGGTTCCTTGCCGCTGATGCTTGTGGGCGATTCGGCTCTCTCCATCACCGATGCGGTGTTCGAGTCCTTCTCGGGCTTGACCACCACCGGGGCCACGGTGATTACCGGCATCGAGTACCTGCCGGAGTCGATTCTCTACTACCGCCAGCAGCTTCAGTGGCTGGGCGGCATGGGGATCGTGGTGCTGGCGGTGGCGATCCTGCCGACTCTCGGCGTCGGCGGCATGGCCCTCTACCGCACCGAGATCCCGGGGCCGCTGAAGGATTCCAAGCTCACGCCCCGCATCACCGAGACCGCCAAGGCGCTGTGGTACATCTACGCCTCACTGACCGTCGCCTGCATGCTGGCCTACATGGCCGCCGGCATGAACTGGTTCGACGCCCTGGGCCACAGTTTCTCCACCGTGGCCATCGGCGGCTTCTCCACCTACGATGCCAGTATCGGCCACTTCGATAGCGCCGTGATCGAGATGATCTGCGTGTTCTTCCTGATCGTCTCCGCGGTGAGCTTCAGCCTGCACTTCGTCGCCTGGCGGGAACGCAGCGTGACCCACTACTTTCAGGACCCCGAGGCGCGATTCCTCTTGCTCTTCCTGATGGGACTGGCGGCAATCACCGTGGTCTCGCTGTGGCTCACCAATACCTACGACACCGAGCGCGGCCTGCGCCACGGCATCTTCCAGGTGGTCTCGGTGGCCACCACCGCCGGCTTCGGCGTGGCCGACTTCTCGGTCTGGCCGGGTGCCCTGCCCTTCCTGCTGTTCATGGCCGCCTTCGTCGGCGGCTGCTCGGGCTCTACCGGCGGCGGCATGAAGGTGATCCGGATCATCCTGATTCTCAAACAGGGCATGCGCGAGGTGATGCGCCTGATCCACCCCAACGCCGTGATCGCGGTAAAAGTGGGCAGGGTGAGCGTGCCGGACGGCATCGCCCAGGCGGTATGGGGTTTCTTCTCGGTCTACGTGATGCTGTTCTTCCTGATGCTGGTGGGGGTGATGGCCACCGGGGTCGACCAGGTCACCGCCTGGTCCACCGTCGCCTCGGCGCTCAACAACCTGGGCCCGGCGCTGGGTGAGGCTTCCGGCCACTACGGCGACCTGCCGAATCTGGCCAAGTGGATCCTGGTGATGGCCATGCTGCTCGGCCGCCTGGAGATCTTCACCGTACTGGTGCTGTTCACCCCCGCCTTCTGGCGGCGCTGAGCTGATTTGGCCCGCCCGTGTCCATCGTGGATAATCCTCCTTCTCACTCATTCATACCGAGCGTCCATGACCGATTCCCAGGACACCGCGATGCCCACCGACTCGACGACCGGCGTGACCGGCCCGCGCCGCGTCATCCAGGTGGGCGAGACCCGCTACACCCTGCTGGGCACCGCCCATGTCTCCGCCGAAAGCGCCGAGGACGTGCGCGCCCTGATCCGCTCCGGCGAGTTCGACGCCGTGGCCATCGAGCTGTGCGACTCACGCCACCACAGCCTCGCCAACCCGGACGCCATGCACAATCAGGACCTGTTCGAGATCTTCCGTCAGGGCAAGGCGGGAATGGTGGCCGCGAGCCTGGCGCTGGGCGCCTTCCAGCAGCGCTTGGCCGAGCAGTCCGGCATCGAGCCCGGCGCCGAGATGCGCGCCGCCCTGGAGGAGAGCCGCGATGCCGACCTGCCGCTGCTGCTGATCGACCGCGACGTGGGGATCACGCTGAAGCGCATCTACCACAACGTGCCCTGGTGGCAGCGCTTCTCGCTGTTCACGGGCCTGCTGGGCAGCGTGCTGTCGCGCCAGGACGTCTCCGCCGAGGAGATCGAGCGTCTCAAGGAAGGCGATGTCCTGGAGTCCACCTTCAGCGAGTTCGCCGCCGAGTCCGAAAGCCTCTTCATACCGCTGATCAGCGAACGCGACCGCTATATGGTGCTGCGCCTGGCGGAGGAGGCGCCCCCGGGACGCTACCGCCATGTGCTGGTGGTGATCGGTGCCGGCCACATGAAGGGCATGGCCGAGGAGTTCGAGGCGCCCCTCCCCGGGGCCCCGACGAGGGAGCGTGAGGCGCTGGAGGTCACCCCGCCACCGTCGAAGCTGTGGAAGTCGCTGCCCTGGCTGATCACCGTGCTGGTGCTGACCGGCTTCGCCATCGGCTTCTCGCGCAACACCGAGCTGGGCTGGCAGCTGGTGGGCGAGTGGTTCCTGATCAACGGCGTGCTATCGGCCGCCGCCACCCTGGTGGCCATGGCTCACCCGCTGACGGTCACGGCGACCTTCTTCGCCGCCCCGCTCACCTCGTTGAACCCGACGATTGGCGCCGGCTTCGTGGCCGCCGGGGGGGAGCTCTATCTGCGCAAGCCCAAGGTGCGCGACTTCTCGACCCTGCGCCACGACGTCACCGAGCTTAAGGGCTGGTGGCGCAACCGGGTCTCGCGCACCCTGCTGGTATTCATGTTGGCTACCCTGGGTTCCGCCGCCGGCACCTGGATCGCCGGCTTCCGGATCGCCGGGGCGCTGTTCGGTAGCGGTACGGCCTGAGGCGATCAGGTCTTGCGGGCCAGCAGGCGCTTCATCGCCGCCGTTGGCGCTTCAATCTTCTCGAAGCCCCGGCTGGCGGCGTAGCTGTCGTTGAAGGCATCGAAGTAGTCGTCCAGGGCCTGGGCGGCGTCGACGTCGCCCCCCTTGCGCAGCAGTTCGGCAGCCACCTCGGCGGTGCAAAGATGCTCGGCGGAGGCCGGCTTGCGCAGCCGGTAGCGGGTCAGCCGTTCGGTGCGCAGCGGCAGTACCGGCAGCCGGTCGAGGTAGGGGCTCTTGCGGAAGATACGCCGCGCCTGTCGCCAGGTCCCGTCCAACAGGATCAGCACCGGAACCCTCCCCTCCCGTTTCGCCTCTTCGACGGCGACGATGCCCACTACCCGCTCGGCGTAGTCGGGCTGGTCGTCGGGAAAGATCACGAAGGGCGCGTAGCGCTCGTCCTCCAGCAGCGCCAGCAGCCGCTCGTCCGGCGCGGTGCGATACCAGGTGAAGACCTCGGTGTCCGGCAGCACGTCGCGGATCAGCCGCCCGGTGTTGGTGGGCTTGTGATGCTCCATGGGGTGGGTGATCAGCCACACCCGTGCCTCGCTTTCTGCCTTCACCGCATAGGGGCAGAGGCAGTTCAGCTCGGGCAGGTTGCAGCCGGGGCAGCGCTCGACGAAGCTCCCGCGGGACTTGAACTCACGCCGCGGTGGACGTGGATGACCGGTAGCGGGATCACGGGCAACCTGGTCAGCGGGGTCGTGGAAGGAGTGGTCCAGCATGGCGGCCTGTTGAGGGTGCAAAAGAAGGGCAATATTCTAACATAGGCCCAGCCCGCGACATCGCGCCGGCTTCACTACATGCCCATGGTCCCCGGACATCGGTCCTCATGACTCGAGGACAATATCAGGCACCCAGAGCCGCCCCTCGCGTTTCCAGTGGCGCACCAGCGCCGTTACCCCCTTGCCGGCCGGCTGGCTGAGCCGGGTCACGCCCGGCGGCGCCAGCAGTTCGGCCTGGGGGTCGACCAGCACACAGGGGGCATCCAGCGGCGCATACTGCAGCAGCGAAGCCGCCGGCATCACGGCAAGCGACGTGCCCACCACCAGCAGCAGGTCCGCCTCGCTGACCAGCTCACAGGCATCCAGGAAGTGGGGCACCTCCTCGCCGAACCAGACCACGTCGGGCCTGAGCTGGCTGCCCTTGTCGCAGATGTCCCCCATCTCGATGCCGCCACGGGGCAAGGGGTAGTGCATGCGGCGGTCCACCGTGGAACGCGCCTTGAGGATCTCGCCGTGCAGGTGCAGCACCTGGCGGGAGCCGGCCCGCTCATGGAGATCGTCGATGTTCTGGGTGATGATGCTGACCCTGAAGCCCTGCCTCTCCAGGGCCGCCAGCGCCTTGTGGGCGGCATTGGGGCGGGCACGGCGCACCTGGTCGCGACGCTGGTTGTAGAACGCCAGCACCTTCTCCGGATCCCGCCGCCAGGCTCGGGGCGTGGCCACCTCGTCCACCGGGTGATTGGCCCACAGGCCGTCCTCGGCCCGGAAGGTCTGGATACCGCTCTCGGCACTGATACCCGCCCCGGTGAACACCACCAGGTGCGGCGCGCGCTGCTTCGCCATTCACCACCTCTCGCCGCTATCTCTCGACGCCTTCTCAGAAAACCTTTCCCTGACCACCGGGACGTCGGTTGCTCGCTTGTCTGATATCAGGTTCCTTGAAATTACCACTCACGACCCCGGCGCTACCAGAATGGGCCCGTTGTCGGGTCACGAACGCGTAACTGGGACGTCACGCCGCTGTCATCACGCTTCGTCAGGGTAGGAGCGCTTGCTCCCAAGCCCTGCATTCCTATGATCATCACGAGGTGACACCGTGAAAAAAGTCCCTACATCCCCTGGCCGCCACCATCGCCCTGACGGCCACCGCCCAGGCCCAGGCGGCCGAGTCCTGCCCGTCCACCCTGCGCTTTGCCGATAACGGCATCGAGGGTAGCGAGGAGCTGCAGCGCGCCTATCAGGGCTTCGTCGACGAGGTCGAATCACGCCTGGGTGTGACGGTCGAGTTCTTCCCGGTGGGCAATCGCACCACCGCCATCAACGCCCTGCGCTTCGAGCAGGTCGATATCGTGCTGGCCGGCCCCTCCGA
>PWEV01000110.1 GCA_003553625.1 Halomonas sp.
AAGACCAGGTCGTCCTCGCTGTAGAGCATCAGCGTGGGGGCATCGATGTTGGCGAGACCCTCTTCCAGGCTCCCGCCATCGCCGGCCACGAAGGCCTGGTTGGCTCGCACCAGGTAGAGCAGGTGATTGGCATCGGCAATTTCGGCGCGGGCCGCGGCGATGTCGTCGAGGGTCTGCTCGATCGCGAAGCGGGCGTGGATATCCTGAGCCGGGTCGGCATCATCGTCGGCCCAACTGCGGTCGAAGGTCTCGTTGGCCCACTGCCAGTGGTTGGCGTTGAGTGTGATCAGCTTCAGCGCCTCGCGCAGACCATGGAGCGGCGGCTCGCCGCCGTAGTAGTCGCCGCCGTTCCAGTTGGCGTCCACGCGGATCGGTGCGGCCCAGGCGGCCAGGGTGGCCAGCAGCCAGGGGTCGGCCTCGCCGGCGCCGATCACCGGGATCAGCCGCTCGACCCGCTCGGGGTAGCTGCTGGCCCACTCGTAGGCCTGCAGCGCGCCCATTGAAGCGCCCATCACGGCGTGCAGCCGCTCGATGCCCTGGCTCTCCAGCAGGGCCTGCTGCACGTCGACGAAATCGCCGATGGTCACCACCGGGAAGTCCAGGCCCCAGGGCTCTCCGGTCTCGGGACGTATTGACGCGGGGCCGGTGGTCGTCACGTTAGGGTCATGGGCATTGAGGTTGACCAGGGTGTCCGAGGCAATGATGTAATATTCGTTGGTATCCAGCGGCTTGCCTGGCCCGATGATGCTGTCCCAGTAGCCGGCGGGTCCGTCCTCCTCGTAGCGTCCGGCGGCCTGGCTGGTACCCGAAAAGAAGTGGGTGATCAGGATGGCGTTGTCCCGGGCCTCGTTGAGGGTGCCGTAGGCCTCCCAGCCCACCGCCAGCGGGGCAATAGTCTCGCCGCCGCGGGTGGTGTACTGGTCCATCTCGAAGACCTGTTTCTCCACCAGGCCGTCCCAGGCGTGGGCGGCACCGGTCAGCAGCAGCGCAGCGCCGAGACAAACGCCGGCGGCGAGGGAATGATGGGGCCTTACGGCAGTCGAAAGTGAAGTGAAGTCCTGCATGGGGCGTTATCCTTGTGGAAAATCTCGTGAGCGAGCGCACGGCTTCCAGTACAGGCAGGGGGAGGTCGTGTGTCAATGCACAGACCACACTGCTCACCAACGGCCCGGGAGACGTGTCATGAGCGATGACAACAGAGCGGTCCGGCGTACCGGGCTCGGCATGATGCTGCTGTTCTGGATGCTGTTCATCGGCACCGGGACCTGGTGGTTCCATGGCTACCTGGAGGGCCAGCGAAATCCCAATGCCCACCTGGTCAATGCCGTGAGCGGCGATGGCGCGCCGGTCGTGCTGGAGCGAAACCGGGCCGGTCACTTCCTGGCCACCGGACGCATCAACGGCGAGCCGGTGGAGTTCCTGCTCGATACCGGCGCCACCTACGTGGCCGTCTCTTCGGAACTGGCCGACCGGCTGAGGCTGGAGACAACCGGCAGCGCCTGGTTCAATACCGCCAACGGTCGAGTGCGCGGTGACCTCACTACCCTCGACGAGGTGAGCCTCGGCGGCTTTGCGGCCCACGAGGTGCGCGGTTCCATCAGCCCCGGTATGCAGGGCGACGTGGCGCTCCTCGGCATGAGCTTTCTCAACCGCTTCGACATTGAGATCCGCGACGCCCGCATGGTCCTGCATCCGGCGCGCAGTGATTGAGGTTTTCATGACCGATCGACCCCGCGGCCGTCGCGCCGAACAGCCCAAGCAAATCCCTGGTCTCGGCTGGCTCGATATCCTGTGGCGGGTTCGTCAGTCGCTGGCCAGCGATCGCGTTACCCTGCTCGCCGCTGGCATCGCCTTCTATTCGCTGCTCTCCTTGTTTCCCGCTATCGCCGCGATCATCTCGCTGTGGGCGCTGGTGTTCGATCCCCATGAGATGGCTCGCCAGATCGGCGAGATATCTCGCTATCTGCCGCCCGATGTCGCGAGCCTTATCGACGACCAGGCCCGCAAGATCGGCGAGAACACCGGCACCGGCCTCAGCCTGACGGCACTGGGCAGTGTGGTCGTGGCGATGTTCGTCGCCTCCAAGGGGGTACAGGGAATCATCACCGGCCTGAACGCCGTCTATGGCGAGAAGGGGTCGCGGGGATTGATCCACCGAGTCCTGGTGGTTGCCGCCATGACCGTCGGCCTGATCATGCTGACCCTGATCACCATCGCCATCGTTGCGCTCTTCCCGCTGGCCGTCGCCACGCTGGGCCTGGACGACACCCCAACCTATCAGATCGGGCTGTTGCGCTGGCCGGTACTGTTGCTGGTGATGATGTTATCTATCGCCATGCTCTATCGCTTCGGTCCCAATCGCACTTCCGCGCGCTGGGAGTGGGTCAGTGTCGGCACCGTCACCGCGATACTGCTGTGGCTACTGGGCTCCGGCGGGCTGTCGCTCTATGTTCGCCATGTGGCGCACCTCGGCGAGCTCTACGGCTCGCTGGGCGCGGTGGTGGTGCTGATGATGTGGTTCTGGCTGTCGGCCTTTGTCGTCTTGCTGGGCGCCGAGATCAACAGTGAAATGGAACGTCAGACCCATCATGACACCACTTCCGGTGAGCCCAAGCCCCTCGGCGAGCGCGGCGCCTTCGCGGCCGATACCCTGGGCGAACACCGACCCTGGCGCCGCGGCGGAGATGCTGCCGACCCATCCGACGTTCCGCAAGACGCTCCACAAGATCCGGGAGAGCCCCGATGAGCCTGACCCATACCCTCGGCATTGCGCTGCCCATCCTTCAGGCCCCCATGGCCGGCGCCCAGGGAAGGGAGCTGGCCATCGCCGTGGCCCGGGCCGGCGGTCTCGGCGCGCTGCCCTGCGCCATGCTCTCGCCCGAGGCCATTGACGAGGAGCTGACCGCCATCCGTGCCGCCACCTCGGCGCCGATCAACGTCAACTTCTTCACTCACGTGCCGCCCGAGCCGGACCTCGCCGCCATGGCGTGCTGGCACGAAGCTCTCGCGCCCTGGTATGCCGAGTTCGACCTCGACCTCGATGCCGTGCCGCAGGGCCCCGGCCGTCGCCCCTTCGATGCGGCGGCCTGCGATGTGATCGAGCCCTTCCGACCTGAGGTGGTGAGCTTTCACTTCGGGCTGCCGGAGGCCGCGCTGCTCGAGCGAGTCAAGGCCTGGGGGGCCGTGGTGCTCTCCTCGGCGACCACGGTGGCTGAGGCGCAGTGGCTCGAGGCCAACGGCGCCGATGCGATCATCGTTCAGGGGTTGGAGGCGGGCGGCCACCGCGGCATGTTCCTCACCGACGATCTCACCACCCAGGTGGGAGCCTTTTCCCTGCTGCCCCAGGTTCGGGAGGCGGTGGGCCTGCCGCTGATTGCCGCCGGGGGAATCGCCGATGCCCATGGTGTGGCGGCGGCACGGGCCCTGGGCGCCGACGCCGTTCAGGTGGGTACGGCCTTGCTGTGCTGCCCCGAGTCGACCATCTCGGCGATCCACCGAAGGGCGCTGATGAGCGAGGTCGCTCGACACACGGCGCTGACCAATCTCTACAGCGGGCGCCCGGCCCGGGGCATCGTCACCCGGCTGATGCGCGAACTGGGGCCGATGGGCGACGTCGCCCCGGCCTTCCCCCTGGCCACCGCCGCCATTGCGCCGCTGCGCGCCGCCGCCGAGGCCCGCGGGCTCGGCGACTTCTCGCCGCTGTGGGCGGGGCAGAACGCCAGCCGCTGTCGGGTGGTGCCCGCTGCCGAGGTGGTGGCCGCGCTGGCGGAGGGGCTGTGAGCCAGGCAGTGGCGGCTGGTATCATGGATAGATGACCAGTATCTCTCCCGCCGCCTCCCTCGCGGATCCCTTCTACTACCTGACGAACTTCGGGTTCGTGGTGGCCTGGGTGGCCGAGCGCCATGGCGACCTGCTGAACGACGATGAGCGGCATTTTATCGAGACCTTCGCCGAGTTGCCCCGGGCCTCCCGGGCGCTGCTGGTGCGCATGGTGATGCGCAAGGGCGAGCATTTTCGCACCTCGCGACTCGTCTATCCCGAGATTGATGCCGAAGCCGGCGACAGCGAGGCGGCCCTTGGGCCCCTGGAGGCCGCTGTCCTGGTGGACGGCGATCCTGCACTGACCCTGGACGAACTCTTTCGGCAGCTGCGCCTGCCGGAGCTGCGCCGCGCGCTGGCCGATGAGATTCGCGCCGCCGGAGTGCCGGCCTCGCTGGGCAAGGCCGCCCTGCTGGAAGCCCTGTCACCGAAGCTGACCGCGGCGCGCTCCCTGGGTGAATGGTGGCCGGCGGCACCGGATCGGATGGTGAGGCTGACCGTGATGGCCACCTGCGACCGGCTGCGTCTGATGTTCTTCGGCAACCTGCGCCAGGACTGGTCCGACTTCGTGCTTGCCGAGCTCGGGGTGCAGCGCTTCGAGCGGGTCTCTTTTGGCGCCGAGTCGCGGGCCTTTCAGCAT
This sequence comes from Halomonas sp., assembly GCA_003553625.1. Lineage (GTDB taxonomy): Bacteria > Pseudomonadota > Gammaproteobacteria > Pseudomonadales > Halomonadaceae > Halomonas. The sequence continues at coordinate 4,460 of PWEV01000110.1, forward strand.
CGCGAGGAGGTGGACACCTACCTGGTCCTGCACCGTCTGCGGGAGAGGCTCGACGCCAACGAGCCGGTGGAAACGCTGGCCGCCGCGCTGCCGCCGGTGCCGGCGGACAACGCCTGGCTGGCGACACGGCGCCAGCGGCTCGGTGTGGCCCTGGGCCGCCAGGCCGAGCGCGCCGGGCAGGCCGAGCTGGCCCTGGCGCTCTTCGGCGAGGCGGGCTGGCCGGTGGCCATGGGCAGCGCGGAGGCGCGCATTCGCCATCTGCGCCTGCTGGAGCGCCGGGGAGAGCACGCCGAAGCCCATCAGCTGGCCGAAGCGCTGGCCGCGGGGTCGCCGGGGGAAGCGGAAGCCCAGGCGCTGACGCGGCTTCGTCCCCGTCTTCGGCGCCGGCTGGGCCAGGCGGCGTTGCCGCGGGAGATAGCGCCCGCTCCCGAGCGCCTCGAGCTCTGCCTGCCGTTATCATTCAGCGTCGAGCGGGCGGTGTGCGAGCACCTGCATCGTGACGAGGCGCCCGTGGCCTACGTGGAGAACAGCCTGATCACCGGGCTATTCGGCCTGCTCTGCTGGGAAGCGCTCTTTGCGCCGCTGCCCGG
>PWEV01000238.1 GCA_003553625.1 Halomonas sp.
CCAGCAGCGCTTCCCGGCCTTCCTCAAGACTCATGGCAACAGCCCCACCGCCCGAGCCATCGTCGAGGAGCAGCAGCAGGAGATCGAACTGTGCGAGCGACATGGCGACTATTTCGGCTATGGGTTTTATATCGCCAGGAAGGTCGCCGAAGGATGACGAAGCCAAGGCAATTGACAGCCGCCTGCGGCCAAGAGCGGACCTAGCCGCTGGCTACACCATCTGCATTGGATTGATACCCCCTACCCTGTGGTGTCAACGTCGCGCTCGCACCACAATAAACCCTTGTTTTTCAACAATATAATGGTGGTTAATTATTCTCACCGCAAAAATTGACCAGAACTCCGTTCCTCTGCTGCATGACCAGGTCGCGTCCCGTCCAGATTGATTTTTACGGATTTTTTAGTAAGGGCTGTGGTGCCATGAGGTCCATTGAGCGTCCTCAAGCGCGTCGCGACAGGTGATTAGGACCATGGCGAGTCGTTGGCAAGATGTGCAGGAACAGTGGCGTGACTGGGCGCCGATCCTCAAGGTGTTGTCGGTGCTTTGGCTGGTTCTCGCCGCCTTCATGACCGTGCCCTGGCTGGTGCTGATCATTGAGGAGGAGCCAGATGCCCGGGCCTTCGCCCAGTCCATCGGCATCGTGCTGGGTGCGGTGGCTCTGAGCTGGCTGGCAACCCTGCGCGTCGAGATCTTTTTGAAGCCATGGCAGATGTTCTTGGTGACCACCCTCAGTTGGGTCAGCATCAGCACCCTGGCCAGCCTGCCGCTGGTGCTGGGGGCACCCCAGCTCTCCTTCACCAATGCGGTCTTCGAGTCGGTATCGGCCATTACCACCACCGGTTCCACCATTCTGGAAGGCATCGATACCCTCTCTGATGGCCTCAAGCTATGGCGAGGGATGATGCAGTGGCTGGGAGGTATCGGCATCATCGTGATGGGAATCGCCATACTGCCCTTCCTCAAGGTGGGCGGCATGCGGCTCTTCCACACCGAGTCCTCCGACTGGTCCGACAAAGTGATGCCGCGCACCGGCGGCATCGCCAAGGCCACGCTGGCGATCTACGTGGGTTTTACCCTGCTGGCCATGCTTGCCTACTGGCTGGGTGGGATGGCAACGCTGGATGCCGTGGTGCATGCCATGACCTCGGTGGCGACCGGTGGGTTCGCCAACTCGGATGCCTCCTTCGGCGCCTATGCGGATCGGCCCCACCTGCTGTGGATGGCTTCCCTGTTCATGCTCATGGGCGCACTACCGTTCGTACTCTACATTCGGTTCCTACGCGGCGCGCGCATGGCGCTCTGGCGGGATCAGCAGGTTCAGGGCCTGCTGCTAGTGCTGTTGGTCGTGATTCTGTCTCTGACCGGGTGGCGTATCTGGCTAGGCATCCCTCCCGGCGAGGCGCTGACCCACGTCACCTTCAACGTGATCTCCGTCGTAACCACGACTGGCTATGCCTCAGACGACTACAGTAGCTGGGGAGCACTGGCGATCGTCGCCTTTTTTTATCTGACCTTTGTCGGCGGCTGCAGTGGTTCCACCAGTGGAGGGATGAAGATCTTCCGCTTCCAGATTGCCAGCATCCTGCTTCGCAACCAGCTGCGCTATCTGATCCACGCCAGCGGCGTCTTTCCCACCCGCTACAATGGCCAGCCGATCACCGATGACATAACGCGTGGCGTGGTGGCCTTCTCGTTCTTCTTCTTTCTTACCATCGCCGGGCTGGCTCTGGGCCTGGCGATGATGGGGCTCGATATCGTCACGGCGCTGTCGGGGGCAGCCACTGCAGTGGCCAACGTGGGGCCGGGGCTGGGCGAAACCATTGGCCCGGCCGGCAACTTCGCACCGCTGCCGGATGCCGCCAAGTGGCTGCTGTGTGTAGGGATGCTGTTGGGCAGGCTGGAGATTCTGACGGTGCTGGTGTTGCTGACGCCGATGTTCTGGCGGCGCTGACCCACGTCATGAGCGAAGCAAGGGGGAAATCATGCAAGAGCCTACAGAGAAGGTGTCCCGTCCGGGGAACCGTCTTGCTCCCGTTCGCCTGCTGGTGGCGCTGAGCGGCGGGGCGGAAGATGCCGCCCTGGTGAGGTCAGCGCACCGGTTGGCGATACGTGATGGGGTGAACTGGTGCGCGGCCTATGTCGACAGTGAGCGAGAGAATCCGCATCGGCGTGAGGTGCTGGAGCAAGATTTTGCTCAGGTGCAACGTCTGGGCGGGGAGACAAGGGTCATCGCAGGACAGGACCGAGCCCGAGAGCTGGCGGCCCTGGCCAGGGAACTCAAGGTGGCCACCCTGTTGGTCGGCCATGCACGCCCCTCGGGCTGGCGAATCTGGCGCCGACCGGTGGCGGAGCGACTGGCCCGCCTGGGGGGGCCTTTCGACCTGGTGGTCGTAGCCGAGGCTCGTCAACGGCCCCGCTTCCGGCCCCGTCAGCGCGAGATCCAGTGGCGCTGGCGTGATCCGGTCGTCGCGGCCGCTTCGACCCTTGCGGCCCTGGGACTCGCCGCTGGATTGGAGTCCTGGCTGGAACTGGGCAACCTATCGCTGCTGTTTCTCGGTGCGGTACTGGTCAGCGCGATGCTGGCAGGAACCCGCTCGGCCATGCTGGCTGCCCTGCTGGGGTTTGTTGGCTTCAATTTCTTCTTGACCGATCCACGCCACTCCCTGGCCATGGTAGAGCAGGACCAGGTGGTAACCGTAGTCGTCTATCTGCTGGTCGCGGTGGTCGTGGGACAGCTAGCCGGCAGTGCGCGCAAGAGGCTGCTGGCACTGCGTGCCAGCCGCGAACAGACCTATCAATTGTTGGCCTTTTCAAGGGAGCTCGCGGTGGCGACGCATCGTGAGCAGGTCGAAGCAGCGGGCGTCGCAACCCTGGTGCGTTGGCTCGGCTGTCCGGTGGTCATGTTGTGTGCTACCGACGAATCAGGGGACATGACGCCAGCACAAAGCGCCCCGGAAGGAACGACGCTGGATGCCGGAGCTATGACGGCCGTGGCCTGGAGCCGTCTCCATCTGCGCCCCAGTGGCAAGGGCACGCAGCAGCCGATGGATACCAACTGGCAGATCATTCCGCTACTGGAACAGAATCGACTGGTCGCTCTGATGGGCCTGGCCCTGGGCCAGCGGGAACGGCCGCCCTCTCCGGATGAGGAGGGACAAATCGATGCCATGTTGCGCCTTCTGGCTCTGGCGCTGGAGCGTACGCGTCTAGTCGCCGACCTGGAGGCCTCGCGGCTCTCCGAGGAGAACGAGCGCCTGCGCTCGGCGCTGCTCTCCTCGGTCTCCCACGATCTGAGAACGCCGTTGGCCTCGATCATCGGCTCGGCCAGCACTCTGCGTGATCTGAGAGACCAGCTCACCGATTCCGATCGTGCCGAACTGCTCGATGGCATTCTCAGTGAAAGCGAGCGGCTGGATCGCTATATCCAGAACTTGCTGGACATGACACGCCTGGGTCAGGGCGGGCTGAAGCTGGAACGCGACTGGATCTCCCTGGACGACCTGGTGGCGAGCGCCATCAGGCGGCTGTCGCCACTGCTGCAGGGCCTGGAAGTGCAGCGGGAGTGGCCTGCGGAGCTACCGCTGTTGCATGTGCACCCAGCGCTGATCGAGCAGGCGCTGGTCAACGTTATCGAGAATGCCGCGCGTTATTCGCCTCCCGGCGGTTCACTCAGGATCGAAGCCGGGCTCGACTCGGGGAAGCTCTGGCTCACGGTCACCGACCAGGGCCCGGGCATCGAACCGCATCTTCGCGAGCGAGTGTTCGACATGTTCATCACCGGCGGAGAAGGAGACCGTGGTCGCCAGGGCAGCGGCTTGGGGCTTGCCATCTGCCGCGGCATGCTGGGGGCCCATGCCGGCACCATTGCCGCCGAGCCAGGCCCCGAGGGTCAGGGGACGCGAATCGTGATGCATCTGCCGCTCCCCGACGTCATGGAAGTGAGCGACGACCATGCCGACTGAACCTCAACGCATCCTGGTGATTGACGATGAGCCACAGATCCGCCGTTTCATTCGCATCAGCCTGGCCTCTCAGGGGTTCGTGATTCACGAGGCGGCTAGCGGAAGGGAGGGGCTCGCGATGGCAATCGAGGAGGCTCCCGATCTGGTACTGCTGGATCTAGGCTTGCCCGACTTGGATGGCCAAGCGGTACTGGATCGCCTGCGAGCGCGTAGCCAAGTGCCGGTGATCGTGGTCTCGGTGCGAGGCCAGGAGGCCGAAAAGGTGCGTGCTCTGGATCACGGCGCCAATGACTATGTGACCAAGCCCTTCGGCATTCAGGAGCTGTTGGCCAGAATCCGCGCGCTGTTGCGGCATCGCCAAGCGGCCTCTTTGCCCCCGGAAGGGGGATGTTACCGGCGTGGCGATCTGGTGATCGACCTGGCCTCTCGGCGCCTGTGGCTTGACGAGGCACCTGTGCATCTCACCCCCAAGGAGTATGCGGTGCTGGAACGGCTCTGCCGCCATTCTGGAAGGGTAGTGACTCAGACCCAACTGCTGCGTGAGGTATGGGGCCCCACTCACTCCGAGGATACCCACTATCTGCGTATCGTCGTCAGCAAGTTGCGCCACAAGCTTGGCGACGACCCAAAGTCCCCCCGGCTACTGCAGACCGAGGCCGGCGTCGGTTATCGCCTTCTGACCGAGCCCGATGACGCCCATGGAACCGAGGGCAAGACGGAGAGTACGGCATGAAGATCATCATTCTCGGCGCCGGCCAGGTCGGCGGCACCCTGGCCGAACACCTGGCCCGGGAGGAGAACGACATCACGGTGGTGGACACCGACGGCGACCGGCTGCGCGAGCTGCACACCAAGCTCGACATCCGCACCGTGGTGGGGCCTGGCTCCTACCCCATGGTGCTGCGCCAGGCGGGCTGCGAGGACGCCGACATGCTGATCGCGGTGACCAGCCAGGACGAGGTCAACATGATCGCCTGTCAGGTGGCCCACACCCTGTTCCGCACCCCCACCAAGATCGCCCGGGTACGGGCTACCGCCTATCTCACCCGCAAGGGGCTGTTCGCCCACGAGGCGG
>PWEV01000268.1 GCA_003553625.1 Halomonas sp.
CATGCATATCGACAGTCGGGTGCTGGAAACCATCGTCCAGACCGCCAGTGACCACTTCTTCATCGTCGATGGCGCCGGCCGGGTGCTGGATGTCAGTCCGGGTGCGGCTGCCGTCTACGGCATGTCGCGAGAAGCCCTCAAGGCCACCACGGTGCAGAACCTGGAGGCGCAGGGCGTCCTCAAACCATCGATCAGTCTCGAGGTGCTGCGAACCGGGCAGCCTGTCCAACTGATGCAGGTGACGGGGACCGGCCGCCGGGTCATTGCCGAAGCGCACCCGGTCGAGGTCAATGGGCGGATCGAGCGTATCATCAGTCGGTCACGGGACCTCACCGACCTGCAGCTGCTGCAGGATGAGTATGCCCTGCTGCAGCGTCGCTTCAGTGAACACCTGAAGCGCAGCCATGCGGGTCCGACGGAAGATGGGGACCTGGATGAGGACCTGGATGCGTTGCAGGTGCGAAGCCGCTTGATGCGTGAAGTCGCGCTGCTGCTCAAGCGGGTGGCGCCGGCGGATGCCACGGTTCTGCTGCTGGGAGAGTCGGGGGTGGGCAAGACGGCCTTTGCGCGCCAGCTGCATCGCTGGAGCAAGCGTAGCGAGGGGCCCTTCGTCGAGGTCAACTGCGGGGCGATACCCGATAATCTGTTCGAATCGGAAATGTTCGGCTATCAGCCGGGGGCCTTCAGCGGTGCGACACGACAGGGCAAGGCGGGGCTGCTCGAACAGGCCGAGGGTGGCACGCTCTTCCTGGACGAGATCGGAGAGCTGCCGATGGTCATGCAGACCAAACTGCTCAAGGTGATCCAGGATGGCACCTTTACGCGATTGGGGGATACCCGGTCACGTCGCGTCGACTTCCGCCTGGTGGTCGCCACCAACAAGGCGCTGGCCGAGCAGGTCGAAGAGGGAACCTTTCGGCTGGACCTCTACTATCGAGTCAACGTGATACCCGTGACTCTTCCGCCGCTGCGCGACCGCCGCGAGGATATCCCGGGTCTGGTGGAGCAGTGCCTGGACGGGCTCAACGGCCGTTACGGGCGCAAGAAACTGCTGCATTCCAGCGTCTGGTCGGAGCTGATGGGCCGGGACTGGCCCGGCAACGTCCGGGAGCTGGAGAATTGGCTCGAGAGGGCCTGGCTCTCATCGGTGGGCGATCTGATCGAGGCCCCGACCCTCCGCGCGGACTACGGGGTGCCCCGGGGGGAACACGGCGAGGCGGGCTCGCCGGAATCGCCAGCTGCCACTCTGGGGGATCGGGAGACCCTGCGCGACTATCTCGGCCGGGTGGAGCGGGGAGTGCTGGACGATCTGTGTCAACGGTTGCCCAGCACCTATGCCATCGCCGAACGACTCGGCATCAGCCAGCCAAGCGTGGTGCGCAAGCTTCGGCGGCATGGCCTGGCCATCAAAAAATCCGGTTAGTCGGAGCCTGGCCGCGGGAGCCAGCGGTCAGGGACCGGGCGGCGCGCCGCGGATACGCCGTCTCGCCGTCACTTAGGCATCTCGCCGGGCACCCGGTACCGGAGCGGTTCTGCCTGGCGTTCCTCGCGGGTCTTGGTCTCATCCTCGGTGGGCACGCCCCACAGGGTTTCCTGGCTGCCGTCTGGAAACGTATAGGTCGTGCAGCCGGCGAGCAGGGCGAGGGTGAGGCCAGCGGTGGGCAGCAGCAGGTATCGGGATAGAATCACGGGGCTTTCCTTGATGACAGGGTTGGGTAGATGAGGCCAGCCTGCTGGCTGGCCATTGTCGGATCTAGACGAGCCGGGGTCATCCCGACCAGCCCGCCAGAATCGGCACATAGACTACCAGCAGGAGCACGGCGATCAGCCCCAGCAGATAGGGCACGATGGCGCGGGTGATACTCTCCAGCGGCAGCTGAGTGACCGAGGAGGCCACGTAGAGGTTGATCGCCACCGGCGGAGTGATCATGCCGATGGCCAGACCCATCACGATGATGATGCCGAAATGGATCGGATCGATGCCGAGCTGGGTCACCAGCGGCAGCAGCACCGGCGTCAGAATGATCAGGGCGCTGGCCGTCTCGATGAACACTCCGGTCAGCAGGATCACCGCCACCACCAGCAGCATGATCACCAGCGGGTCGGTGGAGAGCGAGAGCACCGCCTGGGCGATGGCCCCGGGCACCTGCCAGCTGGAGAGCGTCCAGCTCAGCACCGCCGAGGTGGCGATCACCAGCATGATCACCGAGGTGGTGATCGCCGAGCGGATCAGGATGCGGTAGACGTCCGCCAGGCTCAGGTCTCGATAGACGAACAGCGACACCAGCAGGGCGTAGTTGACTGCGACCACCGCCGCCTCGCTGGGGGTGAAGATCCCCGAGAAGATGCCGCCGAGAATGATCACCGGTGTCATCAGGCCCCAGCTGGCGCTGAGGAAGGTGCGCCAGATGGTGGCAAGGGAGAGGGCGGTGCCGCGGGGGTAGTTGCGACGATAGGCCTGGACGATGGCGATGGTGCCGAGCCCCAGGCCCATGATCAGCCCCGGGATCACGCCGTTCAGGAACAGCTTCGCTACCGACTGCTGGGCGATCACCGCGTAGATGATCATCGGCACCGAGGGGGGAATCACCACGCCGATGGTCCCGCTGGCGGCGATCAGGCTGGCCGCGGAGGCGGGGTCGTAGCCCTTCTTGCGCAGTTCCGGCACCAGGCTCGATCCCACCGCCGCGGTGGTGGCGGCGCCGGAACCGGAGATGGCGGCAAAGAACATGCCGGCCCCCACCGAGACGATGGAGAGCCCGCCCTTGAGGAAGCCGAACAGGGAATCGGCGAAATCCACCAGCTTCTCGCTGACCTTGCCCTGGGCCATGAGGTCCCCGGCGAGGATGAACATCGGCACCGCCACCAGGGCGAAGGAGTTGATGCCCTGGAACATCTGCTGGGTGACCACCATCAGCGGCACGCCCTGAGCGTTGAGCGCCAGCAGGGTGCTGGCGCCGATCGCCAGGGCGATGGGCACGCCCAGCAGCATGAAGAGGAAGAACAGCAGGAACAGCACGCCGGTCATGCGGGAGGCTCCTCGGCGTTGCCGCTGCCGCGCTTGTCATCTCCCCGGGCGGCTTGCGGCCCCTGGATCAGCAATTCCAGCAGATCGACCAGGGCATACCAGGCCATGACTGCGGCGGCGAGCGGGATGACCGCATAGACGTAGGTCATCGATAGCCGCAGCGAGGCGGATTTCTGGAAGCTCTGCACCTGCATGTAGCGATGGCCGATCACGATCAGCGCCACCATGAAACCCAGCGCCACCAGCACCGCGGCGATGCGCGCCAGCTGGCGCAGCCGAAGCGGCAGGGCATCCACCACGAAGGTCACGGCGATATGGCGGCCGCGCTGGAAGGCCAGGCTCGCACCGAGGAAGGTGATCCATACCAGCAGGAAGCGGGCGACCTCCTCGGTCCAGCCCACCGCCGTGAAGAAGACCCGCGAGACGATCTGCAGGGTGATCACGCCGATCAACGCCGCCATGCCCGCGAAGACCACGGGCTGCATGACGGCGTCGAGGGCGCGCTCACTCCACTGCAGGGGTCGCAGCAGGTAGCGCGCAAGCAGGCTCACTTATTCCAGCGCCTCCCGGATGCGCACCAGGTAGTCGCCGAACTGCTCGCCATACTTCTCGTAGACCGGCGCTACGGCGGCCTGGAAGGCCTCGAGGTCGGCGTCATCGATGATCAGCATGCCCGCCTCGCGAAGCTCGGCCAGCTGCTCGGCCTCCATCTCGGCGTTCACGCGACGCTCGTGTTCGGCGGCTTCCTGGGCGGCCTGCACCAGCACCTCCTGGGCGGGTTCGGGCAATTGGTTCCAGATCGGCATGCCCATCACGAAGATCGCCGGCGCATAGGTGTGCCGCGACAGGGTCATGTAGGTCTGGGTCTCGTTGAGCTTGAACGAGTGGATGACGTTGACCGGGTTCTCCTGACCGTCGATGGTGCCCTGCTGCATGGCAGTGAGCGCCTCGGTCCAGGCCATGGGGATGGCGTTGGCGCCGAGTTCGCGGAAGGTGTCCACGTAGACCGGGTTCTCCATCACGCGAATGCGCAGGCCATCCATATCCTCAGGGCGATTCACCGGCCGCTCGCTGTTGGTCAGGTTGCGAAAGCCGCGCTCGGCGTAGGCCAGTCCCTTGAGGTTGACCTCGGAGAGCTTGTCGAGCAGTTCCTGACCGATGGGGCCGTCGAGGACCCCGTAGGCGGCCTCGGGGCTGGGGAAGAGGAAGGGCAGCTCGAACACCGCCATCTCCTCGACGAAGTTGGCCACCGGGCCGTTGGTGATCACCCCCATGTCCACGGTGCCGATCTGCATCCCCTCGAGCAGGGTGCGTTCGTCGCCGAGGCTGGCGTTGGGGTAGATATCCACCGACACCGCGCCCTCGGTGCGCTCCTGGACCAGTTCCTGGAATTTCACGGCGGCGATATGGAAGCCGTCCTGCTCGTTGACCACGTGGGCCAGGCGCAGGGTCACCGGATCCATCTCGGCGAAGTCCGAGGCGTTGGCGGAGGCCATCATGGCCAGCGAAATACCGGCAACCAGCGTGCTGCGTGCAAAGCCTTTCATTGTTGGTTTCCTTTTTTGTGTCAGCGTCTTGCGATTCATGGCCTGCCGAGCATGCACCGGCCCGGAAAGCCGGTCAATTGACCGAATGTGGCAGCTACAGCAGACGGTACATCACGTGGGCATCCACCGGCCCCAGCGTGGGGTGGCGGAAGGCGCGGGGCAGGGTGCCGGCGATGGTGAAGCCGTGCTTCTGCCATAGCGTTATCGCCACCTCGTTTGTCGAGACGACCAGGTTGTACTGCATGGCGGTGAAGCCGAGCTCGCGAGCGAGTCCCAGGGAGTGCTCGCACATCCGTCCGGCCACGCCGAGGCCGCGGGCCTGCGCGGAGACGACATAGCCGCAGTTGGCGACGTGGTCGCCGGGGCCAGCCTGGTTGGCCTTGAGGTAGTAGGTGCCGAGCAGTGCTCCCGCTGGATCGACCGCCACCCGCACCGC
>PWEV01000234.1 GCA_003553625.1 Halomonas sp.
GCAAGCATGCGGTGGTGGGCATGATGCGCTGCCTGGCGGCTGAGCTCGGCCCCGAGGGCATCCGGGTGAACACCCTGAACCCCGGCCCGGTGGACAACCGCATGATGCGCTCCATCGAGGACCAGGCCAACCCTGGCCACGGCGAAGAGGTGCAGCAGGCGTTCACGGCACGGATTCCCCTGGGGCGCTACGTCACCAACGACGAGTGCGCGGGCATGGCGATCTATCTGCTCTCCGACCTCTCCTCCGGCTGCAACGGCAATACCTACGTAGTGGATGGCGGCTACTGCGCCCAGTAGGGCCGCGCCTGGGTAAGGGCCGGTGCCATTTTGTAACCCTGCGATGACGCCCGGCGGGAAAAGCTGGATAATGGTGGGTTTTCTGCCCCCGCTGCCCACGCCAACTCGTCCGGTGCCCCATGGAAATCAAGGTCAACTATCTCGACAACCTCCGCCTGGAGGCCAAGTTCGACGACTTCACGGTCATCTCCGACCAGCCCATCCGCTACAAGGGTGACGGCTCGGCGCCTGGGCCGTTCGACTACTTCCTGGCCTCCTCGGCCATGTGCGCGGCCTACTTCGTGAAGGTGTACTGCAACGCCCGGGACATCCCCACCGAGAACATCCGGCTGTCGCAGAACAACATCGTCGACCCGGAGAACCGCTACCAGCAGATCTTCAAGATCCAGGTGGAGCTGCCCGAGGACATCTCCGACAAGGACCGCCAGGGCATCCTGCGCTCCATCGACCGCTGCACCGTGAAGAAGGTGGTGCAGGCCGGCCCGGAGTTCCAGGTCGAGGCGGTGGAGAACATCGATGAGGACGCCCAGGGGCTGCTGATGGGGGTGCCGAAGGGCGAGACGACGGGGGAGAGAGGCACCTGGATCGAGGGCAAGGATCTGCCGCTGGAGCAGACCATCGCCAACATGTCGGCGATCCTGGCGGAACTGGGCATGAAGATCGAGATCGCCTCCTGGCGCAACATCGTGCCCCACGTTTGGTCGCTGCACGTGCGTGATGCCGCCTCGCCGATGTGTTTCACCAACGGCAAGGGCGCCACCAAGGAGAGCGCGCTCTGCTCGGCGCTGGGCGAGTTCATCGAGCGCCTGAGCTGCAACTTCTTCTACAACGACCAGTTCTTCGGTGAAGAGATCGCCGGCAGCGAGTTTGTTCACTACCCCAACGAGAAGTGGTTTCAGCCGGGGCCGAACGATGAGCTGCCCGCGGAGATTCTGGACGACCACTGCCGGGGGATCTATGACCCGGATGGCGAGCTGTGCGGCTCGCACCTGATCGATACCAACTCCGGCAGGGTCGATCGCGGCATCGTCTCGCTGCCGTTCCTGCGACGCTCGGACGGCGAGACGGTCCACTTCCCGTCGAACCTGATCGAGAACCTGTTTCTCAGCAACGGCATGAGCGCCGGCAACACCCTGGCCGAGGCGCAGGTGCAGTGCCTGTCGGAGATCTTCGAGCGGGCGGTAAAGAAGCAGATCATCGAGGAGGAGATCGCGCTGCCGGACGTGCCCCTGGCGGTGCTGGAGCGCTACCCCGAGCTGCTCGAGGGCATTCGCGCGCTGGAAGCCCAGGGCTTCCCGCTGCTGGTCAAGGACGCCTCCCTGGGCGGGCAGTTCCCGGTGGCCTGCGTCACCCTGATGAACCCCAGGACAGGCGGTGTGTTCGCCTCCTTCGGCGCCCACCCCAGCTTCCATGTGGCACTGGAGCGCAGCCTTACCGAGCTGCTGCAGGGGCGCAGCTTCGAAGGGCTGAACGACTTCCTGCCGCCGACCTTCAACTCCCAGGCCGTCGCCGAGCCCAATAACTTCGTCGAGCACTTCATCGACTCCTCGGGGCTGGTCTCCTGGCGCTTCTTCAGCGCCCGGGCGGACGTCGAATTCTGCGAGTGGGACTTCTCCGGTAGCGGCTCTCGCAGCGGCTCTCGAAGTACGGAGGAAGAGGCCGCGACCCTGTTCGGCATCCTGGAGGAGATGGGGCTGGAGACCTATCAGGCCGTCCATGACGACCTGGGCGCCCCGGTGTGCCGCATTCTGGTGCCGGGCTATTCCGAGGTCTATCCGGTGGAGGATCTGGTCTGGGACAACACCAACATGGCCCTGGACTACCGCGAGGAGATCCTCTGCCTCCATCGCCTGAGCGATGACGAGCTTGCCGACCTGGCAGGCCGCCTGGAGGAGAGCCAACTCGACGATCAGATGGATATCATCACGCTGATCGGCATCGAATTCGACGAGAACACCGCCTGGGGCCAGCTCACCATCCTCGAGCTGAAGCTCCTGATCAACCTGGCGCTTGGGCAGCACGAGGAGGCCCTGGAGCGGGTCGAGATGTTCCTGCAGTTCAACGACAACACCGTCGAGCGCAACCTCTTCTACCGCGCGGTGCAGGCGGTGCTCGAGATCGAGCTGGACGATGAGCTGGAACTGGACTACTTTCGCTATAACCTCGGCCGCATGTTCGGCGAGGCGACCCTCGAGGCGGTGATCGGCTCGGTGCAGGGCACCGTGCGCTTCCACGGCCTGACGCCGACGAGCATGGCGCTGGAGGGCCTGGAGAGGCACCAGCGCCTGATCGACAGCTACCGGAAGCTGCATGCCGCACGCGCCGTCAGGGCGGGCATGCGCGCGCCGAGGACCTGATTCCTCGACGCAATCGGCCCGAGGCCATTGCCGCGAGCGGTACTTCCACGACACCCCGAGCCGATTGCCCGTCGCCTCGGGGTTTTTCGTTAGCGGTAAAGAGCCGGGCATTAGCGTACCGCGGGCTATCCCATGCCAAAAGGAGGCCAGATGGCAAGATTCAGCACGGCGTTCGTGGTGTTGGCGGCGCTATTCTGGGGGCTGGCCGGGGGCATCGGCGGCATGCTGATGGCCGATGGCTGGGACCCTCTCGTGGTGACGTTCTACCGGGGGGCGATCGGGTTCCTCTTCGTGCTGGCCTGGCTCGTGTTCAGCCCCCGCGGTAGCGGGTTGGCCAGTCGTCGATTATGGTTCTGGTCGGTGATCGCCGGACTCGGCGTGGCCGGCAACTTTGCCTTCTACTTTGTCAGCATCGACCAGGGCAGTGTCGCGGTAGCGGCGACGCTGATGTACTGCGCGCCGGTTTTCGTCTTCCTCGTGTCGTTCGCCATCGGCCTCGAACGGCCCACGGCGCTGAAGTGGACCGCGATTGTCATGGTCATGCTCGGCATCGTGCTGCTGACGCGAATCTACGAGGTAGGGGCGGACAGCGTGACTCCCCTCGGCGTCGCCGCCGGGCTGCTTGCCGGGCTCTCCTATGCGACCTTCATTTTCGGCTTCAAGTATGCGGCACCGCACGGCAGTCCCCAGGCGATCCTCGTCATCGCGTTCGCGGTACTCGCCCTGATACTGTCCTTGCTGGGGGATGCCGACCAGACCCTGGCGGTGCTGAGCGCGCCGAGCTGGCCACTCTTCGCCGTGCTGGGGATACTGGGGGCAGGCGTGTCGTTTATTCTCTATGTTGTCGGGTTGAACAATACCCTGCCGGCCGTGGCCGCCATCGTGGCCATGGTCGAGCCGGTCACGGCATCGCTGTTCGGGGTCGTGGTGCTGAGTGAGAGCCTGGCCGTGATCCAACTGGTCGGCATGGGGCTGATCCTGGTCACGGTGACGGCGCTGAGCGTCTCCTCCAGCGCTTGAAAAGTTATTTGATCTTGTTCGGCGGCAGGGACACGGCCGCCTTTCAGTTTTAACCGATCCGACCACCTTCGAAGGGATATCAACGACATGGAAGCCCTGGCGTTCCTGGGGCCTGCGGCCCTCTACATGATCTCCATGACCATCACGCCGGGACCCAACAACGTGATGCTCACCGCCTCAGGGGCCAACTACGGCTTTCTGCGGACCCTGCCGCATATCTTCGGCATCCTGGGGGGCTGCTTCCTGCTGTTCGCCGGCATCGCCCTGGGGCTGGGCCTGCTCTTCGAACGCTACCCGCTGGTGCAGACTATTCTGCGGATCCTGGGCAGCGGCTACCTTCTCTATCTGGCCTGGCGCATCGCCACGGCGCCGCCGCCGGATCTGCGCCGGCGCGGCGAGGGGCGCCCGCTCAGCTTCTGGCAAGCGGCGGCCTTCCAGTTCGCCAACCCCAAGGCCTGGGTGATGGGGCTGGCGCTGATGGCGGGCTTTCTGCCCAGCGGGGGAGACACCCTGGTCAACGCCCTGCTCCTGGCCGGTTTCGCCGAGCTGGTGGCGCTGCCCTGTATCGCCCTCTGGGCGGGCTTCGGCACGGCCATCGGCCGCTGGCTCGACACGCCACGCGCCTGGCGGATCTTCAACGGCGTGATGGGGGCGCTCACCGCCGCCTGCGTGGTCTTTATCCTGGGCTGATCGGCGTCATAAGCTTCCACGTGCGACCAAACTCGACTTTGCAGCCCTCCTTGGGCTGGCATAGGCTGAAGGTACCGAATTCCAAAAAGGCACTGCAATCAAACGTTCGCGTGACTTCGGTTGCATCAAGCCCAAGTGGTGCATTGCGGCTGCCAATTAACAGGGCCCGGCAGTTCTCGGTGGAGTTCCCCCACGCCAATGCCTTTGTCACCGCTTCGCTACGTCAAAGATCAAAGATACCGGTGCCCTTCGGCGTTATGGCTATCGGGTATAGTGAGTATGAATTTCGACAAATTAGGTCAAATTGCAGTACTATGCTGCAATTGCGCTGATTGAGTATATCAATGACTATTCCCATCAAAAATGTCACTCACCCAGAAGTTTCTTGTTCAAATTGCCGGGCTTGTTGCTGCCGCTTAGAAGTCATGATTATTTCGGATACCGGTGTGCCAGAACAGCACATCGCATTCGATGAATGCGGCTGGGAAACTATGCTGCGGTTAGAGGATGGTTGGTGTTCAGCCGTAGATCGAGAAACGTTTATGTGCACAATTTACGAAAATCGGCCCTGGATCTGTCGAGAGTTCGAAATGGGCTCTTATGA
>PWEV01000305.1 GCA_003553625.1 Halomonas sp.
ACGACGGCATCGAAGTGCCGCCGGAGGAGGGCGAAAGCGTTCAGGCCTTCCGCAACGGCCAGCGTTTCACCGTGATGCGCGACCCTGAGGCGGAACTGGCACTGGTGCGATCACTACCGCCCGGCATGGTGACCCTGGAGCGTCTGCAACATATTGACGCCGTACCTGCCCATCTGGAGCTGCCTGCTTGGTCGCTGCTGCTTCCGCTGGAGGGCACGCCGCCGTCAACGGCCGCGGACTGGCCAACCCACCTTGCCGGCCCCGATGACTGGTGGGAGATGATTGTCCGGCTGCGCCAGGCGGGTTGCCTGGTCGAGTTTGACGATGACTTCCCCGAGGAGCCGACCTACATAGAGCCGGAAGACTGGTACGGCGAGCTGGAGCCGGCCGGCAACGGCTGGTTCGACCTGGCACTGGATATCGAGGTGCAGGGCGAGCGTCTCAACCTGTTGCCGATCCTGCGTCGGCTGTTTCGGGATCCCGATTTCCCGCTGGAGCCAGCTGCCGATGAATCCGAGGATGCCACTTGGACGCTGACCCTGTCGGAGAACCGCCGCCTGGTGATGCCGTTGGCGCGCCTTCGCTCGCTGATGGCCCCCATCCTTGACTGGCTGAATGATGAGAGTGACCCCGAGGCGGCGCTGCGCCTGCCGCTCACCGCCGCCGAGAAGGTGGCGCCCCTGGCCGAGCATGAACGCTGGGCGGGGCGCGAGGACGTCACCGGCCTGGCCCGGCGACTGCGTGAGCTGCCCGCCAGTCTACCGATACCGCCTGGCTTTGCCGGTGAGCTGCGTGACTATCAGGCCCGCGGCATCGCCTGGATGCGCTTTCTCTCCGAGCTGGGGACCGGCGGCATCCTGGCCGACGACATGGGCCTGGGCAAGACTGTCCAGGTGTTGGCTCACGTGCTTGATGAGCGTGCCCGCGGGGCGCTTACGCGCCCGACCCTGGTGGTGGCGCCTACCAGTCTTGTGGGCAATTGGTGTGCCGAGGCGGAGCGCTTCGCCCCCGAGCTCAAGGTGGTGGCGCTCCAGGGCGGCAAGGCCCAACGCGAGCGCCAGTTTGATGAGTCTTTGCCAGAGGCTGATCTGGCGGTAACCACCTATGCGCTGTTGATCCGCGATCTCGAGCGCCTGCGTGATCACAACTTCGGCCTGCTGGTGCTAGACGAGTCTCAGGCCATCAAGAACGCTGCCAGCCAAACCGCCCGAGCGGTGCGCGAGCTCAACGTCGACCGCGCCATAGCCATGACCGGCACGCCCCTGGAGAACCACTTGGGTGAGCTGTGGGCGCAGCTTGACGCCGTGGCGCCGGGGGCGATGGGCAGCCAGCAGTGGTTTGGTCAGCGCTTTCGCACCCCTATCGAGAAGGAGGGCGATGTGGCGCTGCGTCAACGGCTCTCGCGGCGTATCGCGCCGCTAATGCTGCGCCGGACCAAGCAGCAGGTGCTGGCCGAGCTGCCCGAAAAGACCGAGACCCGTCGCGACGTCACCCTGAGTGGCGCCCAGCGCGAGCTTTACGAGAGTCTGCGCCTGGCCCAGCACCAGCGGGTTCAGCAGGCGGTGGCCGAGCGCGGCCTGGCAGGCTCCGGCATCGTCATGCTCGATGCGCTGCTCAAGCTGAGACAGGTGTGCTGCGACCCGCGGTTGGTCAAGCTGGAGAGCGTGCGCAAGACGAAACGCTCGGCCAAGCTGGAGCAGCTGCGTGAGCTGGTGCCACCGCTGGTGGAGGAGGGGAGGCGCATCCTGATCTTCTCTCAGTTCACCGAGATGCTGGCGTTGATCGGCGAGACGCTGGAGAAGGACGGCATCCCCTTCACTACCTTGACCGGCGACACCCCGGGCAAGACCCGCACCCAGCGCGTGGCGCTGTTCCAACAGGGCGAGATCCCGGTGTTCCTGATCAGCCTCAAGGCGGGCGGAACGGGCCTGAACCTCACCGCTGCGGATACCGTGATTCACTATGACCCCTGGTGGAACCCGGCGGTGGAAGCCCAGGCCACTGGCCGTGCCCACCGCATGGGCCAGCAGAACCCGGTGTTCGTCTACAAGCTGGTGTGCGCCGGCACCGTGGAGGAGCGCATCCTCGACCTGCAGGCGCGCAAGGCCGGTCTTGCTGCCTCGATCCTTGAGGGCGGCGCCGAGCACAGGAGCGAAGGCCCGCTGTTCGACGAGGAGGACCTGGCGCTGCTTTTTGCACCGGCGGTGTAGGGCGTTAGGTTAAGAAAAAATCTCTCTTTGGTTGTGGAATGAAAGTTTTCCTGCTGAAGTGAATAAAATATCTCACTTCCCAGGCATGGTGATGGAAAACGTTGGTTATGCGCATCTGCACGAGCACCTGGCGCTGGGTGTTCTGCCACCTCGGTGCCCGGGGCGCGTGAGACCAGTGACGCGCCTGATGCGGCTTGAGGATGAGCTGGCCGTGCCGCCGGAGCGTGCTCCTGCCGATGATGATCTTCTCTCGCATTTGCTGTTTGCCCTGAAGCATGAGGGCGTGGACCTGGCCATTCTTGCCGAGACGCTGCCTCACCTGCCGGTCGAGTCGCTTGCTGCGGCCCTGGAGGCGTCTCCCAACGGCATCTACCTGCGTCGCCTGGCCTATCTCTACGAGAGCTTCGTGGACCTTCTGCCGCTTGAACCCTCGGTCAAGGGACGCGCTGTGCCGCTGTTCGACCCAGAGCGCTACGTGACGGGACCGGCCAAACGCAACAGTCGCTGGCGCGTAGACTTCAATGGCCTGGGCACCCTCCAATACTGCGCTGTGGTGCGGCGGACGCCCGAGATCGAGGCGCTACTGAGGGAGGATGTACTGGCCGAGGCGCGTGCCTTCATGGCGTCCCTTCCGCCGGGCATGCTGGACCGCGCCATCCAGTGGGCCTATCTCAGCGAGACGCAGTCCTCGTTTGAAATCGAGCGCGAATCGCCCTCTCCTGACAAGCAGCGGCGTTTCATGCAGCTGCTGCGCAAGGCACATGATGGCCAGCCGCTGGATGAGGGCTATCTGGTGGCGCTTCAGAACAGCGTCGTCAGCAATCCCTTCGACAAGGCGGCGGCCTTTCGTCATGAGCAGAACTACCTGCATAACGGGCTGACGGGCGCTATCGGTGTCAGCTACCTGCCGCCACCTCCCGAGCTCTGTGAGAGCCTGATGGAAGCGCTCATGGGGTGGGCCAATGAGCTGCCCGAGGTAGGTGGCGAAGCGCCTGCCGAGAGGGTGCCGGCACTGGTAGCCGCCACCGTGATCTCGTTCGGCTTCGTCTTCCTGCACCCCTTCATGGATGGCAACGGCCGCATCTCCCGGTTCCTGCTGCACCACATACTGTGCCGACTGGGCGAGTTGCCGCGTGGCAATCTGCTGCCCATTTCCATCGCCATGAAGCGTCATGAGGGCGATTATCTCGCCGCACTCGAAGCGTTTTCCAAACCGGCACGGGAGCAGTGGTGGGTCAACTGGATCGATGCTGACCATCACGACTTCCGCTTCGAGGGTAGTAACAGTCTCTATCGCTATTGGGACGCCACCCAGGCGGTGGCTTTCACGTTGAGAATGGCGCGCGAGGCACTGAGGAAGGACTTGAAGGCGGAAACGCGCTACTTGGCCTGTTTCGATCGTGTCTATCGTGCCATCGACGCACGCTTCGATGTGCGCGGCAGCGATCTGTCGCGCCTGGTGATGATGTGCTTGAGTCATGACGGGGTGCTATCGAAGAATCGTCGCAAGCAGTTTCGCTACCAGGTGTCTGAAGAAGTGCTGGACGCCATTGAGGCGGAAGCCCACAAGGCTCTTGAGCAAGATTTCGCCGCATGCTGCGATTCGATTCTTTGAATGAATCCAGGAAGCACTGCATTGTAGACGAAGCGCACGCAAGCGAAGTGGTGGCCTCCACCAACATCCGTGAGGCTTGCCGGAATCACGAGGTGGAGCATCTGACCTACGCCAGCACCAGCACCAGCAGCGTCTATGGCGCCCGGTATCGGGATTTCTATCAAGTCTGAGTGCGTTTGAGCCTTGGGTTCGGCTCGCGCGTGACCTTCTCCTTTGCCAAGAAAAGCCGCCGTCTCGAATTATCGAGGCGGCGGCTTTTTCGTTGTGATGCAACCGAGCCCTTCCAAGGTCAAGATATTAAGTAATTTTAGGGGCATGGCTCCCATCTCTTTCGCATACTGAAAGATATAAGCTCATACGGCGGCTTGGTCAGAGGAACAGGCAATTGAGCCGGTACATCCAGGTTGATTGCCGCCAAAGCGCAACAAGAGAATCGCAAGGAGCCTGAAATGCGACGCTATTTTGGAACCGATGGGGTGCGGGGCAAGGTGGGTGAGTTCCCCATGACGCCGGAGTTTGCCATGAAGCTGGGCTGGGCTGCCGGTAAGGTCCTGGGTGCCGAAGGGGTCAGCGAGGTGTTGATCGGCAAGGACACCCGGGCTAGCGGCTACATGCTGGAATCAGCACTCGAAGCCGGCTTCTCGTCGGCTGGGGTCAACATTGCCCTGGTGGGACCGCTGCCCACGCCGGCCATCGCCTACCTGGCCACCACCTTTCGCGCCAACGCCGGGGTCGTGATCAGCGCCTCCCACAATCCTTTTTATGACAACGGCATCAAGCTGTTTTCCCAGTCCGGCCACAAGCTGACCGATGAGCAGGAACTGGAGATCGAGCACTGGCTCCAGCAGGCGTTGGACCAGGGCATGGACTGTGTGAGCTCGGAGTGCCTGGGCAAAGCGCGGCGCATCGATGACTCCCCCGGGCGCTATATCGAGTACTGCAAGTCGCACTTCCCCAGCCAGCAGACCCTGAACGGCCTCAAGGTCGTGGTCGATTGCGCCAACGGGGCGGCCTACAAGATCGCCCCGTCAGTCTATCGTGAGCTGGGCGCAGAGGTGGTGCCGCTGCATGCCTGGCCAGATGGAGTGAACATCAATGACCGCTGCGGCGCCACCGATCTGACC
>PWEV01000310.1 GCA_003553625.1 Halomonas sp.
AGATCACCGAGGAATGCAGGAGAGATCACGTCGCCTGTTGTCACTGCTGGCGGCCGGCCAGCTTCGATCGTGACATCGCGGTGAGCGTCGCCGGCGCCGGCGTCCCGGGGCGGGTCACTCGAGGGTGATGATCCGACCGCCTGCCGCGGCGGCGTCCTGGTGGTCGTGAGTGACCAGCAGGCTGGGCAGCCCCGCCTCGCGCAGCCGGCCGAACACCAGCTCGCGCATCTCGTGGCGCAGCGCCGTGTCGAGCTTGGAGAAGGGTTCGTCGAGCAGCACGGCGCGGGGTGCCGAGAGCAGCAGACGCATCAGCGCCACCCGCGACTGCTGGCCGCCGGAGAGGGTCGCCGGGTCGCGCTCGCCGAAGCCTGCCAGTCCGATCGCCCCCAGCGCCGCCTCGATCCTGGTGGCCTTGTCAGGCGTGGTGCGGGGTAGGCCGAAGCGCAGGTTGCCCGCGACCGAGAGGTGAGGGAAGAGCAGCGGATCCTGGAACAGCAGGCCGATGCCGCGCCGCTCGGCGGGTAGCGTGGTGATGTCATGGCCATCCAGCAGCACCTGGCCCGCGGGCTCGAAGGCCGGCGACAGGAAGCCGGCGGCGAAGGCCAGCAGGGTCGATTTTCCCGAGCCGGAGGGGCCCATCACGGTGAGAACCTCGCCGGGAGCGATCCGGGCATCGAGCGCCAGCAGCGTCCTGCCGTGCAGGACAA
Source organism: Halomonas sp. (assembly GCA_003553625.1). GTDB lineage: Bacteria > Pseudomonadota > Gammaproteobacteria > Pseudomonadales > Halomonadaceae > Halomonas. The sequence continues at coordinate 708 of PWEV01000310.1, forward strand.
TATGCACCTGTTCGAACACCAGCTCGCATTCGCGTGAGGGAGCGGTCATGGCGATCCTCGCATTCCACGTCGGTGGGTCCAGAGCAGCCGGGGCAGACCCACGGCGATGAGAAAGCCCACCAGCGGCAGGCTGGCCTGCACCAGCGCCCAGACGCCGATCAGGCGGCGGTTGCCGCCGGCCGCCAGGGCCACCGCCTCGGTGGTCACGGTGGGCACTCGTCCGGCGCCCAGCAGCAGGGTGGGCAGGTACTGACCGATGCTGACCGCCAGGCCCACCGCCATGGCGGTGAGCACCGGCGCCAGCAGCATCGGCAGCCGCACGCGCCAGAAGGCGCCGTCGGGCGTGGCGCCCAGGGTCAAGGCCACCCGCGACCAGCGCGGATCGAAGCGTCGATAGGCCTCCGACAGCGACAGGAACACATAGGGCAGCACGAACAGCAGGTGGCCGAAGATCACCAGCCACGTTGTGGGGCGAGAGCCCAGCGACTCCATGACCACCACCAGGCCGAACAGGAAGGCGATCTGCGGGACGATCAGCGGCAGATACAGCAGCCCCATGGCCGACAGGAGACGGCCCTGGTCGGGATGTCGCCCGCTGCGCTGCTCGTGTTCCAGGGCGGCGAGGGTCAGCCCCAGCGCGAGCAGCGTGGAGACGGTGGCAATCAGCAGCGTCGAGGCCACCGGCCCGGCCAGCGAGGGCATGGCGCGTTGCCAGTGCTGCAGCGTGAAGGTCTGGGGCAGGCCGTCGGGAAAGCGCCAGAAGCCGGCCAGGGAGTTGAGCGCCAGACCGGCGATGCCGATCAGCGCGGTCCCCGCCGCCAGCAGGATCAGCGCCTTGCCGGCCACGCGCAGCGCCCCCTCGCCGCCGCGGCGATGCCCGCCCGCCACCCAGCCCCGACCCAGACGCCGCACCATGCCCTCCAGCCCCCACCAGGCGGCCAGCGCCGTCAGCGTGACCCCCAGCTGAAGCAGGGCACCGGCCGAGGCCATGAAGCGCCGCGACAGGTCCGGGTCGTTGAACCAGGTCAGGATCGACACCGCCAGGGTCGGCGGCAGGGTCGGGCCGAGGATCATCGCCACGTCCACCACCGAGGAGGCGTAGGCGATGACGGCGAAGACCGGCAGGCGGATCAGCGGATAGAGCGAGGGCACCACCACCTTCAGCCAGGCAAGGGTCGGGCGGTAGCCCAGCGATCGGGCCATCGCCACGCGCCGCTCGGCGTCGAGCTGGTACAGGGCGGCCAGGCTCATCAGCAGGAGGAAGGGAATCTCCTTGATGATCAGCCCCGCCATCAGCGAAAGTCCCCAGGGGTCCTGGACGATCAGCAGATCCGGCGGTCGCTCCCAGCCGGTCAGCCCGGGGGAAGCCAGCCGCGCCAGCAGGCCCGAGGGGGCAATCAGGAAGGCCAGGCCGAAGGCCGCCGCCGCATGGGGAATCGACAGCAGCGGCGAGACCATGCGCCGAATCCAGTGGTCCAGTCGACTGCCTGAGGCCCCGGCGAGGAACAGCAGCACCACCGTCAGCGATATGGCCGTGGTAACCAGGCCGCTGGCGAAGCTGATCCCTACCGACCTTGCCAGGCCGGGCTGGGCGAACAGTTCCCGCCAGGGCGTCAGGCTGAAGGTCTCCCCGCCCAGCGCCGGCAGATAGCCGAAGGCGGGCAGCAAGGCCATGGCCAGCCCGGCCAGGATCGGACCCACCAGCAGAAGGGTGATCAGCCAGGGGGCGAGTCTGAGCATCGCGCTAGCCGCCGATCAGCGGCCGACGTAGCGTTCTTGCCAGGCCTCGGCCAGGGCGTCGACCCAGGTGGGGTGGGGTTGGCCGAGCACCTCGCCGAGTTCGTCCGGCGACAGGGTCGCGATGCCCAGATCGATACCCTCGAACCGGGCGCGGTCGTCGGGGGCGAGGGTCGCCAGCGAGAGCACGGTGTTGCTGCCCCAGACCCGCGGGTCCTGCTTGGGGGCCTGGGCCTCTGGGCTCAGCAGGTAGTTGGCCACCACCATGGCGCCGGCCTTGTGCTGGGCATTGTAGGGGATCGCCATGAAGCTCATGTTGCCGATCATGCCGTGGTCATGCACATAGCTGCGCACGCTGTCGGGCAGCTCGAAGTTGGCGATGGCGCCCGAGGCCTCGGTGGTGCTGAAGGAGAGGGCAATGCTGATCTCGCTGTCGCCCATCAGGCGGCGCAGCTCCGAGCTGTTGGCGGGGAAGGCGCGACCACTCCGCCACAGCAGCGGATGCAACTCATCAAGGAAGGTCCAGAGCGGCGTCGTTACCGCGTCGAAGTCGGCTTCCTGCATGGGCTGATAAAGGATGTCTGTGTCACCGGTCAGTTCGAGCAGCGCCTGGGTGATGAAGGCGTTGCCGAGGAAGTTGGGGACCCGGGCGTAGGTAAACTCGCCGGGATTGTCCCGCGCCCAGTCGAGCAGGCCGGACATGCTGCGAGGATGGGCATCGACCAGGGCCGTGTCGTAGTAGAACACCACCTGGGAGCTGCTCCAGGGCGACTCGAGGCCGTCCACCGGGATCGTCCAGTCGTAGCGGACCGCCGGCGTGTTCCCCGGGTCGGTCAGCGGGTAGTGCGGCAGCTGTTCCGACCAGGGACCGAACAGCAGGTCATTGGCCTTCATGGTGGCGAAGTTCTCGCCGTTGATCCAGATCAGGTCGACGTTGCCGCGGTCGTCATTGCCGGCCTGCTTCTCGGCCAGCACCCGAGACACCGCCTCGGCGGTGTCGCTGAGTTTGACGTGCACCAGATCGATGTCGAAACGCTCCTCGACCTGGCGAGCCGTCCACTCGATGTAGTCGTTGGTGCGCTCCTCGCCGGCCCAGGCATACCAGTAGACGCTCTGGCCGCGCGCTTCCTCGAGCACGGCGTCCCAGTCGGTGGGATCCGGGGCCGCCTGGAGAGGACCGGAGAGCAGCAGGGCAAGAGTGGGTATCAGGGCAAGGGAGTGGGTCGGCATTCGGGCAGTCCTTGTCGGGAAGGTCGAAAGTGACGTCAGTCGGCGAGGGCGACCTGGAGATCATCCAGTTCGTTGCGTACGTGGGCGATCACCGTCGGGGAGAGATAGTGGTCGACCCGCTCGCGGACATGGGCCACCAGGGCGTCGTCGCTGAGCTGGGCCGACCAGTCTTCGCCGGCGGCATCGGCATCGCGGTTACGGCCGTGCTGGGCTCGCCACTTGGCGCACCAGGTCAGGGACCACAGCCACATGGCCCGGCGACAGGCCAGCAGCGCGGAGGTGTCGCCGGCGAGGCCCCCAGCGAGCCGCCAGCGGCGATAGAAGTCTGCTACTTCCCGGGGGCTCAGCACGGCGGAGCTGTTCAGGTCCCAGGTGGTGGAGGTGTAGAGCGTGGCGTGGGCCAGATCGAAACCCGGCAGGCCATAGCGGCACTTCTCCAGGTCCACCAGCACGGCACGTCCCGAATCGGTCACCAGGAAGTTGCCGGGGTGAGCATCGAAGCTGATCAGGCAAGGTGCCGAGCCGGGCTCAGCCGGCAGGTGCTCCGGCAGGGCGGCGAGCTCGTCCTCGATCTGCGCTCGTGCCTCTGGGCAGAGGCCGGCGTTGCCGAGCCACTCCGCCTGTCTGGCCACCTCCTCACGCATGGCGCGCCAGGGATCCGCGGGGGCCTGGAGGGGAGGGCGGTCCGTTTCGGGCGGCACCTCCAGGCCGTGGATGGCGGCCAGTGCCTCGGCGATGGCGGGCAGATCGTCGGGCAGGCGTGCCGGCCGCCCCAGGACCGCGCTGACCAGCAGCCCGCCCCGGGGCAGCTCCGGACCGGGCGGCAGAACGCCGTGCAGCGCCGGCGCATGACCACTCTGGCTGGCGCGGGCGAAGCAGGCGGCCTGGTACGCGAGGTTCTCGTCGGCCGGAAGCCCCATCTGGCTCTGCTTGGGCAGGCGTGCGACCCAGTCGATGGAGTCCCGCTCCAGCCAAACGTGGGTATGAGCCAGACCGGTATCCGCCATTGGGCGCATCGCGCGAATATCGGTGCCCAGATCGGCCCGGGCCAGGGCTCCGGCCAGGAGATCGTGCGAGTCGAGTCGGGCGTCCGGGCAGGAGACGGAATCCGTCATGTCGTTCCTCGGTGTCGGCAAATCGGCGTCCATGGATGGTCGAGGGAAGTCGGGGTTCCTTACACCTCTGTCGGTCAGTGCGGCAATAACCACCAGATTCTGTCCATACTGAGTCTGTAAGAGATCCGGGCCTGCC
>PWEV01000095.1 GCA_003553625.1 Halomonas sp.
ACCAGCCCGGCCTCGATCGCGTCGTTCAGGCCGAAGTCCGAGATGATCCAGTCGAACAGCGCGATTTCCGTGCTCTTCTTGCCGGTCGGGGCGAAGGGAGTGGCCGACAGGTCGAAACACCGCCGGATGCGCCGGGTCTTGTGGATGCGGTCCAGCCCCTCGACCCAGCGCGTCGCTTCGTCCAGATCGATGCCCTGTTCCGCCGCCTCTTTCTTGCTGATCTTGAGCTCGGGCGGCTTGCGATAGGCGTGGTGGGCCTCGTCGTTGATGACGATAATGTCCTTGTGGGCGGCCAGTTTACCCAGAACCCGACGTGTGAAGGCCTCGTCCGACTCGGCGCCTTTCTTCACCACAGAGCGGTCGGCTTCTTTCAGGGGCATCAGCGTGTGCCAGTTTTCAATCAGCACCTCAGCCTGGTTCAGCTTCTGGCGCAGGGCCTCGGAGGGGCACAGGTTGAACTCATCGTAGTAGCTACCCTCGCTCGGGCGGAGTACCTGCAGACGCTCCTTCACAGTCAGCCCGGGCGCGACGATGAACACCGCCCGACTGAAATCCTTGTTCCGCTTCGGATAAGTCAGCGCGTTCAGCACCTGCCAGGTGATGATCATCGCCATCACCATAGTTTTGCCGGCGCCAGTCGCCATCTTGTTGCAGAGCCGCTGCCACGTGCCGCCATCGCCAGGAATGGCGATGCCCTGCTTGTAGACCTCGGTGCCCTCGACCCACCAGATCAGGGTCTCAATCGCCTCGAGTTGGCAGAAATAGAAGGGGTGCTGCCGCGCTTCCCGGTCGTGCCAGTACTCCAGTAGCTTGCGTGTGACGATGGTCACGCCCGGCCACCCCGCCTCGCGCCAAGCATCGACGCGATCCCGGATCGTATTGACCAGTGCAAGATCGTGGACACGTTTGGTGTTCGTCCGTGCGTCGAAAACCTCGTAGCTCGCCGGCCGTCGATCCGGCTTGATTTCTAGCTTGCCAGCCGCGCCATCAACCCAGTGCTGCGCGGGACACTCCCAGGGCTTGTTGATGATCAGCGACATCGCAGCTCACCTTTCAAGCGGCATAATCTTAAGGGACTCGATCCCACGGTCATCCACGATCTTGACTGCGATCCGCCGGTTGTCGCCCGCCTCGAAAGGCAGCGATTTGGTCCCGTGGAACTGCTCCAGCAGGTCTTCATCTAGTTCTGCCCGAACGGTCTTGCGCAGACGATTCCATCCGCCTTTCGTATCGGCCATCGGAAAGAACACCTGATGTGGCATCAGAGACCGCTGATCGTAGTCGGTATCGAGCGACCACATCGCGATCTGCTTTTTGCCCCCCGACACTAGGTCGCCCGCCTTCGGGTCGAAATAGTCGAAGCCGTTGACCTCGACCTCCCACATACCATCGTCACGCTTGCGCAGCTCCACGTCGGGCTGACCCATCAGCCAGAACGATTCGTTCGAGGCGCGCCTCTTGCGCAGATCCTCGGTCAACAGGTCGGTGTTCATCTGCGCCTTGAGCAGCGTGACGCCGGGCCAGGTCACCTCGTCGATGTCCTTCGCGGCCTCCGGATCGAAGGCGAAGGCGCAGAACAGGATGTACCTGGGCGACGGGCGCAAACTTTGCGCGTCGTCCAGGGCCATTTCCACCTGCCGCTGCTCCAGCGCTGCGTGCTCGGGACCGAAGCTGACGACCACCCGCTCGCCCGTCTCAGCTACGGACCCGCTGGCGTGGATGTGGCGAAGCCCCGGGAGGGTCTCGAACTCGGCGAAATGCAGCTTTGCACCGCCCTTGCCGCGCACGCCAGTCTTCAGCAGCTCGTCGCGCCACATCGCTTGGCGCGAGGTCTCGCCGGCGCGGGCGACACTCTCGTCGGCCTCCTGCGGCGCGATTTCCTCGTCCAGTGATAGAACGGTCGGTGCGGGCACCGCCTCGACCGAGAAGGGCCCGCTGATGCGCAACTTACTCTTGTCGATGCGCGGCTTGTCGTAGAGCGTCTCCTGCTCGGCATGGTCGGCGATGGACTGGTCCATGCGGCGCTGCATCGCCTGGCGGGCGGCGTGGAAGGCATCGAAGGGCGCGCGGGCGGCTTCGGGCCAGCCCACCGGCCAAAAGAAGGGCACCTCCCACTCGTGTAGGGTGTCGCCCTTGGCAAACTCCACCGGCTTACCTTTGCGTGCGCCCTGCGCGGGCTTAAGGGGCTTCGGCGGTGCGGCCGCCAGGGCGGCGTTCAGATCGGCCAGCACTTCTTCAATCCTCGGGTAATCCTGCTCGTAGATGGTGTCGATATCAGGATTGTTGGCGATGCTCTTGAGCGTGACATGCGGCACTGTCTCGTAGTCAAACCCGCCTTTCAGCCCCTCATGCGGATAGCGCAGTGTGTAGTAGTCAAAACTGGCAGTCATCAGCCGCTGCTTGGCCAGCGTGATCGCTACTCGCGAGGTGTCGCAGGTGATCCAGCGCCGCCCCCACTTCTCAGCGACAAAGGCGGTGGTCCCGGAGCCGCAGGTCGGGTCCAGGACAAGGTCACCGGGGTCGGTGGTCATCAGGAGGCAGCGTTCGCTCACAGTCTCATTTGTCTGCACAACATAGACGGGATTGGCAGCGCCTCCGAGACCTGCCCACAGGTTCTGGAAGCCTCCGTACGGAAAATCCTCAAAGCGGTTTGCGAGTCTAATTGACGCGCCCGTAGGGATTCCGCGCATGGACTTCTTTACCCGTTCAATCCCCTCAGGCGTGGTTCCCCACCATCTGCCGCCAGCCGTATAGATCGTTCCACAGAACTCTACGGAAAACCTTGAGCCAGGACCCGGTTTCGTCATCAGCACCGACATGTGATGCTTGGCGCCCTCGACTCGCTCCTCGCGCTTAGAATAATCTTTCTGGGTCTCGTAGTAGCCGCCGGGTAACCCAATCAGAGAGTATCCTTCAGAAACTGGATCCGCCTTCTTCTGGAACAATCGCCTATATTTCACTTTCTTCACATCGCGGGCGTACCAAATGATGTAATCGGTGATGGTCCCGATTCGGTTCGCCGCCTGAAGTCCGCCCGCTGCCTTTGTGAAAGCGATTATTGATAGGAAGTTCTCAACTCCAAACACCTCATCTGCCAGTTCGCGGATGTGGTGAACGTTGTCATCGGAAATCTGCACGAACACCGACCCACTCTCGCTCAGCAGTTCCCGCGTCAGCAACAACCGGTCGCGTAGATATGTGAGGTAGGAGTGGATGCCGAGCTCCCAGGTGTCCCGGAACGCCTTGATCATCTCGGGTTCCTGGGTGAGGTCGTCGTCCGAGCGGTCCTTCACATCGCGCTTGTTCGTGAAGGGCTGGAAGTTCGACCCATATTTGATGCCGTAGGGGGGGTCGATGTAGATCATCTGGACATGGCCGCCCATGCTCTCCTTGGTCAGGAGCGAGTTCATCACTAGCAGGCTGTCGCCGGCCACCAGCCGGTTCGACCAGCCCTTTTCATGGTGGTAGAAATCCAGCGCCTGGCGCAGCGGCAGGTTCTCGAACGGCGCCGCGAACAAGTCGGGCTGCCGCCACTGCGTGGCCGCGCCCTTGCCCTTCAGCCGCTTCGCCGCGTTGGCCAGGATCGTCGCCGGATCCACCCGTTCATGGACATGGAGTGAGACGGTATCGACCTCGAAGTTGGGCTTCTCGGCCTTCCCCGTCCAGTTGAGATAGGGCGTCTGCAGCCGCTTCAGTTCCTGCAACGCCTCCTTCATCCGCTCGCGATCGTCGCTGGCCAGCGCATCGTCGATCAGCTTCTCAATCCCGGCCCGCGCGCTGTCGAAATTCAGCACCGGGTCGAGATGCGGGTCATAGGCCCAGGTTGTCTTCTCGCCATCGGGATCGGTGCCAGCATGGACCATCCCCACTTCGGGGTTGTTCACCCGACTGTCGTCATGCCGGTAGCTCAGTACCTGCGGACCCCCTTCTTGTTCGCGCAAAATCGCCTTCCGCCCTGCTGCCTTATGCTGCCGTGCCGCGGGCTCCCCCGTCGGGTTCAGCGCGAAATCGGGGACGCCTTCATTATCGTCGTCGTCCACGCCCGCCACCCGGAAGATCGACCCGCCGCGCCCCCTGCCGCGGCCCAACTTCCCCGCCTCGACCAGCTCGTCGCGCGCCGCAAAGTACGTGGCATCCGTCAGGCCCGGCACCTGCTCGCGCAGAAGGGCCATCATCGCGCCGTTGCCGATGGAGGACCCATTTTCGGGGGCGAGCGAAAGAATCAGGTAGGTCAGACGATCAGACATGGGGCAAAAGGTTACCTTGCTGACGGAAATGGATTGTTTTCCTTCACTTTATAGCGTGAGCCCTGCTTTTGCACCCTAGAATTAGCGGCTTTTGTGCCCGGCATGACACGCGCCGACACACAATCGCGCGTCGTGATCACGACGGCGGTCCCTGGTTCGCATTGCTTGGGGCCTGAAGTCGAGATCCCGCTTCTTGTCCCGCCAGGCGGCAGCTAGATGGCGACCTTCCCAGAAGATCCTGACTTCACCAGCGTCGCCTCTGGCTGTGGGCGGAACGCCTTGATACGACGTTCGGCTTCAGCGATCTGCGCAGGGGTCATGTCTTCCCTGACGATGGCTTGACCATGACCGCTATGCTCACTCCCTCCGCGGATGGCTAGGCTGTACCAGGCATACGCCGCCACCAAGTCCACGGGGGCGCCGCGTCCGGCCTCGTACATGATCCCTAGGTTGTTCTGGGCCCCGGCATGGCCCTGCTCCGCCGCTCGGCGATACCAACGAATGGCTTCGGGGTAATTGGGCTTGCCTCGCCCTTAACAATGCAGCACTCCGAGCGCGTGCTGAGCTGGCGCGAGCCCAGCCTCCGCGGCCTTCAGATACCAGCGTGTCGCCTCCTTCTTGTTCCGCCGGACGCC
>PWEV01000314.1 GCA_003553625.1 Halomonas sp.
CGCTAGCCTGCTGCGTCATCTGACCCTGGCGCTGCTGCCTCTGGCAGCAGCGCCGGCCCTGGCCGACGAACGCTGCGCCGTGGACGACCGCGGCCGCGAGGTGTGCCTGGCCGCTCCGGCGTCGAGGATCGCCGCGCTCTCCCCCGGGGCCACCGAGCTGGTCTTCGCCGCCGGCGCGGGGGAGAGGGTGGTGGCGGTGGTGGCCCACAGCGACTATCCGCCCGAGGCCGCCGAGGTGGCCTCGGTGGGCAACCATACTCGGGTCGATCTCGAGGCGCTGCTGGCCCTCGAGCCGGACCTGGTGATCGGCTGGGTCACCGGTAACCCTGCCGAACAGCTCGAACGGCTGGAGCGCCTCGGGCTGCCGGTATTCCAGATCGAGCCGCGGCGCATCGAGGAAATCGCCGGTGCCATCGAGCGACTAGCGCATCTTGCCGGCAGCGAGGCGGTGGGGAAGTCGGAAGCAGCGCGGTTCCGCCAGGGCATGGCCGAGCTTGCCAGACGCCATGCCGAATCGGCACCCGTGTCGGTCTTCTATCAGGTGTGGGACTCGCCGCTGATGACCATCAACGACGATCACTGGATTGGTGAGGTCGTGCGCCTGTGCGGTGGGGTCAATGTTTTCGCCGATCTCGACCGGCTGGCGCCGCGCATCGCGGAGGAGGCGGTGCTGGCCGCCGACCCCGAGGTGATTCTGGCCGGCGGCATGGGCGAGGAGAACCGCGACTGGCTCGATCACTGGACCCGCTATCCCGAACTCACTGCGGTGGATCGAGACAATCTCTTCTTCGTGCCTCCCTCGTTGATCCAGCGACCCACACCGCGCCTGCTGGAGGGCAGCCGGCTGATGTGTGATGCACTGGAGGTGGCTCGTGGCCGGCGCTGAACCGCTTCGGACGCCGCTGTCAGGCCTGGGCTGGGCGCTACCGCTGGGCCTGCTGGTGTTGGCCTCGCTGCTGGCCCTGGGGCTGGCGCTGGCCATGGGAAGCGTCGGCGTCGGCCTCGACGAACTCTGGTCCGTGGTGCGAGGGGAGGGCAATGCGCTCTCCCGCACCCTGATACTCGAGCTGCGCCTGCCCCGGGCACTCTCGGCCTTCGCGGTGGGCGGGCTGCTCGCCGTGGCCGGAGCCCTGATGCAGGTGCTGCTGCGCAACCCGCTGGCCGACCCCTACGTGCTGGGGCTCTCGGGGGGCGCCGCGGTAGGTGCTCTGGCCGCCATGCTGGCGGGCCTGGGCGGGGCGCTGATGACAGGCTCCGCCTTCGCCGGGGCCTTCCTCTCCACCCTGCTCGTATTCGGCCTGGCCCATGGCACCGGCAGCTGGACGCCATCGCGGCTGCTGCTTACCGGCGTGGTAGTGGCCGCCGGCTGGGGCGCGGTGATCACCCTGATGTTGGCGGTAAGCCCGGTGGAACGCCTGCCCGGCATGCTCTACTGGTTGATGGGGGATCTGGCCCACGCCGGCGCGCCGGGGGCACCGCTGGCGCTGCTGCTGGTGGCCTGTCTGGTAGCGTTGCCGCTGGGGCGCAACCTCAATGTGTTGGCCCGGGGGCCGCTGCAGGCCGCGGCCCTGGGCGTGGCGGTGCGCCCCCTGGAGTGGGGCATCTACCTGATGGCCAGCGCGCTTACCGCCATGGCGGTGACCACCGCCGGCAGCATCGGCTTCGTGGGCCTGGTGGTGCCACACATGCTGCGGCTCGTGCTGGGCAACGACCAGCGGCTGATCCTGCCGGCCTGCGCGCTGGCCGGCGGCACCCTGCTGGTGCTGGCCGATACCCTGGCGCGCACGGCGATTGCCCCCGAACAGCTGCCGGTGGGGGTGATCACCGCGCTGCTCGGGGTGCCCACCTTCCTCTACCTGCTCTACCGGAGTCGCTGATGGGCCGCCTGGAGACCCATGAGCTGGTGATCGACGTCCCGGGCCGTGCCGACGGCGCCGCCCTGACGCTGGCCGTGGAGCCCGGCCAGGGGTGGGGGGTACTGGGGCCCAACGGCGCCGGCAAGACCACCTTGCTGCATACCCTGGCCGGACTTCGCGCGCCGCGTTCCGGGGAGATACGCGTCGACGGCCGCCTGCTGGCGTCGCTGGGGCGGCGAGAGGTGGCACGCCGTCTGGGCCTGGTGTTTCAGGAGCGTCACGATGGTTTCCCTGCCACGGTACGTGAAACGGCGCTGATCGGTCGTCATCCCTGGCTTTCGCCGTGGCAGATGGAGGGAGCCGATGACCTGCGGCTGGCCGAGGCGGCACTCGCTCGGCTGGACGTGGCCCACCTGGCCGACCGGCTGGTAAGCACGCTTTCCGGCGGCGAGCGTCAGCGCCTGGCCATCGCCACGGTACTGACCCAGGCGCCTCGCCTGTGGTTGGCCGACGAGCCCACCAATCATCTGGATCTTCACCACCAGTCGGCGGTGATGGATCTGCTGGCCGAGCAGGCCGCCGAGGGGGGCTCCGTACTGATGTGCCTGCACGACCTCAATCTGGCCGCGCGCTGGTGTGATCATCTGCTGCTGCTCTATCCGGACGGCGAAGCGTGCTGGGGAGCTGCGGAGACGATGCTGGTGCCCAGCGCCCTGGAGCGTCTCTACGGTCAGCGGCTGGCCACTGCCTGGGTAGACGGGGCCCCCGTCTTCGTCCCTGCCCGCTAGACCGACTGGCCGGGGTATCTCTGCCCGGTTCCTGCGGCGGGTCGGGTCTACGCCTGCTCCACGTAGGCGCCCATGGCGCGCATCCGCGACTCGAAGCTGGCCACGTTGTCCACCAGGTCGTCGGGGCCGAAGGCCACGCACTCCGCCAGCAGCACTTCGATCAGGGTGATCGCCGAGAGGATCGACGGGAAGAAGTGCGGCGTGGCGTTGGCCACCGTGAAGGTGATGGCGGCTCCCGGGACCAGCGGTGAACGCATGGTATCGGTGACCACGATGGCGCTGACCCCCGCCGTCCGGGTGATCTCCAGCGCCCGCATGGTCTCGGCGCAGTAGGGCTCGAAGCCGAAGGCCACCACCACGTCCCCCTCGCCGAATGGCGCCAACTCGGTCAGCAGCCCTCCCTCCTGGCCGCGAATCAGTTGGATGTTGGGCATGGCGATGCGCCCCACGTAGGCGAAGTGGTAGGCACAGGCGAAGGTGTCCCGAAATCCCACCACGGCGATCTTGTCGGCGGCCAGCAGTCGCCGGGCCGCCTCGCGTACTCGCTGCTGGTTGTCGGCGGTGAAGAGCCGACCGATGTTGTCGAAGGCGGCGTCTCCCACGTCGAGAAACACCTGGTCATCGGTCTGGCTGGCCAGGCTGCGCAGCTGGCTGGCGCGTCCCGAAAGCTCAACGGGCCCGGCCTGAACCGCCGACTGAAATACCTCCCGGAACGGATCGAAGCTGTCGAAACCCAGGCGCTTGGCCAGTCGCACCAGGGTCGAGGCGGTCACCTCGGCGGCGGTGGCCGACTTGCGGATCGACTGGAAGGCGATCTCCACCGGATGCTCCAGCACATAGCCGGCTGCCAGCTTCAGCTGTGGGCTGAGTTCCGGATAGGCCTCGGCGAGCTGTCGGTTCACCGCATCCAGCCGAGCGGGGCCGCTGTCGTTATCCGCCTCCATGTCGTCGCCTCGATCCTGTTCCAGCACGCGATTCTCCTGGGTTGGGTGGTGCGGGGGCGCCATTGTACCCGATGGATAGCGCCTGAGGCGAAACAAACGTTTCTCTTTTAAAAAAATGCGGCACGTGCGTATTGACCTGATCGGGACCCTTGGATAGGATGCGCTTTAGAACAATCGTGCTGCCGTGATGACGATAATGACACGTTTGTTTCCACGGCGATGAGTCATCGTCGTGGCCTATCGAATTCATCCGCCACGTTAAGAGAGTGCCGCCCTAGATGAGCCAGGATCCCAGTCAATCCCCGAACCTCCCCTCGCAGAACCTTCCCTCACAGGACTACGAGACGCTGATCACACGCCGCCACGGCCAGGTGCAGGAGATCCGCTTCAACCGCCCCCATCGCCTGAACGCCGTGACCGAGACGCTATATCGCGAGCTGAATGACGCCCTGACCCGTGCCGAGGCTGACGCCGAAGTGCGCGTCGTGCTGATCACCGGCGAAGGCCGCGCCTTCTGCGTGGGCGCCGACCTCAAGGAGCACAAGGAGGGCCGCACCGCCTTCGATCGCCGCCAGTACCTGCAGGGCGAGCAGATCGTCTGCAAGCGCCTGATGCAGATGCAGACTCCGGTGGTTGCCGCGGTCAACGGCTACGCGCTGGGCGCCGGGGCAGAACTCGCCATCGCCTCGGACTTCCTGCTGATGGCCGAGAGCGCCCAGATCGGTCTGCCGGAGGTTTCCATCGGTAACTTCCTGGGTGGCGGAGTGACCTGGTTGCTGCCGCGCCTGGTGGGCCTGGCCAAGGCCCGCGAACTGGTGTTTCTGGGGGAGCGCATCGACGGTGCCGAGGCGGTGCGTATCGGCCTGGCCAACCGCTGCCATGCCGACGAGGGCTTCTTCGAGGCCGCCCTGGCCTTCGCCGAGAAGGTAGCGAGCAAGGCGCCGTTCTCCATGGGCCTGGCCAAGGAGCAGCTCAATTTCTCCGGTGAGCGCACCCTGGACGCCTGTCTGACCGCCGAGCTCGAGGGGATGACCTTTGTCGGCACCACCCGGGACTGGCAGGAGGGTGTCGACGCTTTCGCCGAAAAGCGCACCCCGCGCTTCCAGGGCAAGTAACTCCGATACGCTTCGCCCCCGCCCCATGCCCGGCGCGCCGGGCTCATGAACCCGTTTTCGCGACTCTCTTCAGCGCACCAGACACCAAGGTCACTCAGCCATGAACCCCATCGAAGGACATCTCCCGACTCGCAGCCCCCTCCA
>PWEV01000152.1 GCA_003553625.1 Halomonas sp.
GGTGCCTGTCAAGCGAGAAGCGTTTCGAACTTTCCGAAAAACCTCAAGCAGAACAACCACTTTCTCCACTTGCCACCGCCGGCAACGTTGCTCGTTGCCCGCAGCGGATGCGTACTTTACGGTTTTCGCTAAAGGAACGCAACCCCACTTTGTCAGAAAACTGTAGTCCAGTTGACGGGGCGCCGCCAGGGCCCTGAAGAAGTTTCTGTCAGCCACCACCCCGGGGGCGAGTCAGATCACGAAGAGATCGACGAAACGGTTGACCGGCGTGGATTCCAGTAGAGATTGGTCGCGACACAGTGAGAGGATCCGCTCGCAGCGACGTTGTGGAAAACGGGTGGCCAGGTGGCGGCGGAACTTCTCCTCGAGCACCGGAACGCCGTCCTGGCGACGACGACGGTGACCGATGGGATATTCCACTTCCACCTGATCGGTGGACGAGCCGTCCCGAAAGTAAACCTGAATGGCATTGGCGATGGAGCGCTTGTCCGTATCCAGGTAGTCGCGTGTGTAACGCGGCTCCTCCACCACCTCCATCCTGGCGCGCAGGGCGTCGATCTCGGGATGGGCAGCGTGGAACTCATCCTCATAATGTTCGGCATTCAGCTCACGGAAGATCAGCGGTACCGCCGTCATGTACTGCAGGCAGTGGTCACGGTCTGCCGGATTGGCCAGGTCACCCTCCTTGGAAATGATCCGAATCGCCGACTCGTGGGTGATAAGAACGATGCGCTCGATCTCGTCCAGGCGATCCTTGACCTGGTGATGCAGCGTCACCGCCGCCTCGCAGGCGGTCTGGGCGTGGAATTCCGCCGGGAAGGAGAGCTTGAAGAGAATGTTCTCCATCACATAGCTACCGAACTCGCGCTGGAAGGAGAGACGACGCTGCGCCTCGGGCTTGGTGGCCAGATCACGGTTGGTGTGGCTGAACAGCACATCGTAGAAGCCCCATTGCGGTGCGCTGAGCGCCCCGGGAATCCCCATCTCGTCGCGCAGGGCAATATCGGCCAGGCGGACCGCCCGCGAGGTGGCATCCCCCGCCGCCCAGCTCTTGCGCGAGCCGGCATTGGGGGCATGGCGATAGGTGCGCAGACTCTGGCCGTCGACCCAGGCGTGGGAGAGTGCCGAGAGCAACTGGTCACGACTGGCACCCATCAGCCGGGCAGCCACCGCCGTGGAGGCCACCTTGACCAGCACCACGTGGTCGAGACCGACCCGGTTGAAGGCGTTGTCCAGCGCCAGCACACCCTGAATCTCGTGGGCCATGATCATCGCCTCGAGGACGTCACGCATGGTGAGCGGTGCCTCGCCCTCGGCAATGCGCTTCTGAGAGAGGTGGTCGGCCACGGCCAGGATGGCCCCTAGATTGTCGGAGGGATGACCCCACTCCGCCGCCAGCCAGGTGTCGTTGAAGTCCAGCCAGCGAACGATGCAGCCGATATCCCAGGCGGCCTTCACCGGGTCCAGGCGAAACGAGGTGCCGGGTACCCTTGCGCCGTGGGGCACCACCGTGCCCTCCACCAGCGGCCCGATGTGCTTGGTGCACTCCGGAAAGCGGAGCGCCAGCAGGCCGCAGCCGAGGGTATCCATCAGGCAGAGCCTTGCGGTATCCCACGCTTCGGCACTGTCGATACGAGTATCGAGAACGTAATCGGCAATCTTCTGCAGCTCGGCATCGTAGTCCGGCCGCACGTTGGCTTCCACGGTGCTCATCTTTACCTCCTTCAGCTTCAGCAGTGGCTCCCCCCAGCATCAGCAGGGCTACCCCCACTATAGAAGATGCCCCGGGCCTTTCGACCCGAGGCGATTATTAGAGAAGCTCCTGGAAGCGCCGATTTAAGCAGTGTTTTCCTGGAAGCTATCGCCGGGGACGCGCACGTGGCCCTCCATCAGCACTCGGGCGCTGCGGCTCATCACCGCCTGATCGATCACCCAGCGCCCATCCACCAGGCTCGCTTCGGCACCCACTCGCAGGGAGCCGGAGGGGTGGCCAAAGGTGACGGCGTTACGCTTGCCGCCACCGGCGGCCAGGTTGACCAGGGTCCCCTCGATAGCCGCGGCGGAGGCGATGGCTACCGCGGCGGTGCCCATCATGGCGTGGTGCAGCTTGCCCATGGAGAGCGCCCGCACCAGCAGGTCGATCTTGTCGGCCTCGACCTCCTTGCCGCTGGAGGCGCTATAGCCACTGGGCGGCGCCACGAAGGCTACCTTGGGCGTGTGCTGGCGGCTGGCGGCCTCGTCCAGCGACTGGATCAGCCCCATCTTCAATGCCCCGTGGGCGCGAAGCGTCTCGAAGCGCGCCAGCGCCACCGGGTCGCCATTGATCGCGTCCTGCAGTTCGGTGCCGGTATAGCCTAGATCCGCGGCATTGACAAAGATGGTGGGGATCCCGGCGTTGATCATGGTCGCCTTGATCATCCCTCCCGCAACGACATCGGCCGGCACTTCCAGATCATCCACCAGGTTGCCGGTAGGGAAGATGGCGCCCTCGCCGTCGGCCGGGTCCTTGAAGGCCACCGGCACCTCGGCGGCGGGGAAGGTCACGCCGTCCAGCTCGAAATCGCCGGTCTCCTGCACTTCTCCGTCGGTGATCGGCACCTGGCAGACGATGGTCTTGCCGATATTGGCCTGCCAGATGCGCACATCCACCACGCCGTTGTCCGGAATACGCGCCGAGTCCACCAGGCCGCTGGTGATGGCGAAGGGCCCCACCGCCGCAGAGAGGTTGCCGCAGTTGCCGCTCCAGTCGACGAAAGCCTTGTCGATGGAGACCTGGCCAAACAGGTAATCCACATCGTGGTCTGGCTGCTCGCTCTTCGACAGGATCACCGTCTTGCTGGTGCTGGAGGTGGCCCCGCCCATGCCGTCGATCTGCTTCTGGTAGGGGTCGGGGCTGCCGATCACCCGCATCAGAAGGCGGTCGCGAGCCTTACCCGGCGAGCGCGCCGCCTCAGGCAGTTCATCGAGCCTGAAGAAGACACCCTTGCTGGTGCCGCCACGCATGTAGGTGGCGGGAATGCGAATCTGGGGAACGTTTGCCATGGAGATCGCTTCCTTGGTTCATCAAAGGGGAAGAAAGATCGACCCGGGCCTTGCGGCACCGGGTCGATGGGATTTCAACGTCGTGAGGCTATCGCCCGGCTCAGCTGACCGCCTCGCCCGTGGACTCCAGGAAGTCCTTGGCGAAGCGCTGCAGCACGCCGCCGGCGGAGTAGACAGTCACCTCCTCGGCGGTATCCAGGCGGCAGATCACGGGCACTCGGTCGACCTCACCGGTCTTGCGATGGATGACCAGTTCGAGCGTCGCGCCCGGCGACGCAGCGCCCTCCACGTCATAGGTCTCGGTACCGTCCAACTGCAGGGTGTGGCGTGTGGTGCCCTCGTGGAACTGCAGCGGCATCACTCCCATGCCGATCAGGTTGGTGCGATGGATGCGCTCGAAGCCCTCGGCGACGATCGCCTCGACCCCGGCCAGGGCCACGCCCTTGGCTGCCCAGTCACGAGAGGAGCCCTGACCGTAGTCGGCGCCAGCGATGACGATCAGGGGCTGCTTGCGCTCCATGTAGGTCTCGATGGCCTCCCACATGCGAGTCACCTCGCCCTCCGGCTCGATGCGCGCCAGTGAGCCCTGCTTCACTTCACCCTTCTCATCACGGACCATCTCGTTGAAGAGCTTGGGGTTGGCCAGGGTGGCCCGCAAGGCCGTGAGGTGATCACCGCGGTGGGTGGCGTAGGAGTTGAAGTCCTCCTCCGGCAGACCCATTTTGTGCAGGTACTCCCCCGCCGCGCTGTCCATCATGATGGCGTTGGACGGCGACAGGTGGTCGGTGGTGATGTTGTCCGGCAGGATCGCCAGTGGCCGCATCCCCTTGAGGGCACGCACTTCCGCCATATTGCCTTCCCAGTAGGGCGGGCGTCGGATGTAGGTGCTCTGCGGACGCCAGTCGTAGAGCGGGCTCTCGGCCGGTTCAAAGGCGTCCAGGTCGAACATCGGGATATAGACCTGCTTGAACTGCTCCGGCCTGACGAATTCGGCGACGATGGCATCGATCTCCTCGTCGGAGGGCCAGAGGTCCTTGAGGGTCACCGGGTTGCCGTTCTGATCCGTGCCCAGCACGTCCTTCTCGATGTCGAAGCGCACGGTACCGGCGATGGCATAGGCAACCACCAGTGCCGGCGAGGCCAGGAAGGCCTGCTTGGCATAGGGGTGGATACGGCCATCGAAGTTGCGGTTGCCGGAGAGCACGGCAGTGGCATACAGATCGCGGTCGATGATTTCCTGCTGGATCTGAGGATCCAGTGCACCGGACATGCCGTTACAGGTGGTACAAGCATAGGCGACGATGCCGAAGCCGAGTTTCTCCAGCTCGGACAGCAGGCCGGCCTCTTCCAGGTAGAGGCGCGCGACCTTCGATCCCGGTGCGAATGACGACTTCACCCAGGGCTTGCGAATCAGACCGAGCTCGTTGGCCTTCTTGGCCAGCAGCGCGGCGCCCACCACGTTGCGCGGGTTGGAGGTGTTGGTGCAGCTGGTGATGGCAGCGATGATCACCGCACCATCGGGCATCCTGCCCGCCTTCTCTTCCGCCTGGGCCTTGTCGTAGTTCACGGCAACCCCGCGCTCATGCAGGGCGCTGGTGGGCAGTCGGCGATGGGGGTTCGAGGGACCGGCCAGGTTGCGCTCGACGCTGGACAGATCGAAGGTCAATACCCGCTCGTACTGGGCATCGACCAGGCTGTCGGCCCACAGGCCGGTCTGCTTGGCATAGGTCTCGACCAGCGCGACCTGCTCCGGCTCTCGGCCGGTCAGCGTCAGATAGTCGAGGGTCTGCTCATCGATGTAGAACATCGCCGCGGAAGCACCATACTCCGGGGTCATGTTGGAGATGGTGGCGCGGTCGCCGATGGTCAGACTCTTGGATCCCTCGCCGAAGAACTCGAGATAGGCCCCGACCACTCGCTCCTTGCGCAGGAACTCGGTGATCGCCAGCACGATATCGGTGGCGGTGATGCCCGGCTTGGGCTTGCCTGTCAGCTCCACGCCGACGATATCGGGCAGACGCATCATGGAGGGGCGACCCAGCATCACGGTCTCGGCTTCGAGGCCGCCCACCCCGATGGCGATAACACCCAGGCAGTCGATGTGCGGGGTATGGCTGTCGGTGCCTACGCAGGTATCGGGATAGGCCACCCCGTCGCGAGCCTGCACCACCGGCGACATCTTCTCCAGATTGATCTGGTGCATGATGCCGTTGCCGGCGGGAATCACGTCGACGTTCTCGAAGGCGGTCTTGGTCCACTCGATGAAGTGGAAGCGATCCTCGTTACGGCGATCCTCGATGGCGCGGTTCTTGTCGAAGGCGTCAGGGTCGAAACCGGCGTGCTCCACGGCCAGGGAGTGATCGACGATCAGCTGGGTCGGGACTACCGGGTTGACCTTGGAGGGGTCGCCGCCCTGCTCGGCGATGGCGTCGCGCAGACCGGCCAGGTCGACCAGTGCCGTCTGACCGAGGATGTCGTGGCACACCACCCGGGCCGGGTACCAGGGAAAGTCCAGGTCTCGGCGGCGCTCGATCAGCTGCTTGAGCGCGTCAGTGAGCATTTCCGGCTCACAGCGACGCACCAGTTGCTCGGCGAGCACCCGGGAAGTGTAGGGAAGGGTGTCATAGGCGCCCGTCTGGATCTCTTCAACGGCCTCACGCACGTCGAAGTAGTCCAGCTCGGTGCCGGGAAGCGGTTTACGATAGTCGGTATTCATGGCTCAGTCCCGCTGCTCGATCGGCACCCATTCGCTGTGCTCCGGGCCTACGTAGTCGGCACTCGGGCGAATGATGCGGTTGTTGGCACGCTGCTCGAAGACATGGGCCGCCCAGCCGGTCAGGCGCGAGCAGACGAAGATCGGCGTGAACAGCTTGGTGGGAATGTCCATGAAGTGGTAGGCGCTGGCATGGAAGAAGTCCGCATTGCAGAACAGCTTCTTCTCGCGCCACATGACCGCCTCGACGCGCTCGGAGACCGGGTAGAGAACCGTGTCGCCCACATCCTCGGACAGCTTCTTCGACCACTCCTTGATGATGGCGTTGCGCGGATCGGACTCGCGATAGACCGCATGGCCGAAGCCCATGATCTTGTCCTTGCGCTCGAGCATGCCCATGACCTCGCGCTCGGCCTCTTCCGCGGAGGTCCAGTCCTCGATCATCGCCATGGCCGCCTCGTTGGCGCCGCCATGCAGCGGGCCGCGCAGGGAGCCGATGGCGCCGGTCACGCAGGAGTGCATGTCTGACAGCGTGGAGGCGCAGACGCGGGCGGTGAAGGTCGAGGCGTTGAACTCGTGCTCGGCGTAGAGAATCAGCGAGACGTTCATAACGCGAGCATGCAGCTCGGAGGCAGGCTCACCGCGCAGCATATGCAGGAAGTGACCTCCCACGGACTCGTCATCGGTCTCGGTCTCGATACGCGCACCATCGTGGCTGAAGCGATACCAGTAGCAGATGATCGAGGGCAGCACGGCCAGCAGGCGATCGGCGGCGTCCTGCTGCTCGTCGAAGCTCTGCTCGGTCTCCAGGTTGCCCAGCATGGAGGCGCCGGTCCGCATCACGTCCATGGGGTGGGCGTCGGCGGGGATCTGCTCGAGCACGGTCTTGAGCGCCTCGGGCAGGCCCCGCAGGCCCTTGAGCTTGGTGATGTAGGCATCGAGCTCGGCCTGGTTGGGCAGCTTGCCCTTGAGCAGCAGGTAGGCCACCTCCTCGAACTTCGCCTTTTCGGCCAGCTCCTTGATGTCGAAGCCGCGGTAGGTCAAGCCGGATCCGGTCTTGCCAACGGTGCACAGGGCGGTCGTTCCCGCACTCTGGCCACGCAGGCCGGCGCCACTCAGGTTCTTCTCTGCCATGTCATATCTCCTCGTATAGCGGGTCGGTCGTGTTCTTTTCAACAATGTCGGTGCCGGACTCAGGCGTCGCTGCCCTTCTCGGCAACCTGAGACTCGGCGAACAGCGCATCGAGCTTCTGCTCGAAGCTGTGGTAGTTCAGGAAATCGTAGAGCTCATCCCGGGTCTGCATCAGGTCGACCACGTCGCGCTGATGACCGGTGTCGTGGATGCTCTGGTAGACCTTGAGGGCCGCGGCGTTCATGGCGCGGAAGGCCGACAGCGGATAGAGCACCATGCGGCAGCCCACCTCGCCCAGCTCCTGCTGGCTGAACAGCGGCGTGGCGCCGAACTCGGTGATGTTGGCGAGGATCGGCGCATCGACGCGCTCGCAGAAGGCCCGGTAGTCATCCAGGGTATGCACCGCCTCGGCGAAGATGGCGTCGGCACCGGCCTCGATGCAGGCCTGGGCACGCTCGATGGCGGCATCCAGCCCGTCCTTCTGGAAGGCGTCGGTGCGGGCGATCAGGTAGAAGTCAGGATCGATGCGCGCGTCGGCGGCGGCCTTGACGCGGTCAGCCATCTCCTGCTGGGAGACGATGGCCTTGTTGGGACGGTGGCCGCAGCGCTTCTGGGCGACCTGGTCCTCGATGTGCACGGCGGCCACGCCGGCGCGCTGCATCTCCTTGACCGTGCGCGCAATATTGAAGGCACCCCCCCAACCGGTATCGATATCCACCAGCAGCGGCAGGTCGGTGGCGCCGCAGATGCGGTGAGCATCCTCGACCACGTCGTTCATGGTCGTCATGCCCAGGTCAGGCAGGCCGAAGGAAGCATTGGCCACGCCGCCCCCCGAGAGGTAGATGGCCTGATGGCCGACGCGCTGGGCCATCATCGCCGTGTAGGCGTTGATGGTACCGACGATGGGCAGCGGGCGGTTGGCCTCGAGGGCGGCACGGAAACGGGCGCCGGGGGTCTGCTGGGTCATGGTGTCTCTCCTGTGGTGTACGAGCCGGATGGTTTCGGGGGGCGGGTCAGGTCGACTTAGAGGTCTGCCGCAGGGTGGCGGCATAGCGATCTACAACGTTGGCCCTCGAGGCGCTGACGTGGCGACGCATCAGCAACTCGGACAATTCGGCGTCGCCGGCCTCGATGGCATCGACGATGCGGTGATGCTCGACAAACGCGCGCTGGGGGCGTGAGCCGGTCGCACTGAACTGGGTACGGTAGAGCCGCACCAGGTAATAGAGATCATCGCAGAGCATGGTCACCAGCATGCGGTTGTGGCTGCCCTGGACGATGCGATAGTGAAAGTCCAGGTCGCCCTCCCGCTGGAAGTAGGCCTCCCCCTTCTTGAGGTCGCTCTGACGCTCGTGCATCGCCAGCAGTTTGCGCAGCCCGGCGATTTCCGCGGCGGTCATGTGTTCGGCGGCCAGCCGCGCGGCCATGCTCTCCAGCGCCTCGCGGACATCGAACAGCTCGAGCAGCTCCTGCATGGAGAGCTTGACCACCCGGGCACCGACGTGGGGGACCCGTTCGATCAACCGATGCGCCTCGAGGCGACGCATCGCCTCGCGCAGCGGGCCGCGCGAGATACCATATTCCTTGGACAGGCCCGGCTCGGTGATCTTGCTGCCCGGCGCCAGTTCGCCGCGCACGATGGCATCCTGAAGCTGCTGGAAGACACGCTCTGCCAGAGTGCGTGCTTCCGGGATCGACGTTTCAAGTTGGGCTAGGGTCATGATGATTGTCGACAATTATTGGGTAAACAGAGAGTAGCCACTCCGCAGAAAGGGGTCAACACACAGGAACGTCAGGAAGCTTCACCTTTGGTTGTAGACAACGCACCCGACAACAGGGTGACTGTCGACAATACTGAAAGGGCTTTCCAACCTGCAGCCGGTCCGGGCCGGGACAAGAGCCGGGGAGATGCCTAGAATGGGCCGCCTGTCACAGCAAGGCACGGTAATGAGCGCAAGACTTCGGATCACCCCCTGCCCCTACCATGAGCACCCCCTCGGGCACTTCGCTCGTCTTCGCGGGAGACCGGGCGCCGTGCTGCTCGACTGTGGGCGCCCGGCCGCCCCAGCCGGGCGCTTCGACATCCTCTCCAGCGACCCCCTGGCGATGCTCGAGATCGACGACCAGGGTCGAGTCTCCGGCGTGCCCGAGTTGGCGGGGCTTTCCCCCTTCGCCGCCCAGCAGGCACTGCTGGACCGCCTCGAGACGACGACACTCGACAGCGACCTCCCCTTCCTGGGCGGCCTGATCGGCTACTGGAGCTACGATATGGGGCGGCTCCTCGAACCGGTGGGGGAACAGACCCAACCGGCAGTAGCGATCCCGGCGAGCCGGGTCGGCCTCTACGACTGGGCACTGATCCAGGACCACGAGCGCCGCGAAAGCTGGCTGGTGGCCAGCGACGAACGGCGTCGGCAGGTGCTTGACTGGCTGGCACAGCCGCCGGCTGCCCATGGCGCCTTCCGGCTGACCGCCCCCTTCGCCGGCGAGCTCTCCCGCGCCGAGTATCTGGAGCGCTTCGCCACCGTGCAGCGCTATATCCGCTCGGGAGACTGCTACCAGATCAACCTCGCCCAGCGCTTCAACGCCCCCTACGCAGGCGACCTCTGGAGCGCCTACTGTCGTCTACGCGAGGCCACGCCGACGCCCTACGCCGGCTTCATGGCCTGGCCCACCGATCGGGGCGAACAGGCGATTCTGTCTCTCTCACCCGAACGCTTCCTCGAGTGTCGAGACGGCAAGGTGGAGACACGCCCGATCAAGGGAACGCGTCCCCGGGGCGAAACCCCGGAAGCGGACCGCGACCTGGCCGATGAGCTCACTGCCAGCCTCAAGGATCGCGCCGAGAACGTGATGATCGTCGACCTGCTGCGCAACGACCTGGGCCGCGTTTGCCGTCCCGGAAGCGTGTGCGTGCCGCAGCTGTGCGGCCTGGAGAGCTACGCCAACGTGCATCATCTGGTCAGCGTGGTCACCGGCGAACTGGCCTCGGGGCGAACGCCCCTCGAGCTGCTGGCCGCCGCCTTTCCCGGCGGCTCCATCACCGGCGCCCCCAAGGTGCGCGCCATGCAGATCATCGAGGAGTTGGAACCGAGCCGGCGCAGCGCCTACTGCGGTAGCCTGGGCTACGTGGACGTGCGGGGCCGGATGGACACCTCCATCGCCATCCGCACCGCCGTAGTGGATGAGGGTCGACTGCATCTATGGGGCGGCGGTGGACTGGTGGCCGACTCGGTGGGTGAGGCGGAGTATCAGGAGACCCTGGACAAGATCCAACATCTGATGGACGCCCTGACCCGGGAAGCCGACAACCCGACAGAAAATAAGTAAGAAGAGCTCTTCTTAATGCTTCGAGGTATAGATACCCAAGAAATCGGTATTGGGGCCTGGCGCCGCCGTCTTGCTAGGGTAACCGTCATCGCACCCACGAGAGGCCAGCATGGCGCGCTTCGACCCCAACCGTTTTGTCCTGGAGCACGATCGGGACACCCCCAAGGAGATACTGCGGGCCGCCTACCAGGTCTTCGGTGAACTGACCCTCTCCTTCTCCGGCGCCGAAGACGTGGTGCTGATCGACCTGGCCCTCAAGGTGGCACCGAGGGAGGCCGTCCGGGTCTTCGCCCTGGACACAGGTAGACTACACCCCGAGACCTACGCCTTCATCGAGCGGGTTCGAGAGCATTACGGCATCGCGATCGATGTGCGCTTCCCCGACCCCGAGGCCGTCCAGACCCTGGTGCACGACAAGGGGCTCTTCAGCTTCTTCCGGGACGGACATCAGGAATGCTGCGGTATCCGCAAGGTAGCACCCCTGCGCCGCCGCCTGGCCGGCCTGCCGATGTGGGTCACCGGACAGCGGCGTGATCAGAGCCCGGGCACGCGCTCCAGCCTGCAGATCGCCGAGAACGATCATGGCTTCGGCAGCGAGTCCAGCCCTCTCGTCAAGGTCAACCCTCTCACCCACTGGAGCAGCGAGGAGGTCTGGACCTACATCCGCATGTTCGACGTACCCTACAACCCGCTCCACGAACGCGGCTTCGTCAGCATTGGCTGCGAGCCGTGCACCCGCCCCACCCTGCCCGGCCAGCATGAGCGCGAGGGACGCTGGTGGTGGGAGGATCAGGGGGGCAAGGAGTGCGGCCTGCATACCACCAACCTGCAATCCACCAACCTGTCCTCCACCAACACGGGCGTGCCAGGCTAGCGCACCGGCAGCTCCAGCCCCTCGAACAGCGGGAACTCGTGTCGCGGCCCTGCCGCCAGGGCAGCGTCCACCAGATCACGATCCAGGTGGGAGGCGAACCCCTGCAGGAAGTCGTACATGTAGCCGCGCATGAAGGTGCCTCGGCGGATGCCGATCTTGGTGGTGGAACTCGCGAACAGGTGGCCCGCATCCAGCGCCAGCAGATCGGTATCCTGCTCGAGATCGACCGCCATGTGAGCGACGATACCCACGCCCATTCCCAGGCGTACATAGGTCTTGATGACATCGGCATCGGCGGCGGTCAGCACCACGTTGGGCTTGAGCCCCCGGGCACGGAAGGCGTCATCGAGTTGGGAACGGCCGGTGAAGCCGAAGACATAGGTCACCAGTGGATAGCGGGCCAGGGCCTCGAGGGTGAGCTCGGGTTCGTCTGCCAGAGGGTGCCCTCGGGGTACCAGAATGCAGCGGTTCCAGCGATAGCAGGGCAGCAGCACCAGGTCGTTGAACAGCTCCAGGGATTCGGTCGCGATGGCGAAGTCCGCCTGGCCGTCGCTGACCATCTGGGCGATCTGCTTGGGGGTGCCCTGCTGCATGTGCAGGGCTACCTCGGGATACTTGCGGGTGAAGTCGCGAATCACCGGCGGCAAGGCATAGCGCGCCTGTGTATGGGTGGTGGCGATGGACAGGCTGCCGCGACGCTCGTCGCTGAACTCCTGGGCCACTTCCTTGATATTCTCGGCCAGACGCAGCACCTCGCCGGCCAGCTCGACGATGGCCTGACCGGCCGGGGTGACACGGGTCAGGTGCTTGCCGCTGCGGGCAAAGATCTCCACTCCCAACTCGTCCTCCAGCAGGCGAATCTGCTTGGAGATTCCCGGCTGAGAGGTGAACAGACTCTGGGCGGTGGCCGATACGTTGAGATTGTGGCGGGTGACTTCCCAGATATAGCGCAGCTGCTGCAGCTTCATGGTGGCAAACTCCCTGACAGCCACCCGATCGCGGGCGCTGGCAATACCAAATAGCGATAAAAGGAATTATTATAATCACTTTGAAGTATATACAACAAGCCGGCGTCTCGCCTAACCGAATCATGACGCCATTTGCCAGCGCCGCAGTCGGCCGCTAACATCTGCCGGCCAGGCACGTCTCGGCGTGCCATGAATACGCTCGATGCAGCGCAACGAAACTGGAGAACCCCATGGCCAATAACGTCGATGTCACCAACGCCAATTTCGAGCAGGAAGTCCTCAAGGCCGATACCCCCGTTCTGCTGAAGTTCTGGGCCCCCTGGTGCGGTCCCTGCAAGGTGATGGCACCGGTGGTCGACGAGGTCGCCGAAGAGCGCGACGGCAACCTCAAGGTCGTCAGCATCAACGTGGACGACGCTCCGGAGATCGCCGCCGAGCAGGGCGTGCGCGGCGTGCCCACCGTCATGCTGTTCAAGTCCGGCTCCAAGGTCGCTTCCCTGGTAGGCGCCCAATCCAAGTCCCAGCTGGCTCAGTTCATCGATCAGAACGCCTGATCGCCAGGTACGTCAGCCTTGAGATCGCCCCGGCCCTGGCCGGGGCGATCGCGTTTAGGGGTTCATTCCCTGTCCGAGTCCGCCCCGTTGTCTTCACCATCCCGCTCCGAAATAGGTCGGTCTGCCTCCTCCAGGGGCTGGTTGTCACCCGGGCCCAGCAGATGCGCTATCCAGCGGGTCTGAGGGTGGCTATCCAGGGCGATCTTAAGCGTCATGGTCAGCAGCACCGAGAGCAGCATTCCGGCAGCACCGAAGATCCACCCCCACACCACCAGCGACAAGAAGGCGATGAAGGTGGAAAGCCCCAGGGCCCGACCCATCCAGCGGGGCTCGACGATGTTGCCGAGCACGAAATTGATCCCCAGATAGGCACCCGACAGCAACAGGGCCTCGACCAGCCCCCCCCCGGGCGACACCAGCAGAAGCAGTACCGGCGGGATGGCGGCAATGGCGGAGCCGATGTTGGGGATGTAGTTGAGGGCGAAGGCCAGCACGGCCCACAGCAGAGGAAAGTCGACCCCCACCAGCAGGCAGGCTATCCATACCAGCACTCCGGTCACCAGACTGATCAGGGTCTTCACCGCCAGGTAGCGCTTGAGCGTGCGGCTGAACTCGTTGAAGCGCTCGAGGCTGGGCGCCGGATTTCGCAGTGCGCGAGAGATCTTGTCGCGCAGGTTGAGCGTCTCGAAAAGCATGAAAACCACCAGCAGGGTAACCATCACGCTCTGCACCAACAGGTTGCCCAGCTCCCCCAGCAGTGCCGGCATCGCACTGCCCAGCTGTTCCACATCGAGCAGCTCCGCGAGCCGGGAGGGATCGATATCCAGACCCATCCTTGCCAGGCCATCGAACAGCCCCAGGTAGTAGTCGTAGAGCTTCTCCTCGATCCCCGGCAGCGCCTCCGTGAAGGTCCCGAAGCTGTTGACCAGCAGCAGGGCCAGCAGCGACATCAGGCCGCCGATCACCACCAGGGTGAGCCAGACGGCCAGGCGCAGGCTGAGCCCCAGGCGGTTCAGCCACTGCACCGGAGGGGTACAGACCAGGGCAATGAAGATCGCCAGCATCAGCGGCACCAGCAGGCTCGCGCCTGCCTTCATGCCGGCCACGATCACCACCAGGGCAGCCAGGCCGAGCATGAGATCGAACGGGATGACGCCCGGAGTATCCGGTTCATGCTGAGACATATCGGGTTCCTGTTCGGCCTGGCGAGGTTTCATCATGCCCCCGCACAGTGCCAGCAACAATCCACAAGACATACTCGACGAGCGTCCGGCGGACGAGACCGGGCGCCGTGGGGGGAACCTTTGCACCGGGGCTCCCTCGAACCAGCGTGGCATGCCGCCACGTCATTATCGCAAGGAGGCCACCATGACGCTGTTTTCCCCCGCCCGGCTGCTACTGCTGGTCAGCCTGCTCGTAGCGGCTCCCCTGCTGGTGGGCCAGGCGCTGGCCGAGCCTCCGCGCCAGCTCCATGTGCAGGCCGAGGCCACGCTGTCGGTGGTGCCGGACCGGGCCACGCTCAGCGCAAGGCTCTGGGAGCGCACGTCGGCGCTGCCTCAGGAAGAGGAGAGCGGCAGTGACCCCGAGGCGCTGCGTGAAGCCCGTGAACGGCTGGAGACTCGCGCCGGCGAACTGATTCGCACCCTCGAGGCGGCCGGACTCGAGCGCGACGCCATCAGCGCCGGCTCGCTGGCCGTGCAGCCGGAGCATCTTGCCGGCAGCCGCCTGG
Source organism: Halomonas sp. (assembly GCA_003553625.1). Classification (GTDB taxonomy): domain Bacteria; phylum Pseudomonadota; class Gammaproteobacteria; order Pseudomonadales; family Halomonadaceae; genus Halomonas. The sequence goes on from PWEV01000152.1 coordinate 14,343, forward strand.
AAAACGGCGAGCGTGAGATCCTGGTGCGCACACGCCTGGAGCGCCCCTTTCGCGTTCAGATCGATGATCTGGAACGGCTGCCGAAACTGCTCGACGCCCTGACCGAGGCCGGCGTCAACGCCCTCGACGGCGTTGCCTATGATCTCGCCGACCGGGATGCCGCGACCGACGAGGCGCTGGTCAGGGCGCTGGAGAAGGCCCGCCACAAGGCCGCGCTGATGGCCGACACCCTGGACATCTCCCTGGGCCCGGTCGCCAGCGTCAGCGAGACCCGCGTGCCGGTGTTCCAGCCTCGCATGCTGGCCATGGCCGCCGACGCCCGGGAAAGTGCGCCTCGGGCCGAGTACCGCCCCGGCACCATCGATATCGAGGCAGGGGTCAGCGTCAGCTGGGAGATCGAGTAGCGGTGGAGTAGCGCCTGCAGTACCTAGAGGTTGATCACCTCGACACCGCCCATGTAGGGCTGCAGCACCGCGGGCACGTCAATGGAGCCATCGGCATTCTGGTAGTTCTCCAACACCGCCACCAGGCAGCGCCCCACCGCCAGGCCTGAGCCATTCAGCGTGTGAAGCAGCTGGGGCTTCTTCTGTTCCGGGTGGCGAAAGCGGGCCTGCATGCGACGCGCCTGGAACTCCTCGCAGTTGGAGACCGAGGAGATTTCGCGATAGGTCTCCTGGCTGGGAATCCACACCTCCAGGTCGAAGGTCTTGGCGGCGCCGAAGCCCATGTCGCCGGTACACAGGGTGAGGACACGATAGGGCAGCGCCAGCGCCTGGAGGATCGCCTCGGCATGGCCGCGCATCTCCTCCAGGGCGTCGTAGCTGGTGGCCGGGTCGACAAGCTGCACCATTTCCACCTTGTCGAACTGGTGCTGGCGAATCATGCCGCGGGTGTCGCGGCCGTGGGAACCCGCCTCGGAGCGGAAGCAGGGCGTGTGGGCGGTGAGCTTCACCGGCAGCACCTTGTGCTCGAGGATCTCGTCCCGGGCGAAGTTGGTCAGCGGCACCTCGGCGGTGGGGATCAGGTGGTAGCCGCGCTCGTCATCCAGGCGGAACAGGTCCTCGCCGAACTTGGGGAGCTGGCCGGTCCCGCGCAGCGAGGCCTCGTTGACCATGTAGGGGACATAGCACTCCTCGTAGCCGTGCTCGAGGGTCTGCTTGTCCAGCATGAACTGGGTCAGCGCCCGATGCATGCGGGCGATGGGGCCGCGCATCACCGCGAAGCGGGCCCCGGTGAGCTTGGCGGCCAGATCGAAGTCCAGATCGCCCTTCAGCGCACCGAGATCGACATGATCGAGCACCTCGAAGTCAAACTCACGGGGCGTGCCCCAGCGGTGCAGCTCCACGTTGTCGTCTTCGCTCTTGCCCACCGGCACGCTCTCGTGGGGCAGGTTGGGCAGGCCGCTCACCGCGTCATCCCACTCGGCCTGCACCTCGGCCAGGCGAGTCTTGGCGGCGTCGAGTCGGTCGCCCAGGTCGGACACCTCATCGAGCAGGGGTTGAATGTCCACGCCCTGAGCCTTGGCCTGGCCGATCGACTTGGAGCGGGTATTGCGCTCGCTCTGCAGGGTCTCGGTCTCGGTCTGGATCTCACGGCGCCGGGACTCCAGCGCCTCGAGTCGCGCGGTGTCGAGCGTGAAGCCACGCTTGGCCAGTCGTTGTGCGACCATCTCGAGGTCGCTGCGCAGCAGTTTGGGATCGAGCATGGAATCCAGTCCGTTGCAGTCGGTGAAGGGGGTCGAACAGGGCGCCCATTGTAGGCAAAAGCCCGCAGGGGCGCCACGCGCCCGCCGCGATGCCCGAACCGAAGCGTCCTCGTGGGATGCGCCCCACCGCTCCGACGCGGTAAAGTAGCCCCACTCCCCTCTTCTCACGACAGAGTGCCATGATCGCAAGACTGGACACCGCCGACGCCGACACCGCCTCGGGGCCTGCCACGCCCTGTTCCGAGCCCTATCTCAGCTTTCTCGAGGCCCTGCGCCAAGCGGGCTTCGAGGGCGAGATCGCCCCGGACTACGCAGCCCGCACGGTGCTGGCCACCGACAACTCCATCTATCAGCGCCTGCCCCAGGCGGTGCTCTACCCGAGGCACGCCGAGGATCTCGAGCGCCTCGCCCGTCTGGCCGCGCGCAGCGAACACCGCCAGGTCGTGCTGACGCCCCGCGGTGGCGGCACCGGCACCAACGGCCAGTCGCTGACCGACGGCCTGGTGGTGGATGTCTCCCGGCACATGAACGCGATTCTCGAGATCGACGTCGAGAACCGTCGAGTGCGGGTCCAGGCCGGCGTGGTCAAGGACCAGCTCAACGCCGCCCTCAAGCCCCACGGACTCTTCTTCGCCCCGGACCTCTCCACCTCCAACCGCGCCACCATCGGCGGCATGATCTCCACCGATGCCAGCGGCCAGGGCAGCTGCGAATACGGCAAGACCCGCCACCACGTACTGGCGCTCGATACCGTGCTGCTGGGCGGCGAGCGGCTGGAGAGCCGCCCCGTGGAGGATGGCGAGCTGGCGACGCTCTGTGAACGGGACGATGCCACCGGCCGCGCCTACCGCACCGCCCGGGAGATCATCGACACCCAGGGTGAGCTGATTGCCGCCACCTTTCCGCCCCTCAACCGCTGCCTGACCGGCTACGACCTGGCGCATCTGCGCGACGACCAGGGCCGACTCGACATGAACAGCCTGCTGTGCGGCTCGGAGGGCTCGTTAGGGTTTCTCAATGAGGCGGTGCTCAACGTGCTGCCCATCCCGAAGCACTCCACCCTGGTCAACGTGCGCTACGCCGGCTTCATGGACGCCCTGCGTGATGCCAATGCCCTGATGGCGAGTAGTGACGGTCTAACACCCCAGCCGCAGGCGCTACGCCCCACCTCCATCGAGACGGTGGACGACACCGTGCTGATGCTGGCCATGGAGGACTTCGTCTGGGACAGCGTGGCGGAGTTCTTTCCGTCGGGCGGCGAGACGCCGGTGCGCGGCATCAACCTGGTGGAGTTCAACGACGACGACCCCGAGCGGCTTGCCGACCGGGTCGCGGCCTTCTGCCGCCATCTGGAGGCGGACGCCAGCGTCCAGCGCCTGGGGTTCACCCTGGCCGAGGGTCGGCCGCAGATCCAGCGGGTCTACGCCATGCGCAAGCGCGCGGTAGGCCTGCTGGGCAACGCCAAGGGCGAGAAGCGCCCGATTCCCTTCGTGGAGGACACCGCGGTGCCGCCGGAGCACCTGGCCGACTTCATTGCCGAGTTCCGCGCCGCCCTGGACGCCCGCGGCCTGGAGTACGGTATGTTCGGCCACGTGGATGCCGGAGTGCTGCACGTGCGCCCGGCCATCGACATGAAGGACCCGGCCCAGGAGCGCCTGATCCGCGAGGTCTCCGACGAGGTAGCCGAGCTGACCCACAAGTACGGCGGCCTGCTCTGGGGCGAGCACGGCAAGGGGGTGCGCTCGGAGTACGCCCCGAAATTCTTCGGCGAGCTCTACCCCAGCCTACAGCGGGTCAAGGCGGCCTTCGACCCCCACAACCAGCTCAATCCCGGCAAGATCGCGACCCCGCTCTCTACCCCGCCCGACGCCGCGGGTACTGGCTCTACCCCGCCCGACGCCGCGGGCTCTGGCTCTCCCCCGCCCGACGCCGGTGACGCTGCCGAGGCAGAACCGGTCAGGTGGGTCGACCCGGGCCTGCTGGCCATCGACGGCGTGCCCACCCGTGGCCAGCTCGACCGCACCATCGACGAGAAGGTCTGGCAGGCCCATGCCGCCACCGTCTACTGCAACGGCAACGGTGCCTGCTACAACTACGACCCCAACGACGCCATGTGCCCCTCGTGGAAGGCCACCCGCGATCGCATCCACTCCCCCAAGGGGCGCGCCAGCCTGGTTCGCGAGTGGCTGCGCCTGCAGGGCGACGCCGGCATCGACCTCGTCGAGGAGTCGAGAAAGCACAAGGCCGAGGGGGCCTGGGGCTTCGTGAAGCGTTTCCCCAGGCGCACCCTCAACACCCTTCGCCGCAAGCGCGAGGCGGACTTCTCCCACGAGGTCTACGACGCCATGGCAGGGTGTCTGGCGTGCAAGGCCTGCGCCGGCCAGTGCCCGGTGAAGGTCAACGTGCCCGACTCGCGTTCGCAGTTCCTGGAGGTCTACCACGGCCGCTACCTGCGACCGCTGCGCGACTATGTGATCGGCGGCACGGAATTCATGTTGCCGGCGCTCTCGCGCATCGCGCCGGCCTATAACGCGCTGATCGGTAACCGCCTGGTGGATCGTCTGCTCTCCGGCCCCATCGGCATGGTCGACAGCCCCAGGCTCTCCCGGGCCAGCCTGACGAAGCAGCTGGAGGCCTGGGGCGTAGCCCAGGCCACGCCGACGTCACTGGGCCTGCTCACCGAGACCCAGAAGGCCAGAAGCGTGGTGATCGTGCAGGACGCCTTCACCAGCCACTTCGAGGCCAAGCTGGTGATGGATATCGTCGAACTGCTCAGCCGCCTGGATGTGCGGGTCTTCGTGGCGCCCTTCTCGCCCAACGGCAAGCCGCTGCACGTGCAGGGCTTCCTGGGCGCCTTCGAGCGCACCGCGGAGAGACAAGCCAAGCGGCTGCGGACCCTGGCCGACTTCGGCGTGCCGCTGGTGGGTATCGACCCGGCCATGACCCTGACCTACCGCCAGGAGTATGTGAAGGCGCTCGGCCCAAAGGCCATCCCCGAGGTGCTGATGCTGCAGGAGTGGCTGGTGACGCAGGCGGGGCGTCTCGCCCCCAGCGGCCTGAGCCTGGATGATCCCGGCTTCAAGCTGCTCTCCCACTGCACCGAGACCACCAACGCTCCGGGCAGCCCCAAGGGGTGGCAGCAGGTGTTCGCCGCCTTCGGCCTGGAGCTTTCGCTGGTCAACACCGGCTGCTGCGGCATGTCCGGGACCTATGGCCACGAGGCGCGCAACCTGGCGACCTCCAGGACCATCTATGCCCAGTCCTGGCAGCCGGTGGTAGAGAACGAGGCCAAC
>PWEV01000146.1 GCA_003553625.1 Halomonas sp.
CAATCGCGCGCTGCTGAGGGAGCGGCTCTCACGAGCCATTGGCCTGGCCCGACGAAACCGACATATGGTCGCCCTGCTCTACCTCGACCTTGATGCCTTCAAACCCATCAATGACAAGCTTGGCCATGCGGTGGGTGACGGCCTGCTCCAGGAAGTGGCAGACCGTCTTCGGGGCTGCATGCGCGACATCGATACCGTCTGCCGCCAGGGGGGTGACGAGTTCGTGATCCTGCTCGCCGAGATCAGAGCGTCCGAGGATGCCTGCAGTGTCGCAGAAAAACTCCTTGTCGTGCTCGGCAAGCCATACCACGTCCAGGGGCATGTGCTTCGCATCACGCTGAGTATCGGCATCAGCCTCTACCCGAACGATGCCGACGATGTCGATACCCTCATGCACAACGCCGACATGGCCATGTACCACACCAAGCGAAATGGACGAAATGAACACCAATGCTTTGCGGCGGAGATGAATACACTGCCCGTCCAGTGCAGGCGTATAGGACCGGACCAGCGTCAACTAAGTGCCTATTCAAAAGTAATCGCGTTATCAGTCCCGTAGCTGCCGAGCAAGCGATGTACCTCATCACAGAGGCGGTCAAACGACAGGTACGCATTCAGCGGTAGCCAAGCGTATTTCATCTGCCGCCACAGAATCTCAATGAGGTTCAGCTCCGGTGAGTAAGCCGATAGGTAGACCAGGTGCACACGATGCGACATCCACTCCACTATCTTCCGTCTGCTTGCCGCCTGTTCTGACGGAGCACTGCATCCATAAAGTGGGGGGCGGGATAATCCGATGCCGGTGGGGGTGCTGTCGAAACCGTTAGATTGACGCCGCTGATAAAGGTGCCGTCGCCCGATACGCTCAGCTCCTCTGTGCCTCTATCGCTCAGGTTCAGGCGTTGCAGTTGCTGCGGTGAGATTCTCAACCGGTAATCTCCGGCGATAACGCCTGGCACAATATAGAAACCGTCCCAGCTGCTTGTCGTGCGAGCCACTACCTCTTGCTGGTCGTTGAGTAATTCGAGCTGAATATCACCGATACCGCGCTCGACGCCACCCTCCATGAGGTAAACCGTGCCGTCGATTTCCGTCGTCATGCGCACCGGGAACTCCAGGCTGGCCACGCTGCCCGGGCGTGGCACCAGCCTCACCCCCTCTATCGCTGGCGCCCATTGCGGGTCTACCAGCGTCGAGACGTCGATCCCGATATCGAGATGCTGCTTCACCGACAAGTGATCTACATAGGCGATACCTTCCGCATCCGTGCGGGCCCGGTGCCTGGCACCGTTGACCATGAATCCAGCCCCCTGCAGCGGCTCCTCATCGGCGTCCATGACGCCATTGTGATTCTCGTCCAGGAACACGCGCACAGAAGCGGCGCCAGTGTTCGCCATGGGCCTGGCATCCAATCGCCAGTCGGAGCGCCTGTCATCTCGGCCCATGGCAATAAACAATTGCGCCCCGAGAGCGATATCTCCTGTATCTGCGTAGCTGGCATTAACGCCCAGCCCGAAGCGGCCCAGGTTTTTGGTAAAGCCAGCGGAATAACGGGTGTTGGGGGACGCAAAGCTGTGGGCGATGCCCAGGGTGCCGCGGTAGCCATCTGCCAGGATCCTATCTGCAGAGAGCACTAACGAGGAGATATCACTCTCGGAGCCCAGCCGGTAATCGACCTGGCTACGTAAACTCGTATCCTGTACGCGGCGACTGACCTGCAGGCTGCCGCTGGTGTGCTCGATGCCACCGGAGGCGCGCCAGCGAAGGGTGTTGGTGAGAGCCGTGCGATAGACATAAGCTGAAGCACGGGCGCTGACATCGGTACTGATACTGCCGGATTCACGTTCATCCCGCGTGGCCTCGAGGGTGACGGGCATGCGCGAGCGCGACGTCAGCGGAAGGGAGCCGCTGAGTCGAAGTGCGTCACGGGTGAGAACGGGGTCGCTCGCGATCGGAAAGACCTCGCTGGAGAAATCGGTCAGGAGAATGCGACTCGCGTCCACCGCCACGCCGCCGATACGGGTCTGGACATCGAGTTCGGCCAGTGAACCACCGTCCTTCGCCTGGACAAGGCCCCCGCCGAGACTCAGCGACTGCCAGAAGGTGCGCACTCCCAGGGTGGTATAGAGCTCTTCGTCTCCGTTCACCGGCGCCCGGATTAGCCCGGCCGAAGCGGTCAACGCGCGCGCGAGACCCAGGTCGAACTGGGCAACGGTTCGAGACTGCCCTTCGCCGTCCCGGTGCTTGGTCACGCTGTACTGGAACTCGCCGGGGAGCACCATGGATTGATCCAGGGGAAAGCTGTATTGCTCTACCCGCGTCTCGCCCAGGGGACCATGGAAAATCAGCCGGAAGTCATTGCGGCCATAGCTTAGGGGCTGGTCCTCGAAACGATAGCGGCCCTCGGCATCGGGCTGCGCAAAGCCCACCAAGGCATCATTGTAATAGAGCTCCACGTCCCACCCCGGGGGCAAGTCACCCTCGAACGTCTGCCGGTCGAAGCTGGTGGGCCGAGTCAAGGGGCGATTACTCAACGTCACCCCCTCGCCGCTGATAGCGCGAGAAATATTGTCGACGCTGGGGGTCGAGAGACTGCCGATTAGGAAAGACCGGGCATGCAGCGGGCCTAACAGATCTCCGTCAGGGTCGTGGCGCCCGAGCGTGGCACGTATCTCCGGCGAAGGGTCCTGTTGGCTGCTGGAGAAGTAGAGCGAGGATTCCATGCCTAAGAAATCCCCGGTGAGGTAAGCGGTATAGGCCGCGTTGCCTTGGGTACGGTTATTCCTGCGCTGCAGTTCGGTGGTCAACGTTTGATCGATGAACGGCATACTCCAAAGCCGGTACGGCTGGTCATGTTGGGGATAGCCGGGGTCCTCATAGCCACCCGGCATTCCGGCACGACCCCCGAGGCCTTCCCGAGCCAGGCGAGCCTGCAGGGGCAATGCCTCGAGGGCATGAACGCGCAGGAAGAGACCGGCACGGTCGATCTCGAGTGCCAACGGTAGCCAGTCTTCAAGCAGGGGCACCGCCACATAGATATCGTCTGGCTCCGCCAGCACCAGCGCCGGATCGAAGGTCTCGGTCTTCCCGGCCAGGGTAACGCTGGCGCTGTCCAGGTTCATGCTGAACCCGCGATCTTCACTGAGGACAAAACCGCTAGCGACGCCTTTTGCCGGCTGAGTCTGGATCGCGATGGTCAAGAGCCTGGCCAGTTCGCCGAGCGGCAGCAGGGTATGCTCACCCACCTCATAGGCCGGAATGGCGCCTGAGAGCACAGACTTGTCCAGGCGCACTTCCAGGATCAGTAATTCCGGTTCTGTGGCAGGTTCCTGGGCCGGTTCCTGGGCCGACAGGGCCGGGGCGTAGACCAGCACGCAGACCAGCTGGGCGAGACTTAATAACAGTACGGCCCACCGGGTTGACCGATGGGCGGTAGCGGATGTCATTTTCGTGCGGCATGGAGCCAGGGCGCTATAGCGATAACGCCGCCTCGGCCAGCAACTTGCCACCGTCCTCTGCCTGTTCGCGATAGGTGACGCGCAGGGTGCCGTTGCTGAGGGTCAGGCCACTTGGCGGTTGCAGTGCAATGCGCGCGTTGCGCAGGGGGTTGGGCGTATAGATCGCCGCCCCGTTGGCGCGGCCGATGATCTCTTCGACGCCGCTTCGCGGGGTGAAGCTGACGGTCAGATCGCCATAGACAGACTGGGTACCGCTGCGCTGCATCTGAAGGGCCAGCAGCGGCGCTCCGTTAGCGGCTCGCTGAAGCTCGAGCTGGGCCAAGGCAACATTGGCGTCTGTCGCGCCATGACGCACGATCACCGGGATGGAGGCGCCGACCAGCGCCGTCAGCTGAATGCCTATCTCGCCCTCGGCGGCAGCGCCAGACTCGATGCTGCGACGTCCACTGGCTTCTGGCTGCTGGGCGAACAGCAGGTGCGAACGATATTCGCCGGCCAACAGATCGGCTGGCTTGCGCACCATGATACGCACTGCCTGACCGTCACTGGGCTCGAGGGTCACCTGGCGCGGCGAGTATTGCAGCAAGGCATCGGCAAACTGTTCTTCTGGCAGGGGCGCGGTGATGTCAGAGAATTCGCCGGTGTCACTCATGCGTCGGTTGACTAGAGATATGCGATAGGTGGCCGTTTCAGTGCCATTGTTGACCAGCTCCAGCTGGGCCGCGCGCTGGTTGCCTTCGAAGACGACGCGGGTCGGATACAGCATCAGCTGGGCCAGCGCTTGGCTCGCCGGCAACACCAGCAGCAGGGCACACAGCGTCAAGCGAAACATGAAGGGCATGCCGCGCGGTTTGTAGGTCGAAGCCTTGGGAATCATGGTGGAATCCATTTGTCGCTTGTTTCGTGGGTACCGGAGGGTATAGGAAACGACAGGCACCATCCGGTCGCGGCGCTCGAGAGGCATCAGTGGTAGTTGACGATCACGCTGAAGGTGCCGGCATACGCCCCCGGAGCTTGGGCACTGCCGACATTGAGTGTTCCCCCGACCGTCAGGGCCTGAGACCCGCCCGCGCTCAGCTGTCCGCCGGCCCCGGAAGGAGCACTGGTAAAGTCGTTGATGACCATATCGCTGCCCGGGCCCGTCAGTTTCACGAAATCGTCGCTGGGCAACTGGATCGTATAGGTCGCCTGGGCAACCCCGGTTAGGGTAAATTCGGCGGCAATTCCCTCGCCCGAGCGGATCAACAGCACATCGCCGCCGGCATTGCGTAGACCGCTGGGGCTGACTGCGACCGAGC
>PWEV01000081.1 GCA_003553625.1 Halomonas sp.
GCAGCGATCCGGTGATGTGGCGGGATATCTTCGTTGCCAACCGCCAGGCGGTGCTGGCCTCGCTGGATGACTTCGAGGCCGGTCTGGCGCGGCTGCGCCAGGCCATCGAAAGCAGTGACGGCGATGCCATGCTCGCTACCTTCGACCGCGCCCGCCATGCGCGCCACTACTTCGAATCCCTGCTCAACAAGACCAGTTATCAGGCGGAATATCAGATGCAACATCAAGGCAAGCTGCGCTACCGGGTATCTCCGGGCGGCGCCGTGACCGGTCGCATTCGTGTGCCCGGCGACAAGTCGATCTCCCACCGCTCCATCATGCTCGGCGCCCTGGCCGAGGGTGTCACCGAGGTGAAGGGTTTCCTTGAGGGGGAGGACAGCCTGGCTACCCTGCAGGCGTTCCGCGAGATGGGGGTGGCCATCGAAGGGCCACACCAGGGCCGCGTGACCGTTCACGGCGTGGGCCTGCACGGCCTCAAGGCGCCGAGTGGCCCGCTCTACGTGGGCAACGCCGGCACCGCCATGCGTCTGTTCGCCGGGCTGCTGGCCGGCCAGGGCTTCGACACCGAACTCACCGGCGATGCCTCCCTGACCAAGCGCCCCATGGGCCGGGTGGCCGATCCGCTGCGCCAGATGGGCGCCGAGATCGACACCGTGGAGGGAGGCCGACCCCCGCTGCGCATTCACGGCGGCAAGGCGTTGAAGGGCATCACCTATGACATGCCCATGGCCAGTGCCCAGGTGAAGTCCTGCCTGCTGTTCGCCGGACTCTACGCCGAGGGCGAGACCCGAGTGCGAGAGCCGGCGCCGACCCGCGATCACACCGAGCGCATGCTCCAGGGCTTCGGCTACGAGGTGCACCGCGAGGGTGACACCTGCTGGCTCTCCGGCGGTGGCAAGCTGACTGCCGCCCCCATCGACGTGCCCGCCGATATTTCGTCGGCCACCTTCTTCCTGGTGGCCGCGGCGATCACCCCGGGGGCCGACCTGGTGCTGGAGCACGTCGGCATCAATCCCACCCGCATCGGGGTGATCAACATTCTCCAGCTGATGGGGGCCGACCTGACCCTCTCCAATCAGCGCGAGGTGGGCGGCGAACCGGTGGCGGACCTGCATATTCGTCATGCCCCGCTGAAAGGCATCGATATTCCGGTGGAGCAGGTGCCGTTGGCCATCGACGAGTTCCCGGCGCTGTTTATCGCCGCGGCCAATGCCGAGGGCGTGACGCGCCTGCGCGGGGCCGAGGAGCTGCGCGTCAAGGAGTCCGACCGCCTGCAGGCCATGGCCAACGGCCTGGCCGTTATCGGCGTCGAGCACACTCTCCTCGAGGATGGCATCGATATCCTGGGGGGAGGCCGTGTCGACGGTCACAACTATGGTGGCGGGCGGATCGACAGCCTGGGCGATCACCGCATCGCCATGTCGTTTGCCATCGCCGCGCTGCGCGCCGGCGACGAGATCATCATCGATGACTGCGCCAACGTGGCCACCTCCTTCCCCGGCTTCATCGAGCTGGCACGCAAGGTGGGTCTCGTCCTCGAGGAGGAAGCGGCCGAGGAGGGCGTATGACCATCGCCAAGACTACCGTGCCGGTACTGGACATCGATGGCCCCGGCGGCGCCGGCAAGGGCACCATCAGCCGCCTGGTGGCCGAGCGCTTGGGCTGGCACCTGCTGGACAGCGGCGCCCTCTATCGCCTGACCGCCTTGGCCGCCGGCAAGCACGGCGTGGCCCTGGACGACGAGACGGGGCTCGCCCGGGTGGCGGCGAGGCTCGACGTGGTTTTCGTGGCAGAGGCGCACGCTACCCGCATCCTGCTGGAGGGCGACGACGCCACCGCCACCATCCGCACCGAGCAGGTGGGTGATGCCGCCTCCCGGGTGGCGGCGCTGCCGGCGGTGCGCCAGGCCCTGCTGCAGCGCCAGCGCGACTTCAGGAAGCCACCCGGGCTGGTGGCCGACGGCCGCGACATGGGGACCGTGGTGTTCACCGACGCCCCGCTGAAGATCTTCCTCACCGCCAGCGCCGAGGAGCGGGCGCGACGGCGTCAGCTGCAGTTGCGGGAAGCCGGGGTGGATGCTAGTCTATCGAGTCTTTTGAAGGAGATTCAGGCGCGCGATGCACGCGATATGCAGCGCAGCGTGGCCCCGCTCAAGCCGGCAGATGATGCCATCACGCTTGACACCACGCGCCTGACGATACCGGAAGTGGTGGATCGGCTGACGGAATTGCTGACCGAACGTGGTCTGGCGTCTGCCATCTGAAACCCCCTTGCGGCGCCCCCGGCAGCATGTGATGACGTGGTTTGGTAGCGATTTCCGATAGCCGAGCCAGGTCGAACCAGCGCTAACATCTCCGGGGGCTGTGTAAATAAGGCCCGCACTCGCTGGTGGTGCGGAGGAAGCGGCATAACCGCACTTAACGTTGATCACGTAGGAACACCATGAGCGAAAGCTTTGCTGATTTGTTTGAACAATCTCTCCAGGACATCAACATGGAGCCGGGCGCTATCGTCGTGGCTACCATCGTCGACATCGAGGGTGACTGGGTCACCGTCAATGCCGGCCTGAAGTCCGAAGGTCAGATCCCCGCGTCACAGTTCCGCGACGAAAATGGCGACCTGTCCATCGCCATCGGCGACGAAGTTCACGTTGCCCTGGAAGCCGTCGAGGACGGTTTCGGCGAGACACGCCTCTCCCGCGAAAAGGCCAAGCGCGCCGAAGCGTGGAAGATCCTGGAAGCGGCCTTCGAGAAAGATGAAATCGTCAAGGGCGTGATCAACGGCAAGGTCAAGGGCGGTTTCACCGTCGATGTCGACTCTATCCGTGCCTTCCTTCCGGGTTCCCTGGTCGATGTGCGTCCGGTGCGCGACACCACGCATCTCGAGAACAAGGAACTCGACTTCAAGGTCATCAAGCTTGACCCGAAGCGCAACAACGTCGTCGTCTCCCGCCGTGCCGTGCTCGAAGCCGAGAACAGCGCCGAGCGTGAGGCCCTGCTCGCCACCCTGCAGGAAGGCCAGCAGATCCTTGGTATCGTCAAGAACCTGACCGACTACGGCGCCTTCGTCGACCTCGGCGGCGTCGACGGCCTGCTGCACATCACCGACATGGCCTGGAAGCGCATCAAGCACCCGAGCGAGATCGTTGCCGTGGGTGACGAGATCAGCGTCAAGGTGCTCAAGTTCGATCGCGAGCGCAACCGTGTCTCCCTGGGCCTGAAGCAGCTGGGCGAAGATCCCTGGGTCAACATCAAGGATCGTTACCCGGAAGGCACCAAGGTTCACGCTACCGTCACCAACCTCACCGACTACGGCTGCTTCGCCGAGCTGGAAGAGGGTGTCGAGGGCCTGGTCCACGTCTCCGAGATGGACTGGACCAACAAGAACATCCATCCGTCCAAGGTTGTCCAGGTCGGTGACGATGTTGACGTCATGGTGCTGGATATCGACGAGGAGCGTCGTCGTATCTCCCTGGGTATCAAGCAGTGCACCACCAACCCGTGGGAAGACTTCAGCGGCCGCTACAACAAGGGCGACCGCGTTGCCGGTACCATCAAGTCGATCACCGACTTCGGTATCTTCATCGGTCTGGAAGGCGGCATCGACGGCCTGGTTCACCTGTCCGACATCTCCTGGACCGATACCGGTGAAGAAGCCGTACGCGGTTTCAAGAAGGGCGACGAGGCCGAGGCGGTGATCCTCTCCATCGATCCGGAGCGTGAGCGCATCTCCCTGGGTATCAAGCAGCTCGATACCGATCCGGTGGCCGAGTACCTGGCCGTTCACGACAAGGGCACCATCGTCACCGGCCGTGTGGTCGAGGTCGATGCCAAGCAGGCTCAGGTCGAGCTGGCGACCGATGTCGTCGCCGTGCTGAAGGCCTCCGAGCTCAGCGCCGATCGCGTCGAGGATGCCCGTAACATTCTGAACGAAGGCGACAGCGTCGAGGCCCGTATCATCGGTGTCGATCGCAAGAACCGTCAGATCGCCCTGTCCGTCAAGGCCAAGGATCAGGACGATACTCGTCAGAACCTGAAGAAGCTGCGTGAAGAGTCTCCCGAGAGCGGTGGTCCGATGACCATCGGCGATCTCATCAAGCAGCAGATGGGTCAGGACTGATCGGGAAGCCTCTTCCCGACGGAACAAGAACCGCCGCCCCTCGGGGCGGCGGTTTTTTTGTACTTCATTTCCCGAGCTTCTGACTTCAAGCCCCCGATTGAGAACACTCGCAGTACGCTCTGGTTATTGACGATTTACCAGTGTGATAGGGGTCGCTCAAACTTGCCGGTGAGACTCGTTGTTTTTCCCTGTTCTGCTCACTCCGCGGTATCCGTTATTGATGCGTGATAGTTATGCTTGAGTTGCGTTGAGTCTCGGTATCGTCCAGACTATTGCAAACTATATGTCTATTGTCAGATAATGCCGCTCCCGTTGCATTAGCCACCCCCCAAGAAGGAAGTCAGATAATGTCTCTGATCAACGAATACATGCAGATGGAACAGCAGCTGAAAGAGCTCCAGTCCAACATGGAGAAGCTGCAGAACGACAAGCGCCTCCAGTCCGAACTCGAGTTCAAGGATCGCCTCGAGTCGCTGATGAAGGAGTTCGACAAGAGTGCCGCCGACGTGATCGCACTGCTTGATCCCAAGCCCGCCGGAAGCGCGCCCAAGGCGGCTTCCGCACCGGCAGGCGTTCGCCGCAAGCGCAAGCTCAAGATCTACAAGAACCCCAACACCGGTGAAGTCGTGGAGACTCGCGGTGGCAACCACAAGACGCTGAAGGCCTGGAAGGACGAGTACAGCAGCGACACCGTCGAGTCCTGGCTGGTACGCGTCGAAGAGTAATCGGGCACACCCTCCGCGGTTCATGCTCGTTTCGTCGGCGGCGCCTTCAGGGCGCCGTCGGTGTATCGATCACCCGCTTCGCCCACGTTTCTGACGGCGGTATAATGATGTTCCGCACCACTATGCGGGAAATGGCTAGTTACCGTTCTTTTCCGAATCCTCTTCCCTTTGAGCCGTCCCCACGAGCAGCCGGTTACAAATGAAACAACACACTCAGCAAAAACCGATGGACGAGCGTGAAAAGCTGCGCCAGTTCCGTGAACTCGATGACGCCTTTGCCGAGGCACTTCGTGAACTCGAAGGCTGCGATAACGCTCCTGATACCGCTCTTGAACCCCCGTTACTTGCCGCGGCGCCCGTTCAGGAAGACGAGCGGCTCGACCGGAATCCCTTCGAGGATCGACTCCGTGCGCTGATGCAGGAGTATCAGCAGCCCGGCGAGCAGGTCGCCGACCTGCTGGTAACACTCAAGGCGCTGGGACGCATCGCCTGATGCTATTCGGTGGCGATTTCCAGAGCGGCGATGCGCTCAAGCGCCTGCTCGCGCCGCTCTCCGCACAGGGTCACATCGAAACTGAATCGCTCGCATACCGTCGGGCGGCGCGGGTCGCCGAACAACCGGCAGAGATTGTCGTCATCCAGCTGAACGCAGCGGACCCCGGCGGGCTTGCCCTCGGGCATGCCGGGTATTGGCGTGCTGATCGAGGGGGCGATGCAGCAGGCCCCGCACCCCGGACGGCAGGCGTCTTCGAGAGGGCTCTTTCCGTTGAGCGAGGTGGCTCCAGCCGTCATGGCACGGCCTGGGCGATGGCGCCCTTGTCGATGCCCTCGAAGGCCTGAACCCGGGTCTCGCAGCCCGTGTCGCTGGCGATCTGCTGGGCTAGCCAGTCGGCGATCCACTCCACCGTGGTGGGCGTCGGCAGCACATGGCAGCGCTCCTCGGGCAGGCGCAGGAAGAACTGTCCCTGGTCCGTTCGATAGCGGGTCGTCAGCAGCGCCTTCCAGGCCGGCTCGTCGCCGGTGACGATGTCGGCCTCGTCGACCAGGTAGCGATCCGCCAGCCAATCGGCCCACCGGTGCTCCAGCGCGGGGACGCGCTTGCCGAGCTGCCAGATATAGAGCCGTGAGCGGTGGCCGTGGGCGATGCGCTGACAGTTGCCGACGTGGCGTCGCAGTCCGTGGCTGTAGGTGTAGGCCGCCCCTTCGATCTCCTCTTCCCGCAGGCGCAGTCGAATGTCGCTGACCCGCGGCGGGGGGCGGCGCATCAGCTCCGCCGCCAGATGGTCGGCCAGGCGCTCCGCGCTGATCTCCCGCCAGGGCAGCAGGGTCAGCGCCTGGCGCGGTGCCCGCAACTCCATGGCCCAGGGCAGGGTGGTGCTGATGCAGAGCCCCTCGCGGCAATCCTGGACCTCAAGCCCCGGAGCGCGACTGGGTACCAGCAGGGTGTGATCGACACCGGCATCCAGGCGCTGCTTGATCCAGGGCTTTACCTCGCCGAAGTCGAACAGCATGCCGTCATCACCTAGCTCACCGTCGAGCTCGACGTCAACGTGCCAGCTGGCCCCGACCAGGCCCCGGGTGGGACACCACCAGGAGACGTCGAGCTGGGTCAGGCGGTTGACGAATAGCGTCATCAGTCGATCCCCGTGATCTTGTGGGTCTGTAGCGACAGTCGCCACTGTGGGTGGGCGAGGCAATACGCCACGCTGGCGGCCGTCGTGTTGACCGCAGTGTCGACAGGGAGCCCGGCGGCACCGGGTCCGGTGTCCATGGGCTGCAGGAAGTAGTGGTCGAACGCCAGTCCGGCGAAGTGCTCGGGGGGCGCATCGGTCTGAGGGTAGACCAGTTTCAGCTCGTTCCCGGCGGTAATGGCCAGGGCGTTCCGACCCTTGGGGCTGACGCACAGCCAGTCGATGCCGGCAGGAGCGGGCAGGGTGCCATTGGTCTCCACGGCGACCTCGAAGCCCCGGCCATGCATGGCCTGGATCAGCGGCTCATCGAGCTGCAACAGCGGTTCGCCACCGGTGAACACCACATAGGGGGTGCCGGCTTTCGCTCCCTGGCCGTCTCGATCGGGCCATAGCGCTGTCAGATGGTCGGCCAGGAGCGCGGCATCGGCGAAGCGGCCGCCATTCTGGCCATCGGTGCCGATGAAGTCGGTATCGCAGAAGCGGCAGGCCGCGGCGGTCCGGTCCGCCTCCCGGCCGGACCAGAGGTTGCAGCCCGAGAACCGGCAGAACACGCTGGCGCGACCCGCCTGACCGCCCTCGCCCTGCAGGGTGTAGAAGGCTTCCTTGACGTGGTACATCAGGCGACCCCTTCGGCGTAGTCAATGGGATCATCGACCCCGTTGGCGGCGAAGGCCGCCAGACGCTCGCGGCAGCTGCCGCAGCGTCCGCAGGCAAGCGCCTCGCCCCGGTAGCAGGTCCAGGTGTCGGCGTAGTCGAGCCCCATGGCCAGGCCCTCGGCGAGGATCTGTGTCTTGGTGGCGCGCAGGAAGGGGGCGTGGATCTCGACGGCATCGAAGTTGGCGATGCCGGCTACGGCGTTCATGGCCTCGACGAATTCGGGGCGGCAGTCGGGGTAGAGCACGTGGTCGCCGCCGTGGGCGCCATAGTCGACCCGGCCGGCGCCGATATTCACCGCCTTGGCGATGGCCAGCGCGAGCAGGATCATGTTGCGATTGGGGACGACCGTGGCGCTGAGGTTCTCCTCGCCGTAATCGCCCTCGGGCAGCGCACGGCTGGCATCGGTCAGCGCGGAGTTGTCGATCAGGCCGTGGATCGCGCGGATGTCCACCACCTGGTGGGGCACGCCGAGCCCACGGCAGACGCGCTCGGCGACCTCGAGCTCGCGGGCGTGGCGCTGTCCGTAGTCGAAGGAGAGGGCGTGGACGTCGAGCCCTTCGCGCAGGGCACGGTGCAGCACGGTATAGGAATCCATGCCGCCGGAGTAGATCACCACGGTGCGGCGAGCGGCCGCCGTGGGGGAAGCAGAAAGGGTCATGGGTCAACTCTGATCGGAGAATTTATCGGGCCGTCGCAGCGGCGTTCCGGGGTCCGGTCCGGCGCCGGGCAGTGTACGCAAATCGTCGCTTTCTGGCCAGATTCCCTGGCAGTTGCTAGACTTTCGCGCCTTCCAAACCCTTTGCCCCTTGGGCGGCTTCGCCCGGGGGGCCATCGTCCTGACAACGGTGACTCCAGATGCAAGCCCCGGAACTGCTCTCCCCCGCGGGAACGTTCAAGAACATGCGCTACGCCTTCGCCTACGGGGCGGATGCGGTCTACGCCGGCCAGCCCCGCTATTCGCTGCGCGTGCGTAACAACGATTTCAAGATCGATAACCTGCACAAGGGCATCGCCTACGCCCACGAGCGCGGCAAGCAGTTCTATGTGGCCTCGAACATTGCACCCCACAACAGCAAGCTGAAGACCTACCTGCGCGACATGGAGCCGGTGATCGAGGCCGGTCCGGACGCGCTGATCATGTCCGACCCGGGTCTGATCATGATGGTCCGCGAGCGCTGGCCGGATCAGGTGATCCACCTATCGGTGCAGTCCAACGTGGTCAACTGGGCCGCGGCCCGGTTCTGGCAGCGGCAGGGCATCAGCCGCATCATCCTCTCCCGTGAGCTGTCGCTTGCCGAGATCGGCGAGATCCGCGCCGAGTGTCCGGACCTGGAGATCGAGACCTTCGTTCATGGCGCCCTGTGCATCGCCTACTCCGGGCGTTGCCTGCTCTCCGGCTACTTCAACCATCGTGACCCCAATCAGGGCACCTGCACCAACGCCTGCCGCTGGAAGTACAACACCGTGGCCGCGGCCCATGACGAGACCGGCGACCTGGTGCCCGCCAACTCCGCCCGCGCCCATGCGGGAAGCGGGATCTGGACCCCCGGAGAAGGCGGACAGCAGGGCGGTGGGCTGATCGCCTCCGGGGGCGGTAGTGCCGAAGTGGTGGAAAGCGCTTCAGCAAGCACGGCCACCGCCGGCGGGGTGGAGGGTCAGGACGAGCTCTCGGCGCTGATCGAGGATCGCACCCGCCCCGGCGAGTTGATGCCGGTGTTCGAGGACGAGCACGGCACCTACATCATGAACTCCAAGGATCTGCGCGCCGTGCAGCACGTGCCGCAGCTCGCCGAGATGGGCGTTACCTCGCTCAAGATCGAGGGGCGCACCAAGTCCCACTACTATGTCGCGCGTACCGCCCAGGTCTACCGCCGGGCCATCGATGACGCCGTGGCCGGTCGCCCCTTCGACATGCGATTGATGGATGAGCTCGACAACCTGGCTAACCGGGGGTACACGGAGGGCTTCTACCGCCGCCATGTCCACGATGAGTACCAGAACTATGAGCAGGGCAACTCGGTGGGTGTGCACCAGCAGTTCGTCGGCGAGGTGATCGGCTACGACCCGGATCGCGGCTCGCTGGAGGTGGACGTCAAGAACCGCTTCGAGGTGGGTGACGGCATGGAGTTGATGCTGCCCGGCGGCAACCGCCGCTTCGTGCTCGAGCATATCGAGAACAAGCGCGGCGAATCAGTGGGGGCGGCCCCGGGCTCCGGTCACGTGGTGCGCATTCCGGTGCCGGGCGAGGCCATCGCGCCGGAACGCATCGAGTTCGCGCTGCTGATGCGCGACCTGAAATAGGCCGAGGGTCGGGTGACGGCCCCCCATCAGCGGTGGGGGCGGCAGAGTCATTCCGAGCGGTGTCTCGGATGTGCGACAGTCGTATTCACACCGGCTGCATCATTGGGGGCTAATCTAGACGACATCCCCCCATGGAACCGGAGGTTCACATGAGCAAGCGAATCGATCTGCGCCTGGCCCTGGCCTCGTCCAGCCTGGTGCTGCTGATGGCGGCAGGCCCCGCACTGGCCCAGCCCGCCGACAATCCTGGCCGCGGCCAGGGAGCCTCTCATGGACAGGGAGCCTCTCATGGACAGGGACAGGGACAAGGTCAGGGGCAGCGACAGGATCGAGGAGAACAGGGTCATCCTGGCCGCGGTGCCAGCCGAGGCCAGGAAGAGACTCGCCAGCGTGAACGTCGCGAAGATGGCTATCGCGACCGCCAACGACGTGAAGATAGCTATCGTGATCGTGACCGCCGCGACGACCGTTATCGCAGCGGCCCGAGTATCGACGAGCGCGAACTGCGTCGGCTCTTCGGCGAGCGCCGCGACTGGGTTCGTGAAGACGAGCGTGCCGGTTTGCCGCCGGGGATCCGTATGAACCTCGAGCGCGGCAAGCCGCTGCCTCCCGGCATTGCCAAGCGCTTCGACGAGCGCTCCCTGGACCGCCTGCCACGCTATGAAGGCTACGAGTGGCGGCGGGCTGGCCCCGATGCCATCCTGGTCGATGCCGCCAACGACATCATCTATGAGGTGATTCGCGATATTCTGTACTGACAGCCGGCCAGCACTCCATCGGCCCGGTCTCCTCGGAGGCCGGGCCGATGCCGTTTCATACTGGCACCCGGCGCGCCCGACGTGGCACCATGAGCGTCACTGTGCTCTGGAAACCGTTTGATGTTCAACGATAGTTCACTGCGTCGCCTCTGGCGGGTGGTAGCGGTGGGGGCGCTGCTGCTGATGGCGCTCTACCTGTGGATCTGGCACTCCCCCGACCTGGCCTCCCTGCAGCGCTGGGCGTCCGAAGCGTCCCACCATCCGGTAGTGATCATCGGCGTCATCCTGGTGATGGCGGTGACCCTGGCGCTCGGCCTGCCCGGCAGCATCGGCCTTTGGTTGATCGCTCCCTTCTACCCGCCCCTGGCGGCCACGCCGATGCTGATCGTCGGTAGTGTGGTCGGTGCCCTCGGTGCCTACTGGCTCTCTGCCCGGGTGGGGGATCGCTGGACCCCCAAGGGGCTGACTCGCAAGATCATGCGTCGCCTGGAGCGGCGCAGCGACTTCATGACCCAGTGCGCCCTGCGCGTGCTGCCGGGTTTTCCCCACTCGGTGGTCAACTATGCTGCGGGTCTGCTGCGCCTGCCCCTGGGGACCTTCCTGCTGGCGGCCACCATCGGCCTGGGGGTCAAGTGGGCGGTCTACGCCAGCGCCATCTATGGTGCCCTGGAAGCGGTGGAGAGTGATGAAGTCATGAGCGTCAGCGTGGTGCTTCCGCTGCTGGCGCTCACCGCGCTACTGCTGCTCGGCGCCTGGGTGCGGCGCCGAGTGGAGGCCAATGGCCAGGCCACCAGCGGTTAGCCTGGCCATCGGGGGCCGTTACGCCTTGCGCAGTGAGGCGTTCAGATGGTCGACCACTTCGGCCCAGTCGGCGTCCGCCTCGAGTGCCTCGCGCAGGAAGTCAGCCTGCCCCTCGTTCCAGCAGGATGCATCGGGCAAGGGCACGTCCTCGGGGATCGGGCCGTTGCGTTCGATGAACCGCTTGATCGCTTCCGGGTCCGAGGCCAGGCCCAGCTGCTCGAAGAGTTCGGTGAAGGGATGATCCGGATGTTCCATGGTGGCTCTCCTTGCGGGTTGGAGCGATGTTGGACGAGACCTCACCATAGCGGCTTGCGCCTCGAGTTGCATGGCCGGCATCAACGCTGGTGACCATCATTTTCAGCGCTCGCCCACCAGCCGGGTGAGGAAGCGCCGCCGGCGCTCGCCATGGGCAAGGGGCTGGGCCAGCAGGTGGACGAGCTTGGTCAGGGCCGCCTCCGGGGTCATGTCATCCGCCGAGAGAACGCCGGCTTCGTTCAGTCCCTGGCCGGCCGCATAGTGGCCGATATCGATGCCGCCATGGGGGCACTGGCTGATCGCTGCCAGCAGCTTGCCCTGACCGCTGGCCTCGGCGATTACGCCCAGCAGTTCGGGATCTTCCGGCACGTTGCCGCCTCCCCACACCTCCAGCAGAGCCCCCTTGAGTGCCGGATCCTGAAGCCAGGCGGCGACCTGGCGGGCGGTGATGCCGGGCCAGAGTGCGATGCGGGCCACGCCACCCTCCGCCAGCGGGCCGTAGTCGGGCAGTTCGAAACGCGGGGCGCCGCGCTGCTGGCGCACCAGGCCCCGCTCGGGGTAGAGGATGGGATCCATGCCGATGCGCTCCCCGAGCAGCGGGTAGTTGGGGCTGGCGAAGGCATCCGCATCCCTCGACTGCCACTTGCGTGCCCGCACCCCGCGCAGCAGCTTGCCGCCGAAGGCGATGGCCACTTCCTGAAGTGCCGGATTGACGGCGAACCTCAGGGCCAGCTCGACGTTGTCGGCAGCGTCGCTGCCCTCGGCTTCCAGCGGCTGCATGGCGCCGGTCACCACCACGGGCCGGTCCACGCCCTGCAGCTGGTAGGCCAGGCTCGATGCCGTCCAGGCCAGGGTATCGGTGCCATGCAGCACCACGATGCCCGGGTGGTTCCGATGGCGCTGGGCGATCTCGCCGGCCAGGCGCTGCCACTCCCGGGGAGTGGCAGCGCTGGAATCGATGGGGTCGGGGAAGGTCAGTACTTCAAAGTCGGGCAGTGCCGTGCGGCGTTCCGCAGGCAGGGCACCCAGGGCGCGGGTCAGGCGCGCCTCGATATCGACGCCCGGCACCAGGCCGGCGTCGCTTTCCACCATGCCTAGCGTGCCCCCGGTATAGATCACCAGCAGCGGGCGCGACGTAGCGAGAGCGGTATCCTGGGTCATGAGGGCTCCGGAGCAGAGTGTCGATAAGAGTGCAGATAAGAGTGCCGATCAAAAGCGGCACGATAAGGGGCAGCGGAGGCGCCTGCCAGGATCACCCGTCGATGCGAACCCGCACGCCTTCGGCGACCCGCGCACCGGGGTGGGTGATGATGATATCACCGGCCTCCAGCCCGCCGAGCACCTGGGTGACGAGGCCGCTGCGCCGCCCCGGGGTAACCGGGACCTGGCGGGCGCGTTCCTCCTCCACGCGGTACACCACCGTCTCTCCGTCGGCGCGGAACAGGGCGCTGGTGGGCAGTTGCAGCACCTCCTCGGCCTGCCAGACCAGGAATTCGGCGTCGACCCGAAAACCGCTGCCCAGGCCCAGCACAGCGGGGTCGAGCTCTTCGGCGAAGTCGACGATCACCGGCACGCGCTGCTCGTCGACGCCCAGCGCCGAGACACGGGTGAAGCCGGCGGGCTCGATGCGCCGCACTACCCCTGCCAGCGCCTCCTCGCCACCCCAGCCGGTCAGGCGAACCGCCATGCCGGGGCGCACCCGCACGGCATCCATGGAGAGCAGGTCGACCTGGACCTCCAGGTCCGACAGGCTGCCGATCTCGAGAATGCGTTCGCCGGCGGCGACGCTTCCCTCGCAGCAGCGGTAGCGGGTCAGCACCGTGCCGCTGATGGGTGCGCGAACCGCCAGGGGGGGCTGATCGGCGTCGTCGCGCTGTCCACTGGCTATCGCCAGCACCGCTCTGGCGCTCTCCACCTCGAAGCGTGCCGCCTCGACGCTGGAGGCGGCACCGCTCTCGATGGCGCGCTGGCGGTCGCGCTGGCTGCGACGCTGGTCCAGGTCGGCGGTGGAGACCAGATTTCGCAGATGCAGGGTGCGGTAGCGTTCGAACTCGGCCTCGGCGAAGCGGCGCTCGGCACGAGCGGTCTCCAGATTGGCCCGGGCGGTCCGCAGGCGCGCTTCGGCCGCCTGCAGGGTCTCCTCGGCCTGCTGGCGTGACCGCGGGTCCAGGGCCGGTGCTGGACTGGGTTCGAGGAGGAACAGGGGGTGGCCCTGCTCCACCTCGTCACCAACCTCCAGCACCACCCGTTGCAGGTAGCCGGCGATGGGTGCCGAGACGTTCCAGGTGTCGCGCAGCCGCGTCCGCCCCTCCTCGATCACCGAGTCGACGAAGGGCGCGGCGTTGACCCGGGCCACGCTGACCGGTACCGGCGCCGGGCGCATCGCCCAGGCCAGCAGGGCCAGCAGGGCGAGACCCGCGAGACTCCATAGCAGGGGGCGAGTCCAGGCGCGTAGTGTCATGGGGCAATCTCCTTGTGCTTCCTCTGGCAGCGACGCTGGTAATGCCAGTGCGAGGTGATATCGGTCACTCCACGGCCTTGAGCACGCGCAGCTTGTCCAGTCGGCCGATGCGTCGCACCACCAGCAGCGCCACCGCCAGCGAGGCGGCGAGCACACCGCTGGCGGCGATGCCGAAGGCCTGGGGCGTGAGCACCAGCGGGATGCGGAACAGGTCGCTGCTGAAGGCCTGGTTGAGCAGGCGGCTGAAGACGATGCCGATGGCCCAGCCCGGCGGGATGGCGACGAGGGTCAACAGGGCGATCTCGCCGAGCAGGATGCGTGACACCTCGGCCCGGGAGTAACCCAGCACCTGCAGGGTCGCGAGTTCCCGGGCGCGCTCGGCAAAGGTGATGCGAGCGTTGTTGTAGACCACGCCGAAGCCGATCGAGGTGGCGATGGCCACGAAGATCGCTGCAAACAGCAGGATCGTCTCGTCCAGATAGTCGCGGATGCCGCGCTCGGCCTGGTCGAGCCGGCCGATGGCGGCCACGCCGGGCATCTTCCACAGGGCCGCGTTGAGCGCCTCGCGCCGATCGGAATCCACCAGCAGCCAGGCGCCGCTGATCGCGGGTCCCTCGCCCATCAGTGCATTGAGCCGTTCGCGGGTGAGGTAGGCACCCACGCCGAGCGGTTCGTCCACCAGGGCGGCCAGCGGCAGCGTTACGTGGCGACGCTGGCCCTCCATGATCGCCACCTCGAGCTGGTCGCCCACCCGGGCGTCCAGCGACTCGGCCAGGTAGCGGGTCAGCATCAGGCCCGCCTCGGGCAGGCGCTGAGGACGCCCGTCGCCGTCCAGCACCTGGCGCAGCTGCGGCTCGGGTTCCATGCCCAGCAGGCTGGTGCGCTCCTCGCGATGGCCGTGAATCAGGGTCACCGGCACCCGGCGCCAGGTCTCCACCGCGAGCACTCCGGGCAGGTGGCGCAGCTCACCGGCGGCCCGGGCGGGGGTCGCCTCGGCAAAGGTGAGTTCCATGTCCATGCGCAGCACCTGGCGGTACTGCTGGTCGATCATCGCCTCCACGGCGTCGAGCTGGTAGGCCCCCATCATCAGCAGGCCCGCGGAGAGGGCGATGCCTGCCACCGAGAGGCCGGCCTTGGCGGGGTGGCGGGCGAGGTGGCGCAGGACGATGCGACCCTCGTGACCGAGCAGCGCAGGCGGCAGAACGCGCTCCAGCCAGCTGCGGCGAAAGCGCGCCGGCGCCGGCGGGCGCATGGCCTCGGCGGGCGGCCGGCTCACCGCCTGCCATACTGCTTGGCAGGTGCCGAGCAGGGTGGCCAGGGCCACCACTGCCAGCGACAGCGCCAGCGCCCAGAGAGGCACCCGGAAGGGCATCTCGGGGAAGCGGAAGTAGTCACGGTAGAGGCCGGCCATCCCGCTGGCTGCCCAGGCGCCCAGGGCCACGCCCAGCGCCCAGCCCAGCAGCACGATCATCCCGGCCAGCAGCCCGAAGTGGCGTGCCAGTTCGGCGTCCCGGTAGCCGAAGGCCTTGAGCACGGCCACCTGCTCGCGCTGAGTCTGGATCAGGCGGCCCATCACCACGTGGAGCAGGAAGGCCGAGACCGCCAGGAAGATCGTCGGCAGCACCGTGGCCTGAATGCGCTGCTGGTTGAGCTCCTCCTCGAGGAAGCGGTGGGAGGGCTGGTCGTCGCGGGTCCAGGCGCCGGTGCCGCCGTAGCGGGCCAGGGCCAGGTCCAGGGCATCGATGACCGCCTCGCGCTGTGCCCCGGCCTGCAGGGTCAGGGTGAGCCGGTTGAAGGCCCCCTCCATGCCGAAGGCATTGGCCAGTGTGCGCTGGTTCATCCACAGCACGGCATAGCGCTGATAGTCGGGCATCAGGTCGGTAGGGGCGACCTGATAGAGGAACTCGGGACTCAGGGCGATACCGGCGAGCCGCAGCCGCACTCGGCGTCCATCGATGATCGCCTCCAGGCTATCGCCCGGCACCAGCCCATGGGCCTCGGCGAAGGCATCGGAAACCACCGCCTGGTCGTCGCGCCCCGGCTCGGGCAGGCCGCCGGCCACCAGGTGCAGGCGGTTGAGCATCGGCTGGCGGCCATCGGGAATCGACTGGGCCAGCCCGCGTACCGGATCGTCGAAGCCTGCCACCGAGAGGCGCATGGCGGCCTGCACCCGCGGCTCGATCAGGTTGACCCCCTCGATCTCCTGCAGGCGGGGCACCACCCCCAGCGGCGCGCGCTTGACGTCGGCGAACACCTCGGCGAAGTGGTGGCTGGCGTAGAAGCGCTCTCGGGCCCCGGAGAGTGCTTCCAGGGTGGTCACCGAGAGGATCAGCGTCATGACGCCGCCGGCGATCACCACGGCGATGGCCAGCGCCTGGCCCCTGAGGCGCCAGAGGTCGCGAGTGAGCTTGCGGTCGAGGGTCATCATCGCAGAATCACCAGCGTAGCTCGCGGGCCGGGCGCCGGATGGCGTTGACGTGGATCTCGTCGACCCTGCCGTCGCGCAGGCGGATCACCCGGTCGGCCATCTCGCCGATCACCTCGTTGTGGGTGATGATGGCCACCGTGGTGCCGATCTCGCGGTTGATGGTCTCGAGCACCTCGAGGACGCGGATGCCGGTGCGGAAGTCCAGGGCGCCGGTGGGTTCGTCGCAGAGGAGCAGGTCGGGCTGCTTGGCCACGGCGCGGGCGATGGCCACTCGCTGCTGCTCGCCGCCTGAGAGCTGGGAGGGGAAGTGGTCGAGGCGCTCGCCGAGGCCGACCATGGCCAGGGCCGACTCCGGGGTCATGGGGTTCCGGGCGATCTCGGTGACGATGGCCACGTTTTCCCGGGCGGTAAGGCTCGAGATCAGGTTGTAGAACTGGAAGACGAAGCCGACGTGGTGGCGGCGAAAGCGGGTGAGCGCACGCTGGCTTGCGCCGGTCAGGCTTCGGCGCTGGCCGCTGCGGTCGACATAGCACACCTCGCCTCCGGTGGCCGTATCGAGGCCGCCGAGGATGTTGAGCAGGGTGGACTTGCCGGAACCCGAGGCGCCCAGCATCACCAGCAGTTCGCCGCGGTAGAGAGTCAGGTCCACACCGGACAGGGCCTGGAGGGTGACCTCGCCCATCTGGTAGGTGCGCGACAGACCTCGGGCCTCGAGTGCCGCTACCCTGTCGTCATGCATGCCAGTATCGCCGCTGGAGGGTGTCAAGTGAGTCTAACCGGGCGGCAGGAGGCCCGCCATGAATGGCGGGAAAGGCGGGTGCGATACCGAGTCAGCGGGTGACCAGCTGACCCTTGGCATCGATCTCCAGGCGGCGATTGCGCCCGGCGAACAGGGCAAAGGCAGCGGCGGAGGCACAGATCGCCAGCAGAACGGCGGTGATGGTAGCGAGCTCCAGGTCGAGCTGCAGCATCACGCCGACGCCCAGGGGGCCCATGGCGGCCAGCGTATAGCCGCCGCCCTGGACCAGGCCGGAGAGCTTGCCCGCCAGCCGGGAGTTCCCGGTGCGCAGCACGATCAGCGTCAGGGCCAGGCTGAAGCCGCCCCCCTGGCCCAGGCCGAGGAGCACGATGCCGAGCCAGCGCAGATTCTCTGGCCCGATGAGCAGCAGCCAGAAGCCGCCGCCGATCATCGCCAGGACGCTGAGCAGTGCCGGTCGCTGGTCGCGGCCCATTCGGGCAAGCCAGGGCGCACCCAGTGCCGCGGGCAACTGCACCATCACCGAGCCGGCCATCATCCAGCCGGCTTCACCCTCACCGTAGCCGCGCTCCAGCAGCAGCGTCGGTAGCCAGCCGAACACGATATAGGCCAGCGACGACTGCAGGCCCATGAAGAGCATCACCTGCCAGGCCAGGGGCTGGCCCAGCACGTCGCGCATCGATCCGCCTGGGCTGGGCAGTGGCGCTTCATCGCGCCGCGGGGCCAGCAGCAGCCAGGCCGCCAGGGCCAGTGCCGCCAGCGTCGACCAGCTGGCCAACCCCAGATGCCAGCCGCCCAGCCAGTCGGCCAGAGGGATGCTGAGCCCGGCGCCCAGTGCTCCGCCGAGACACAGAGCCATGGTGTAGACGCCCGTCATCAGGTCGGCGCCGGCGGGCAACTCGCGCTTGACCAGTGCCGGCAGCAGGGTGCCGGCCACGCCGATGGCGGCACCGACCATCAGGGTGCCGAGGAAGAGGGCAGGCACGACCGGTACCCCGCGCAGGGCGAGGCCGGCGGCCAGAAGCGCAAGGCCTCCGGCCAGTGTCTGTTCGGGTCCGAAACGCTTGGCCAGCCAGGGTGCCATCGGAGCGAAGAGCCCCAGGCAGAGCACCGGCAGGGTGGTAAGGGCGCCGATGAACAGCGGCGAAAGCCCGGTATCTTGCTGGATACGGGCCAGCACCGGGGCGAGGCTCGAGAGGGCGGGGCGCAGGTTAAGCCCCACCAGCAGCATCAGGCCGATGAAGACCAGCAGGGTGCGTCGTGAAGAGGTGTCGGACGAGCGGCTGTCAGTGACCGTCACGGCGCCACTCTCTTCCTGTCTTCGGTCGTGTTTGGTGTTGGGCCTCTTCCGCCTTCGCCGACATCAGAGGATGGTCCTCGTTGGCATTCTCGGGCCTGAAGACCACCTCGCCGGGGCGCTGCGGGGTAGATTTCGCCACCCGTTGGCGAATGCCGGAGAGATCCTCGGCGCTGATCAGGGCGTCGGAGACACTGGTGGGATCTGGCTGGGACACCAGCGGGCCCTGGAAGGTCCAGCAGCGCAGGGGCACCTGGGAGAGGCTCCAGTCTCGCTCCCGCCAGCGGGCCTGGCCGTCGGGGAGCAGTTCGAGCTGCTCCACCGGCACCAGCGCCTGGAAGAGCCTGGCGTTGAGCACCGCGCCGCCGGAGGCCATCTTGACCGCGCCGGCGAAGCGGCACTCCTCGAGTGCCGCCAGCACCGTCTTGCGGTTGGGCTTGGCTTCCAGGGTGGCGCGGCCGCAAAGGTGGAGCAGGTCAGAATCGACCTGCTTGATCACCCAGACATCGATGGGCGTCTTGCCCAGCAGTCGCTTCAGCATGACGTTGGGCCTTCTGGGTCCAGAGATTTGTTACATTCGCATATTCAAATCCACTGCGCTAGTGGCCTGGCCGGCAGCATCAGGCCTGCCTGCGGCCGCCACCACCTCCGCCACCGCGACGACGGCGGGGTGCCTGGGACTGGTCGTCGCTGCGACGCTGGCCCTGGGGGTTGCCACGACTCTGGCCGTTGCCATTGCCGCGGCCACCACCACCGCCACCGCGATTGCGGCCGTTCTCGATGGGCTCGGGCTTGGCGTTGGGGTCTGGCTCGAAGCCGGGCTCGATGCGTTTCTCGAGGTCGCGCTTGATCAGCCGTTCGATGCCCTTGAGCAGGCCGTGCTCGTCGACGCAGACCAGCGAAACCGCCTTGCCCTCGCTGCCGGC
>PWEV01000062.1 GCA_003553625.1 Halomonas sp.
AGCCGAACTCGGGGCGAGGCGTCGAGAGATCATTCCCCTCGCGCTGGGTAAAGGCCAGAAACTCGGCGGTCATCTCGGCACATACCGCGTGGACGCCCAGGTCTTCCGGCCCCACACGACAGCAGCCATCGCGGTAGAATCCGGTTACGGGATCCTGACCGCAGGGAACAAGGGGCTGGCCCAACACGTTCAGCGAATCCGTTTTTTCTTGCATGACGCTGCCTCCTGTCACTGGTCGCGTTCGACAGCCGAAACCTGGCATGCCGGCCAGAGCCCGGCTGTCCCTGGCGACAGCATACGCTCCGCATCGGATGGGTCACTAGAGGTGTCGCCGAGAGGGTTCAGCCTGCCCGATGAGTTCTTGCAGTGTGCAACCGCCAGCCAGCTGCGCTAGGCTGATTGACATTCCTTGCTGCAATGCAGCGTTCGATCAGAGGAGTTGCCTACCGTGAGCCACCCGTTCTCCCTCCGCAACAAGGTCGGCATTGTCACCGGGCTAGCCAATGAGGACAGCATCGCTCTCGGCTGCGCCCAGGCCCTGCACGAGCAAGGGGCCGAGATGCTCGTGACCTATGCCTCCGCCAGCGACGAGCCCAAGGTGCTGCCGCTGGCAGAGGCGATGGGGTATCCGGAGCTCCTGCCCTGCGACGTGCAGGATGACACCCAGCTGGACGCTCTCTTCGACCGTGCCAGAGAGCGCTGGGGGCGGATCGACTTCGTGGTGCACTCCATCGCCTTCGCACCCTTGGAGGACCTCCATGGCCGGGTGGTGGATAGTTCCCGAGAGGGCTTCAAGCTGGCCATGGACGTCTCCTGCCACTCCTTCCTGCGCATGGCTCGGCGTGCCGAGCCCCTGATGACCGAGGGCGGCACTCTGCTGTGCATGACCTACCATGGCTCTCAGCGCGTGGTGGACAACTATGGTCTGATGGGCCCGGTGAAGGCCGCACTGGAATCTGCCATGCGGTATCTGGCTGCCGAACTGGGCCCTCAGGGCATTCGTGTGCATGCCGTCTCGGCCGGCCCGATTCGCACCCGCGCCGCCTCGAGCCTCGAGGCATTCGACGAGCTGCTTGAGAAGAGCGAAGCCCGCTCCCCGCTGGGCCGCCTGGCAAGTATCGAGGACGTGGGCAATGCGGTGGTCTATCTGACCTCACCGGCAGGGGCCGCCACCACCGGCACTCTGCTTTACATCGACGGCGGCGATCAAATCCAGTACTGAGGAGAGCCCGATGGAGAGACATCAGAACGACGACCGCTATATCGAGAACCTAACCTTCGACGAGATTCAGGTAGGCGATGAGGCACACCTCGAGAAACGCCTGACCCTGGACGACATCAAGCTGTTCGCCATCATGTCCGGGGACGTCAACCCGTCCCACGTGGACGACGACTTCGCGCGCAGCTCCCGCTTCCAGGAGGTCATTGCCCACGGCATGTGGGGCGGCGCGCTGATCTCCACGGTGCTGGGCACCCAGCTGCCCGGGCCCGGCACCCTCTACCTGGGACAGACGCTGAGCTTCCGGGCGCCGGTCGCCCTGGGCGACAAGCTCAGGGTCAGCGTACGCGTTACCGCCAAGGATGACGTTCGCTCGCAGCTGACCCTGGACTGCCGCTGCGAGAACCAGCGGGGCAAGGTGGTGATCGAGGGCGAGGCCCGGGTGCTCGCCCCCACGGAGAAGATCCGACGGCCTCGCACCGTGATGCCTACGGTGCGCCTGGCCGAGCGGGGCCGACTGCACGAGATCCTCTCCGCGGCCGACCATCCGCCCGCCATTCCCGTGGCCGTGGTGCACCCGGTGGATGATGTCTCGCTGACCGGCGCCGTGGCCGCCGCCCACCAGGGCCTGATCATTCCCCTGCTGGTCGGCCCGGAAGCGAAGATCCGCGCCGCGGCCGATGCCGCCCAGCTCGATATCAGCGAGTTCGAGCTGATCGACGTGCCCCATAGCCACGCCGCCGCGGAACGCGCCGTGGCCCTGGTAAGGGAAGGGCGCGCTGAGGCCCTCATGAAAGGGGCCCTGCACACCGACGAGCTGATGCACGAGGTGCTCAAGCGCGACGGCGGTCTGCGCACAGAGCGCTCCATCAGCCACGTGATGGCCTTCGACGTGCCGACCTACCCGCGCCCGTTGTTCATCACCGATGCCGCCATCAACATCTCCCCCAGCCTCGACCAGAAGCGCGACATCATCTGCAACGCCATCGAGTTGGCCCATGCCCTGGGCAATCACGACCCCAAGGTGGCCATTCTCTCCGCGGTGGAAACCATCAACCCCAAGATCCCCTCCACCCTGGATGCCGCCGCGCTCTGCAAGATGGCCGACCGCGGCCAGATCCAGGGCGGCACCCTGGACGGCCCGTTGGCCTTCGACAATGCTATCTCGGAGAGCGCCGCGCGCACCAAGGGCATCGACTCCCCGGTCGCCGGCCGGGCGGATATCCTGGTCGCCCCGGACCTTGAGTCCGCCAACATGCTGATGAAACAGCTGACCTACCTGGCCGATGCCACCGGCGCCGGCCTGGTGCTGGGCGCCCGGGTTCCCATCATCCTGACAAGCCGCGCCGACGAAGCCATCACTCGCATGGCCTCCTGCGCGCTGGCCCTGCTGGTGGCCGACCACCAGAAGCTCAAGGGCCTGCCCGATTCCGACCAGGGAGCCTGAAATGAGCCACATCCTGACCCTCAACAGTGGCTCATCCAGCCTGAAGTTTGCCCTCTACCCGCTGGCGGGCGCCGCCTCCCTGGACACCCTTTCGCCCCGCTATCGCGGCAAGTTTTCGGGCCTGAACGGCGGCAAGCCCCGATTGACGCTGAAGAATGGCGAGGGCAACCCCGTGGACGTCGACATGGGCGAGCTGCCCGAGCGGCTCGAACTGCCCGATGCCACCGCGCGCCTGTTGCGCTGGCTCGATGATCTTCCGGACCTGGCGCTGGCCGTGGTGGGGCATCGGGTGGTGCACGGCGGCCGCGCCTACCACCGCCCGGTGCTCCTCACGCCCGAGATCATCGACGCGCTGAGCGAGCTCGAGTCTCTGGCGCCGCTGCATCAGCCCTTCTGCCTCGCCCCGGTGGCGCCGCTCGCCGAGCGCTACCCCGAGCTGCCCCAAGTAGCCTGCTTCGACACCGCCTTCCACGCCGGCCAGCCGGAGGTCGCCCGCCAGTTCGCCCTGCCCCGGGAGCTGACCGCGCGCGGCCTGATCCGCTACGGCTTCCACGGCCTCTCCTACGACTACATCAACCAGGTGCTGCCCCACCACCTGGGCGATGCCCCTCGCGAGCGGGTGATCGTCGCCCACCTGGGCAACGGCGCCAGCCTCTGTGCCATCCATGATGGCACCAGCGTGGCCTCCACCATGGGCTTTACCGCCATCGAGGGCATGCCCATGGGCACCCGCAGCGGCAGCCTCGACCCCGGGCTTGTCTTGCACCTGATCCAGCAGGAGGGAATGAGCGTCGAGGAGGTCACCGAGCTGCTCTACAAGCGCTCC
Organism: Halomonas sp.; assembly: GCA_003553625.1. Classification (GTDB taxonomy): domain Bacteria; phylum Pseudomonadota; class Gammaproteobacteria; order Pseudomonadales; family Halomonadaceae; genus Halomonas. Next base: position 3,493 of record PWEV01000062.1, read on the forward strand.
GGCCTGCTCGGCGTCTCCGGCATCAGCGGCGACATGCGCGAGCTGCTCGACAGCCCCGCGGAAGAGGCCCGGGAAGCCATCGAACTCTACGCCTACCGCGCCGTGCGTGAGATCGGCGGCCTGGCCGCCGCCCTGGGCGGGCTCGACCAGCTCGTCTTCACCGCCGGCATCGGCGAACGCGCCGGCCCGGTGCGCGAGGCCATCTGCCGGGGCTGCGAGTGGCTGGGCCTCGAACTCGACCCCGACGCCAACCGCCGCAATGCCAGCCGCATCAGCACCGCCGACAGCCGCGTCGGCGCCTGGGTCATTCCCACCGACGAGGAGCGCATGATTGCCTGGTACAGCGCCCGGCTGGTAGGACAGGCTTAACCCCCCAGCGCCTCCTCCACCAGCCCCCGCGCCTCATTGCCCATGGGCAGGCCAAGCGCCAGCTCATGGGCACGAGGCGACATCTTCTTCCAGGTCATCTGCACGATACGGATCAGGTGGTCGTGGTCGATCTGCTTCGAGAAATCCGCGAAGTAGTTCTCCAGGAACACCAGGCAGGCGCAGTCTTCCACCGCCTGGGCCCCGGGATCTCGCCCCAGGCCCTGCTTGCGGATCATCCGTTCCACCGCCTCGGCGGACGCATCATCAAAGCCCGCCTCGCGCATCAACTCGGCGGTGGTCTCCCCGGCACGCTGGCCCTGGTCGCGCCGCCAGGTCAGATAGCCCACCCGCCCTTCCGGATAGTCGCTGCGCGGCACCCGCCAGCGCTGCAGGTGCTGGCCGCGCACCGCCAGCTGCATCAGCTCGTCGGGGCGCTCATGCAGCAGTTCCAGCCAGGCCCTCATGCGCCCGGCGTGCCACAGCTCCCGGGGCACGGCCTCGCCCGCCACCTCCGAGCTACGCGGATCCTGCGCATGCAGCGCATCCAGGGCGGTCAGGGTCTTCGCATAGGGGGTATCGGACATGCCCACTCCTCATGATGAATAACGACGCTGACCAGAATGCGCGACATGCCCCGTTCTACTCCAGCGGTGGGACGCAGCCCGCCCGCACCAGGGTCGACGGACGGTAGCTCCTGTCTTCCTGCCAGCGGCGCCACACCGAGGGATCCACGGTCACGCCAACCGCCGGATTGCCGCTGTGGTCCTGGGCATGGAG
>PWEV01000136.1 GCA_003553625.1 Halomonas sp.
CGGGGTCGTTGAAATTCCGTCTATGCTGTTTGCAAGTCGTTGAGTTGCGTGATTTTTTTGCTCGCCATGTTTTTTCAAGTGGCGGATTTTGTGGCTTTTTTTGATTGGCTAGGCGGCCGGGGCGTTGCGCGTTTCGGGGGCGATTGACTATGCTGGTCAACCTTTTGCCTTGCAGCCCCGATGCCCCCGAAAGGCTAACCAAAAAAAACAAAACCGGGAAGAATACCACGGATCGGCTGCAGAAAAAACACCCCATATTCGAGGCGCGCCAATGAACAGAGGTCTCCACCACCCAGGCGAATTCCGTGACAACTGTGGTTTTGGCTTGATCGCCCACATGGAGGGCCGAGCCAGCCACCAGCTGCTCAAGACCGCCATCGAGTCGCTGACCTGCATGACCCACCGCGGCGGCATCGCCGCCGATGGCAAGACCGGCGACGGCTGCGGTCTGCTGCTCAAGATGCCCGAGACCTTTATGCGCCAGATCGCGCAGGAAACCCTCGGTGTCGAGCTGGGCGAGCGTTTCGCGGTGGGGGTGGTGTTCCTGCCCGACGATGATGCTCGCGCCGACAAGGCCTCTGAGGTCCTCGAGGGTGAACTGCGCGGCCGTGGCCTGGTGATTCGCGGCTGGCGCGATGTGCCGGTGGACCCTGGCGTTTGCGGCCCGATGGCCCTCGAGTGCCTTCCGCGTATCCGGCATCTGTTCGTCGAGCCGGGCAAGAACGGCAGTGCCGAGACCTTCGAGGTCGACCTGTTCATGGCTCGCCGCCTGGCCGAACAGGCACTGGTCGACGAGCAGGACTTCTACGTCTGCTCCCTCTCCGCGGAGGTGGTCTCCTACAAGGGGCTGGTGATGCCGGTGGATCTTCCCGCCTTCTATCGCGACCTGGGTGACGAGCGCCTGGAGACCGCCATCTGTGTCTTCCATCAGCGTTTCTCCACCAACACCGCGCCGCGCTGGCCGCTGGCACAGCCCTTCCGGCTGCTGGCCCACAACGGCGAGATCAACACCATCGAGGCCAACCGCGGCTGGGCCAACTCGCGCAAGGAGAACTTCGTCTGCGAGCGTCTGCCCGAGATCGAAGCGCTCGACGAGATCGTCAACACCGTCGGCTCCGACTCCTCGAGCATGGACAACATGCTGGAAGTGCTGCTGACCGGCGGCATGGAGCTGCATCGCGCCGTGCGCATGATGGTCCCGCCGGCCTGGCAGAACGTGGAGCTGATGGATGGCGACCTGCGCGCCTTCTACGAGTACAACTCCATGCACATGGAGCCCTGGGACGGCCCCGCCGGGGTAGTGATGACCGACGGCCGCCAGGCGCTCTGCATGCTCGACCGCAACGGCCTGCGCCCGGCGCGCTGGGTGATCACCAAGAACGGTTTCATCACTCTGGCGTCGGAGATCGGCACCTACGACTACAAGCCCGAGGACGTGGTGGCCAAGGGGCGCGTCGGCCCCGGCCAGATATTGGCCGTGGACACCGAGACCGGTGAGGTGCTTCACACCGATGACATCGACGCGCGGCTGAAGTCGGCCTATCCCTACAAGCGTTGGCTGAAGCAGGAGGCCCACTACCTCGAGTCGGCACTGACCGAACTGGCCAGTTTCCAGAACATGGACATCGACGCCCTCAACGTCGCCCAGAAGATGTTCCAGGTGAGCTTCGAGGAGCGCGACCAGATGCTGCGCCCGCTGGCCGAGAGCGGCCAGGAGGCGGTGGGCTCCATGGGTGACGATACGCCCATGGCGGTTCTGTCCGGCAAGCAGCGGCTTCTCACCGACTACTTCCGCCAGAAGTTCGCCCAGGTCACCAACCCGGCCATCGATCCGCTGCGCGAAGCGATCGTGATGTCACTGGAGACCTGCATCGGCACCGAGCGCAACGTCTTCAAGGCGACCCCCGAACACGCCCACCGCATCATCCTGACCACGCCGGTGCTGTCGCCGCGCAAGTTCACCGCCCTGGTGGAGCAGGAAGACCCCGCCTTCGCCAGTCAGGTGCTGAGCCTGGGCTATGACCCGGAGCAGATGGGCTTGAAGGCGGCACTCCAGGCGCTCTGCCGTCGGGCCGAGGAGGCCGTGAGAGAGGGCAAGGTGATCATGGTGCTCTCCGACGCCGACCTGGCCAGGGGCGAGCTGCCGATTCATGCTGCTCTGGCCGTGGGGGCCGTGCACAACCACCTGGGCCGGCTGGCGCTGCGTCCCCGAGCCAACATCGTGGTGGAGACCGGCTATGCCCGCGATGCCCACCAGATGGCGGTGCTGTTCGGGGTGGGGGCCACCGCGGTCTTCCCGTGGCTCGCCTATCAGGTGATGGCCGATATGCAGCGCACCGGGGAATTGACCGGCAATCCCGCCGATGCCCGTGAGAACTACCGCAAGGGCATGCAGAAGGGGCTCTTCAAGATCCTCTCCAAGATGGGTATCTCGACGCTGGCCTCCTACCGCGGCTCTCAGCTGTTCGAGGCGGTGGGCCTGGCCGATGAGGTGATGGCGCTCTGCTTCACCGGCATGGCCTCGCGTATCCAGGGCACCGGCTTCGCCGAGCTGCAGCTGCAGCAGGAGTGGCTGGCCCGGGACGCCTGGAAACCGCGCAAGGGCATCGCCCAGGGCGGGCTGTTCAAGTATGTCCACGGCCATGAGTACCACGCCTACAACCCCGACGTGGTGATGTCGCTGCAGGAGGCGGTGCAGGAAGGTAGCTATGCCAAGTGGAAGAAGTTTGCCGCCCTGGTCAACGAGCGCTCCCCGGCGACGCTTCGCGACCTGCTGCGGCTGAAGCCCGCCGCCGACCCCCTTCCGCTGGAAGAGGTCGAGGGCGTCGAGGACCTGCTGCCGCGATTCGATAGCGCCGGCATGTCGCTGGGGGCGCTGTCGCCCGAGGCCCACGAATCCCTGGCCCAGGCCATGAACGAAGCCGGAGGGCGCTCCAACTCCGGCGAGGGCGGCGAGGATCCCGCCCGTTACGGCACCATCCGCTCCTCCAAGATCAAGCAGATCGCCTCCGGGCGCTTCGGTGTGACGCCGGCCTATCTGGTCAATGCCGAGGTCCTGCAGATCAAGGTCGCCCAGGGCGCCAAGCCCGGCGAAGGCGGCCAGTTGCCCGGTGGCAAGGTCAACGAGCTGATCGCCCGGCTGCGTTACGCAGTGCCCGGCGTGACCCTGATATCGCCGCCGCCGCACCACGACATCTACTCCATCGAGGATCTGGCCCAGCTGATCTTCGACCTCAAGCAGGTCAATCCCGATGCCTTGGTCTCGGTGAAGCTGGTCTCCGAGCCCGGCATCGGTACCATCGCCACCGGCGTGGCCAAGGCCTACGCCGACCTGATCACGGTCTCGGGCTACGATGGCGGCACCGCGGCGAGTCCGATGACCTCCATCAAGCACGCCGGCTCTCCCTGGGAGCTGGGTCTGCCCGAGGTGCATCAGGCGCTGCGCATCAACGGCCTGCGTGACAAGATTCGCCTGCAGACCGATGGCGGCCTCAAGACGGGGCTCGATGTGGTCAAGGCGGCGATCCTCGGCGCCGAGAGCTTCGGTTTCGGCACCGCGCCCATGGTCGCCCTGGGCTGCAAGTATCTGCGTATCTGCCACCTGAACAACTGTGCCACCGGCGTGGCCACCCAGGACGATTACCTGCGCGGTGAGCACTTCCGTGGCACCGTCGATATGGTCAAGCACTACTTCCGCTTTATCGCCGAGGAGGTGCGCGAGCTGATGGCCATGCTGGGTGTTCGCCGGCTCACCGACCTGATTGGTCGCACCGACCTGCTCGAGGTGCTCGAGGGGGTGACCGCCTCCCAGCGCAAGCTCGATCTGACCCCGCTGCTCGGCAATGATTTCGTGCCGGCAGAGGCCCCCCAGTTCTGCCAGGTGACCCGCAACGTGCCCCATGATCCGGGCGCCAAGAACCAGGAGGTGCTGGCCGCCTTCGAGGACGCTATAGAGTCAAAATCCGGGGGTGAGGCTGCCTTCACCATTACCAACTGCGATCGCAGCGTGGGGGCGCTCACCTCCGGTGCTATCGCCAAGCGCTATGGCGAGGCGGGACTCGAGGATGCCCCGGTGACCGCGCGCTTCACCGGCGTGGCGGGTCAGAGCTTCGGTGTCTGGAACGCCCGCGGACTCAACCTCTATCTGGAGGGCGACGCCAACGACTATGTCGGCAAGGGCATGAACGGCGGCAAGGTAGTGATTACCCCGCCCAGGGGCAGCCGCTTTGTCAGCCACGAGACGGCCATCGTCGGCAACACCTGCCTGTACGGTGCTACCGGCGGCAAGCTGTTCGCGGCGGGCACTGCCGGAGAGCGCTTCGGAGTCCGCAACTCCGGCGCCCACGCGGTGATCGAGGGGGTCGGTGACCACTGCTGCGAATACATGACCGGTGGCATGGTCTGTGTGCTCGGCGAGACCGGGGTCAACTTCGGCGCGGGCATGACCGGCGGCTTCGCCTATGTGCTCGACGAGGACCGCAGTTTCGTCGACAAGTACAACCATGAGCTGGTGGAGATCCACCGCGTGAATACGGAGACCATGGAGGCCTATCGGCGCCACCTGCGCGAGGTCATCGAGGAGTTCGTTGCCGAGACCGACTCGCCGCGTGGCCACGCGATTCTCGAGGA
>PWEV01000004.1 GCA_003553625.1 Halomonas sp.
CCACCTGTCCGGCCTGCCGGCGAGAGGCGGCACTGATGGAGGAGAGCTTCGATGACCTGTTTGGCTAACATCCCGAGGGAGATCCGATGAAACTGTTCCAGACCCTGATCAACCGGCGCCGCTTCCTGCAGTCGTCGGCCGCCGTCGGCGCCGCCGGCGCCGTGACAGCGGGCTTCACCGGCCTGACCGGGCTCACGCCGGCACCAGAGGCCCGCGCCCAGACGCGTCGCGGCGAGACGGTGGTCACCAAGAGTATCTGTGCCCAGTGCCCGGCGCGCTGTGGCATCGACGTCTACACCACCGATGGCCGCGTCCATGCCATCTACGGCGACACCGGCAACCCTATCGCCAACGGCAAGCTGTGTCCCAAGGGGCACCTGGGCAGCTACTTCCTCTACGACCCGGATCGCTTCAAGGGACCCATGAAGCGTACGAATCCCAACAAGGGCCGCGACGAGGATCCCGGCTTCGTGCCGATCTCCTGGGACGAGGCGCTGGACACGGTGGCCGCACGCTTGAATGACCTGCGCGCCAAGGGGGAGTCCCACCGCTTCGCCCACTTCTATGGCCGCGGCTGGGGCTCATCGGACGCCGGCCTCTACGGAGACTTCGGCCGCCTCTACGGCACGCCCAACTCGGCTATCGGCCACTCCTCCATGTGCGCTGATGGCTCCAAGAAGGCCAAGCAGGCCACCGACGGCAACAACTCCTACAACAGCTACGACTACCGCCGTACCAACTACCTGCTGATCGTGGGCGCCAGCTTCCTCGAGGCCTTCCGTCCCTACAACAACGTCATGCAGATGTGGGGCGAGATGCGCAGCAAGAGCCCCAAGACGCGGGTCACCACGGTGGACGTGCGCATGAATCCCACCATGGCCGCCTCCGACCGGGCTCTCTACATCAAGCCCGGCACCGACGGTGCCTTCGCCCTGGCCGTGGCCCATGTGATCCTCACCGAGGGGCTGTGGGATCGCGAGTTCATCGGCGAATTCAGCGATCCCAACCGCCGCTTCGTCACCGGTGAAACCATCGACGCAGATGACTTCGAGGAGCGCTGGGGCCACGGCCTTGCAGAGTGGTGGAATGAGGAGCTCAAGGACCGTACCCCCGAGTGGGCCGAGGAGGTCACCAGCATTCGCGCCCGCGATATCCGCCAGACCGCCATGGAGTTCGGTTCCACCCGGCCCGCGGTGGCACTATTCGAGCGCGGCCCCACCGGCCACAGCAACGGCACCTACAACGGCATGGCGATCCACGCCCTGAACGCTCTGGTGGGCTCGCTGTTCGCCGAGGGCGGCCTGGGCTACCAGATGGGCGTGCCCTACGGGGCCCTGCCGGTGAGCGCCGACGACTACACGGACACCTACTCCCGCAACGGCGCCTGGCGCAACCAGCCGCGCATCGATATGGCGCGCACCGGCCGCTGGCCCATGGCCGACAACATGATGCAGGAGACGGCCAGGAACCACCTCTCGGGCGAGCCCTATACCCTCGATACTGCGATGTTCTTCTACACCAACCCGATCTGGTCATCGCCCGACCCCAAGGAGTGGGAAGAAGCGCTCAAGGATGTCTTCGTCATCGACACCTCGCCCTACCCCGGCGAGACCGCCATGTTCGCCGACCTGATATTGCCGGAGTCCACCTACCTGGAGCGCCTGCAGGATTCGCCCACCTACCCCTTCGAGGGGTGGCCGATGACCGCCCTGAGGGTGCCTGCGGTGGACCCGATCTACGACACACGGCATTTCGGCGACATCATGATCGGCATCGGCAAGCGCCTCGACGGTCGCATCGGTGAGTACTACCACGAGCTCGACAGCGTCGAGAACATGCTGCGCCACCGCGCCGCGGGCTTCGCCGAGAACCCGGGCGACAATGGCGTCACCGACTTCGAGAGCTGGAAGGAGAAGGGTGTCTGGTACCAGAAGCCCTACCACTTCCGCTATCACCGCGGCGACTTCTATCGCTGGGACGGCCAGCGCTACTCGGTCCGCATGAGCGAGGAGGAGGTCAAGGAGACCTTGCTCAAGACGCCCAGCGGCAAGTTCGAGTTCAAGTCCGGCTTCCTGGAGGCCCACGCCGAGTACATCGAATTGGAGCTCGGCATCCCGCGGGACCGCGCCGGCCTGATCCAGTGGGTCGAGCCCGTGCACACCGGCGGCGACGGCGATCTCTTCTTCGTGACGCCCAAGACCCCGCTGCACGCCGAGGGACGCGGAGCCAACGTCCCCCACCAGATGGCGATCCATCAGCCCATCGCCGGCGGGCGGGGCACCGTCTACCTGGAGGTGCACCCGAAGACCGCCAGCGAGCGCGGCATCCGCAACGGCGACCGGGTCAAGATCACCTCCGATCTCGGCACCATCGAGGCCGAGTGCCGCTTCGTGGCCGGCCACCGCCCGGACACCATCGTACTGCCCTTCGAGTTCGGCCACTGGGCCCAGGGGCGCTGGGCCAAGGGGCGCGGGCCGGGTCACTCGGGCGAGGTGACGCGCAACGTTTCCGACCCCATCTCCGGGCTCGCCAGCTACTACACCGGCAAGGTCAAGCTCGAACGCGCCTGATCCTGAACCCAGACCGAACAAGGCATTTGAGGACACAAGACTATGGCTAAGTGGGGAATGGTCATCGACCTGGACAAGTGCACCGGCTGCCAGGCCTGCACCACCGCCTGCTCGATGGAAAACAACACCCTGCCGGGCGAGAGCTGGCAGGACGTGCTCTTCTACAACGCCGGGGAGTACCCCAGCGCCCAGATGAAGTGGCTGCCACGGCCCTGCATGCAGTGCGAGAACCCCTCCTGCGTGCATGTCTGCCCGACCCGGGCGACCTACAAGGACCCCGATGCCGGCGGCATCGTCTTCGTCGACTGGAACAAGTGCATCGGCTGCAAGTACTGCATGATCGCCTGCCCCTACGGCGTGCGCTTCTACTCCGATGAGAAGCCGCTGATCGAACCCGACATCCGCGACGCCTACCCCGGCGAGAACGGCCAGCTGTGGAGCCCGCCCTACCAGAATCCCGAAGAGGACTGGCGGCGCGGCATCGGCATCCAGCCCAAGGGCGTGGTTTCCAAATGCACCTTCTGCTATCACAAGGTCAAGCATGCCCCCGAAGGGATCGCCGACCTCGACGAGGACAATCCCGAGGTCAAGGAGTATGTGCCGGCCTGCGTACGCACCTGTGCGCCCAAGGCGCGCTACTTCGGCGACCTGGATAACCCCGAAAGCCAGGTCAACCGGCTGATCGGTGACAAGCACGGGGTTCGCCTCAAGGACCATACCGGCAACAAGCCACAGGTCTACTATCTGGGTGCCGGCGCCGGTGTGCCTGCCTTCACCCCCGCCGACAGGGAGAATGACGCATGAGCTCTTCCATGAAAGGCATGACACCCAGGACGCATGACAATGCCCTCCAGGGCCCGCTGGGCTTGGGGCTGCTGGTGATCGCCGCCGTGGTAATGGTGGTCAGCCTGGGCTTCGGCCTCTACCAGCTGACGACCACTGGCCACACCTCCTTCAACACCAGCTCCAACCTGCCCTGGGGGCAGCCCATCGCCACCTATCTCTACTTTGCCCTGGCGTCCTCGGGGCTGGGGCTGATCGCCTCACTGCCGCTGGTCTTCGGCTTCAAGCAGTACTACCCGGTGGCCAAGCGCTGCATCTTCCTGGCTTTCATCGTGCTGATCTCGGGCATGCTGGTGCTGGCCCTGGAGCTCGGCCACGTCTTCCGCATGCTGTGGGCCATCCCGCTGAACCTGCAGGTGCAGTCGGCGATGTTCTGGATGGGTGTCTTCTACGCCCTGGATCTACTCTTCCTGCTGTGGAAATTCAGCAAGCTGCAGGGCGGTGAGTGGGACAGCAGGACCGCCAAGCAGGTGGGCATCGCGTCGTTCATCGGGGTGCTGCTGGCCAGCGGCAACCTGGCGCTGATCTTCGGCATGATGAGCATGCGCCCCTTCTGGTTCGATGCCCTGCTGCCGATCTACTTCTACTTCACCGGCGTAACCAGCGGCATGGCCGCCCTGGTGTTCTTCACCTATCTGGCTCACGGCTTCCAGCGTGACCGTATGAACCCTGCCCTGCAGGCCCTGCTGACCGGCGCCATGCCCAAGCTGTTCGCCGCGCTGATCGGCGGCACCCTGCTGTTCATCACGGTGCGTGCCATCACCGGGCTCTACAGCAACCACCCGGAAATCAACCTGGTGTGGACCGACTACCTGTTCGCCTCGCCGCTCTACAACGCCGCCCTGCTGCTGGGCCTGCTGCTGCCCTTCGTGGTGATGCTCAGCGCCTCGCTCCGCAACCGCATGGACGTGCAGGTGCTGGTCGCCTGCCTGGTATTCCTGGGGCTGTTCGCCGAGCGCTTCTACTTCGTGGTGGGCGGGCAGGTGGTGCCGCTCTTCAAGGGCACCTGGGAGCCCGGGCTGCTCAGCTATACCCCCTCCGCCACCGAGTGGGCCTTGACCCTGTTCGGCTGGTCGCTGTGCTTCGTGCTCTACCTGCTCGGCGAGAAGTTCCTGACCCTGGGGGACATGCCGCGCCAGATAGCCGAGGCTCCAGCAGCTGGCACCCAGGCGGGCACTGCCTGAATCACCCTACCCGCTGCA
>PWEV01000027.1 GCA_003553625.1 Halomonas sp.
TCTCGGGCTCGGTGAAGATCTTGTCGGTCTCGTCGTACTCCACCAGGTCGCCCAGATACATGAAGGCGGTGTAATCCGAGACCCGGGCCGCCTGCTGCATGTTGTGGGTCACGATCAGGATGGTGTACTGGTTCTTGAGTTCATTGATCAGCTCCTCGATCTTCAGCGTGGAGATGGGATCCAGCGCGGAGGCCGGCTCATCGAGCAGGATTACCTCGGGCTCGATGGCAATGGCCCTCGCGATCACCAGACGCTGCTGCTGGCCGCCGGACAACCCGAAGGCGTTGTCGCCCAGGCGATCCTTGACCTCGTCCCACAGCGCGGCGCCGCGCAGCGAGCGCTCCACCACCTCATCGAGGACAGCCTTGTTGTTGACGCCCTGCAGGCGCAGGCCATAGGCCACGTTCTCGTAGATCGACTTGGGAAAGGGGTTGGGCTTCTGGAACACCATGCCTACCTTGCGACGCAGCTCGGCCACGTCGACACCGCGCGCATAGATGTCGTCGCCGTCGAGCAGGATCTTGCCTTCGACCCGGCAGACGTCCACCAGGTCGTTCATGCGGTTGAAACAGCGCAGCAGGGTCGACTTGCCACAGCCGGACGGCCCGATGAAGGCGGTGACCTTGTGACGCGGGATGTCCAGGTTGATGCCCTTGAGCGCCTGCTCCTTGCCGTAGTAGAGGTTGAGGTCGCGCACCTGGAAGGTGACGCCCTTCATTCCCGTGGGAGTCTTGGCAGGGCTGGCGACGGGACGGGGAGCGGTAGTCATTGAGGTCATGGTCTCGTATCTCGTGTTCTGGTGATCGGCGGCCTTGACCGGCGATCGTTATCAGGAGAATCGCCGTCCATCAGTCCGAGGCGGCGCGGTAGCGCTCGCGCAGCCGATTACGAATGCTGATGGCGGTCAGGTTGAGGACGATGATCAGGATCACCAGCACCAGTGCCGTGGCGTAGACCAGCGGGCGGGCAGCCTCGACGTTGGGGCTCTGGAAGCCAACGTCATAGATATGGAAGCCCAGGTGCATGATCTGCCGCTCCAGATGAATGAACGGAAAGGTGGAATCCACCGGCAGGGTCGGCGCCAGCTTGACCACCCCCACCAGCATCAGCGGCGCCACCTCGCCCGCGGCCCGGGCAATGGCCAGGATCATGCCGGTCATCATCGCCGGCGTGGCCAGCGGCACCACCACCTTCCAGAGCGTCTCCGACTTGGTCGCCCCCAGCGCCAGGGAGCCATGGCGCACCGATGAGGGAATCCGCGCCAGGCCCTCCTCGGTGGAGACGATCACCACCGGCAAGGTCAGCAGCGCCAGCGTCAGCGAGGCCCAGATCAACGCCGGCGACCCGAAGGTGGGGGATGGCAGCCGCTCCGAGTAGAACAGCTGGTCGATGGACCCCCCCATGGTGTAGATGAAGAAGCCCAGGCCGAAGACCCCGTAGACGATGGAGGGCACCCCGGCGAGGTTGTAGACCGAAATACGGATCAGGCGCAGCAGCGGGCCCTGTGTGGCATATTCGCGCAGGTAGATGGCGGCCAGCACGCCGAAGGGGCTGACGATCATCGACATCAGCAGCACCATGGTCACGGTGCCGAAGATCGCTGGGAAGATGCCGCCGGCCGTATTGGCCTCGCGAGGCTCACCGCTGACGAAGGCCCAGAACTGTTGCACATACTCCACCGCCTTGGCGGTCAGCGACAGGCTGTTGGGCTGAACGGCCCGCACGATGTCGCCGATACGTATCTGCACCTCCTGGCCGCCGGTGACCGTGGCCACCAGGGTGTCGCGATAAAGCTCACGGCGCAGAATATCGATCTCACCGCGCAAGGTCTGGAACTCCTGATCCAGAATGGCCTGCCTATCCTGAATCTGATCCAGCTGCGCCCAAAGTGCGTCGGGTTCGATGTCGGGATCGCGCTGCAGGGCACGCTCACGCAGGCGCAGCTCCTCCATTTCCGCGCTGATCACCCCCACGTCGTTACGCTCGATCCGACGCAGCTCCCGAAAGAGGGTATTGGCTCTCTCGACCCGCGACTGCAACTCTTCCCACAGCCCCTCTCCCTCGGCGACCACCTCGCCGCCCTCCAGCACCCGCAGCGCATAACCGTAGAAGTCGCCCCATTCGCGGCGCTCCAGCCGCATGGCATCCGGTGGCGCTTGCCACTCGGACATCTGCAGTTCGGCATACCAGGCGAAGTCCTGGCCGGTGACGTCGCGGTTGCCCTGCTTGATCAGATGCCGGACCACCAGGTCATCGCTATCGAGCTCCGGGGGCACGGCGATGCCCGCATCCCGCGCCACGGGAACCGGGATGGTCTCGGAGCGAACGTGCTCCCCCATCACCATCCGACCGAGGCCCAGCTCGGGGTCGCCGACCTGGAACTCGACAATCTCGCTGGGGTAGAAGTGGCTCAGGCCGCGCACCGCGATCAGGCCGATCAGGCCCAACACCATGATCACCGAGACCGCTACCGCGCCGGCATTCAACCACACCCAGGGGGCACCGCTTTTCCACCAGAGTTTCATCGAAGTCTCCCGGATTTAGAGGTTGCCGTAGCGCTTGCGAAGGCGCTGACGAATGATCTCGGCCAGCGTATTGACCAGGAAAGTCATGGCCAGCAGGACCAGGGCGGCCAGGAACAGGACCCGGAAGTGGCTGGACCCCACCGCGGTCTCCGTCAGCTCCACCGCGATGTTGGCCGACAGGGTGCGCATTCCCTCGAAGATATTGAAATTCATGATCGGGCTGTTGCCGGTGGCCATCAGCACGATCATGGTCTCCCCCACCGCACGGCCGAAGCCCATCATCACGGCCGAGAACATCCCGATGCTCGCAGTGGGCAGCACCACGCCGACCACGGTCTGCCAGCGGGTGGCGCCCAGGGCCAGGGAGCCCTGGGTAAGATGTTTGGGCACGTTGAAGACCGCATCTTCGGCGATGGAGAAGATGGTCGGGATCACCGCGAAGCCCATGGCGATACCTACCACCAGAGCGTTGCGCTGGTCGTAGGTGAAGCCGTTGTCGGTCAACCATTGGCGCATGCTGCCGTCGAAAAACATGATCTCCACGTAGGGGCTCGCCGTGACGCAGGCCCAGCCTACGAAAATGATGATCGGCATAAGCAGCACCGCCTCCCAGCCGTCGGGCACCCGAGTGCGCAGCCACTCGGGCAGGCGACTCCAGAGGTAGGCAAAGACCAGCATGGCAATGGGCATCAGGATCAGGATGCCGAACACCGCCGGCAGCCGATTCTCGACGAAGGGGGCGAGCCAAAGCCCGGCCAGGAAGCCGAGGATGACCGTGGGCAGGGCCTCCATCACCTCGATGGTGGGCTTGACCTTGCCGCGCAGCTTCGGGGACATGAAGTAGGCGGTATAGATGGCTCCCATCAGCGCCAGCGGGGTGGCAAACAGCATGGCGTAGAAGGCCGCCTTCAGAGTGCCCAGGGTCAGGGGCATCAGGCTCATCTTGGGTTCATACTCGTCGCCGCCGGCGGTGGACTGCCACACATAGCGCGGCTGGCTGCTGCCCTCGTACCAGACCTTCTGCCAGAGGGAGGAGAATGAGATACCGGGGTGCGGGTTGTTGACGCTTGCCACCTGGAGTTGGTGGTTCTCGTCGGCAAACAGCGCCAACGAGTTGACCGGCGAGATGGCGATACGCGACAGCGGACCGTCGGTCATCGGCGCATCGAAGACGTCAGCCCCCGCCGTGGCGTGATGAATACCCAGGTTGCCCAGCTCGTCACCCACCAGAAAGCCCCGCCGCATGTGCTCCGGTGCGATATGGGTGATCGGGGCGTCATAGCGGGCGAAATCACGAATGTGGGTCAGGTCGTACTGGTTCTGGGCATCGCGCACCGGGAAGTATTGGCGCACCTGACCATCGGAGGTACCGGCAATGACCGATACCGTCCCATTGAGATAGGTCATCTCAGACACGTAGCCGCTGTCCGTGACCTGAACGGCCCCGAGGTAGCGGGGATTGCTGAGGTTGCCGATGTTGTAGTGATGGATGTAGCCGGCGTCGTCGGAGACGTAGAGGTGACGGTAGCGATTGTCGATCAATATCTGCCGGGCGCGGCCGTCGAAGCCGGGCAGCTCGGACGTGGCCTGCTCCACGGTCACCGCACCGGTCATGATGTTCTCCCGGCGATCGAAGGAGGTCACCATCAGGGTGCCGTCCTCGAGTTCGGCGGCGGCATAGGTACCACGGTCGCTGACCTGCAGACCCAGCACCTGGATGGCACGCCCTGCCTCGTCCAGAACCAGAGGCTCCTCGCCGAAGGGAAACCTCAGCTCGGGCTCGATCTGGCGCAGGTTGTCCGGGTAGGTGATCGCGTAGTCCACCCGGCCAAGGCTGATGGTGCCGTTGTCGTACCCGTAGGCGAAGGCCCCCGTGGTGGCGAAGGCGGTCGCAAATGCCGAGCGCATCGCGTCATCGGGTCGGGGCATCTCGAACGACGAACGCCAGGCGCCTCCGTCCAGGTCGAAGAAGGTGATGCGCCCGGTGTCGGTGAAGCTCGCCCCCAGAGTGTCGTAGCGGTCGATGGTGAGGTGCTCGAGTGACTCGCCGCTTTCCACCCCGGGAATGGCATAGGCCTGCTGCGTCGAGACCTGGGCCGACTTGAAGAGCGGCATGACCTCGGAGAACAGGTAGACGAAGATCATCCCGAGGGCGATCACGACTCCGATGCCGGCGGCACCGATACCGTAGCGGGAAATGTTGTCCTTCAGCGTGCGCTTGCGCCGCAGGCGCTCGCGCTGCTCAGGGGTGGGCAGCAGCGACCGGCCTTGACCCGACCTGGGGCGTTGGGACATGTCATTCATGGCGGATGGGCAATCCCGTCAGGTGGAAAGATACGCAGAGGGTAAGCAGGGTCCGTGACAGCTATGTGACAGCTCCAGAAATTAGAAAGGGGCGCCTGAGCGCCCCCGGGTAAAGCCTTGGCTAGTAGATGACTAGTCGAGACCCAGCTCGCCACGCACGCGGCTGGCCACGGTCTCGGGCAGCGGGATGTAACCGTCGCGGGCGGTCACTTCCTGGCCCTGCCTGGAGAGCACCATGCGCAGGAACTCGGCCTGCTGCGGGGCCAGATCCTCGTTGGGGTGCTTGTTCACGTAGACCATGAGGAAGCGGGCCAGCGGGTAGTTTTCGTTTTCCACCGTGAAGGCTTCCTCGCCCTCATCGCGTGCCACCGGCACCGCGCGGACCTGGGAGGTGATGTAGCCGATGCCGGAATAGCCGATGCCGTTGATCGACTCGCTAACGCCCTGGACCACCGAGGCAGAACCCGGCTGCTCGTTGATGGAATCCTTGAAGTCACCGCCGCACAGAGCATTCTCGGCGAAGAAGCCATAGGTGCCGGAGACGGCGTTACGGCTGTAGAGGGTGAAGTCGCGGTTCTCCCAGCTGCCGTCCAGACCCAGCTGCCCCCAGCGGGTAATGTCTTCCGGATAGCCACAACGACGCGTGCTGGAGAAGATGGCGTCGACCTGCGGCAGAGTGATGCTTTCCAGGGGGTTGTCCTGGTTGACGTAGACGGCCAGCGCGTCGATGGCCACAGGCACCATGGTCGGCGGATAGCCGTGACGATCCTCGAAGGCCTGAACTTCGGAAGTGCGCATCTCGCGGCTCATCGGACCGAACTGGGCGGTGCCCTCGGTCAGCGCGGTAGGCGCAGTGCCGGAGCCGGCGCCCTGGATCTGGATATTGATATTGGGGTAGATGCTGGCGAATTCCTCTGCCCAGAGGGTCATGAGGTTGTTCAGGGTATCGGAGCCGATGCTGGTCATGTTGCCGGAAATGCCGCTCACGGACTCATAGTCGGGCAGGTTGGGGTCGACGCGTTCCGCCATGGCGGCGGTGCTGACGAAAGAGGCACCGATAACGGCGGCAGCGATGAGCTTGAGTTTCATCTTGGTCTCCAGGTGTCGTGCGCCGCATGTCGCAGCGTTGAGGACTCGATCCGCTATCCGTGGATCGATGGAGGCGACTATAGGGAGACCCCATGACACTTCGGTGACATGACGCGCCGGATTGATGAATATTGTGTGACAACACTTTCCAGGCGCAACGTCAGAGCAGCAGCCCCAGCGCGGCGAGAGTACAGAGCGCCAGCGACGCCCCCTGCAGCAGGCGACGGTCGAGGCGATGGGCGACGCGGCTGGCCAGCCAGCTGCCGGCCACCACCCCCGGGGCGAAGGTCAGCGCCATGCCGAAATGCCAGGAGCGGACCAACCCCGCAAGGGCCAGGGTGGCCAGCGTCATGAGCGCCGTGACCACGAAGAAGGCCGAGAGGGTCCCGCGCAGGCGGTCAGGCGAAAAGCCGTGCAGCAGCAGCACCAGGGGCGGACCGCTGAGGGCGGCGATGGTCCCGAATATCCCGGAGAAGACCCCGGCACCGAACAGGGTGGCGCGGTTGACCGGCAGGCGGAAGCGAAACAGGGTCACCGCCACGGCAAACAGCACGCTGCCGGCGATCAACTTTTCCAGCACCACCATGGGGGTGGCGAGCAACAGCCAGAGCCCCAGAGCGTTGCCGGGGACCCGCCCCACCAGAGCCATGCCGATCTCGGCCAGGCGCACCTCGCGCCAGTAATAGCGCAGGGTAGTCAGTGCCACCGTGAAGCCGAACAGCACCAGGATCACTGGCACCAGCCTCGGCTCCAGCATCAGCAGCAGTGGCGCACCCACCACCGCCAGCCCGAAGCCGGTGGCGCGCTGCACGAAGGCGCCGAGCGCCAGTACCGCCGCGCAGCCAAGCCAGATTCCGGGGCTCATGTCGGTCCACGCCATCAGTACCTCAGGCATCGCCGGCGCGGCCCGCCAGCAGCCGCAGCCCCAGGTTGCCGATCAGCGCTGCGCCCAGCATGGTGGCCACCATGGGCCAGGCGCTGTCCACCTCGAAGGCGCCGACCAGCACCCCGGCCAGCGCCCCGCAGGAGAACTGGATGCTTCCCTGCAGTGCCGCCGCGGTGGCGCTCATGTGGTGGAAGTAATCGAGCAGGGCGGAGATGGCATTGGGTGCCACCAGGCCGATGGTAGCGGCGAACACCATGATCAGCGGCACCATGGTCCACAGCGACTCCAGGCCGCCGGCGACCACCAGCACCAGGCCGACGGCCGCTGCCAGCTGGATGGCCAGGCCCAGGCGCAGGTTCTGCTGAGGGCTACGACCTCGCAGCAGGCGGATATTGAGCCGATTGGAGGCCGCCATGGCCAACACGTTGACTCCGAATACCAGCGGATAGAGGCCCGGCGAAAGGCCAAAGTGCTCCAGATAGAGAAAGGGCGAGGCGGTGATGAAGGCGAACAGCCCCGCAAAGGACATGGAGGCGGCGCATACATAGCCCATGGCCTGGCGGTGGCGCAGCACGCTGGCGTAGTTGGCCAGCACCTGGCGCGGCGAGGCGACAGGCGACCCCGGGGCCCGGGTCTCCGGCAGGCGGGTACCGAGCAGCCACATCAGAAAGGCGGCATACACCGCCAGAAAGATGAAGATCAGCCACCACTCCCCCAGATAGAGCAGGCCGCTGCCCACCACCGGCGCCACCAGCGGGGCCATCAGCATGATGATCGCCATGGTCGACATCACCTTGGCCGCCTCGCGTCCGCTGAAGCAGTCGCGCACGATAGCCGCCGAGTTGACCACCGTGGCGCCTCCCCCCAGGGCCTGGACGAAACGCCAGGCCAGCAGCTCCGGCAGCGAGCTCACGGTGATGATGGCGAGGCTCGCCAGCAGGAAGACCACCAGGCCGCCCAGCAGCACCGGCTTGCGGCCGATCCGGTCGGAGAGCGGGCCGAACAGCAGCTGACCCAGGGCAAAACCGGCCAGGAAGGCGGAGAGGGAAAGCTCGGTATGGTGGATGCTGGCGCCCACGGCATCGGCCAGGGCCCCCATGGCGGGCAGGTAGGCGTCAATGGCGAAGGGCGCCAGGGCGGTATTGGCAGCCACCAGCAGCGCCACGCGATTTGCACTGAGCGTCAAGACAGCTCCTTCGAGACAGAACAGAACTTTAATAGGGCGCTAATCATAGCCCATCGACGCCAGTCTGTCCGGCGTCTGTTCCCTGCCACGCGGGCTTGCTAGAGTATCAGCCTCTTAACCATCAGGAACCGCGCCCCATGGCCGACGATCTGCTTTCACAACTCCGGCAAATGACCACCGTGGTCGCCGACACCGGCGACATCGACGCTATCCGTCGGTTCGAACCTACCGACGCCACCACCAACCCCTCGCTGATCCTGCAGGCTGCCCAGCTGGAAGGGCGCCGCGAACGACTGGCCGAGATCGCCCGCCAGGCCGCCGATATCGACGATGCCCTGGATGCCGTGGCCGTGGAGATCGGCAGCGAGATCAGCTCCCTGGTGCCCGGCTATGTCTCCACCGAGGTGAGCGCACGGCTCTCCTTCGACACCGACGCCACCCTCGCACGGGCTCGCTCGCTGATCGAGCGCTACGGCCGCCACGGGGTCGGGGCGGAGCGCATCCTGATCAAGGTCGCCGCCACCTGGGAAGGCATCCGTGCCGCTCAGCAGCTCGAACGTGAAGGCATCCACACCAACCTGACCCTGCTGTTCGGCTTTGCCCAGGCCCAGGCCTGCGCCGACGCGGGGGTGACCCTGGTCTCACCCTTCGTGGGACGCATCCTCGACTGGCACAGGGCCCGGTCACCGGATGCCGACTTCAGCGGCGACAACGACCCCGGCGTCCGGTCGGTGAAGCGTATCTACGAGCACTACAAGGGGCATGGCTACAACACCATCGTGATGGGGGCGAGCTTTCGTAACGCCGGTGAGATACTCGCGCTGGCAGGCTGCGACCGGCTGACCATCTCCCCTGCCCTGCTCGCCGAGCTGGCCGATACCAGCGGATCCCTGGCACGGCGGCTCTCTGCGCAGGATGCCGAGACCCGAACACCGGAACCGCTGCACGAACCCGATTACCGCTGGCATATGAACGAGGACGCCATGGCCACGGACAAGCTGGCCGAAGGGATTCGCAAGTTCATGGAGGATCAGCGCAAGCTGGAGGTGCTGCTGGGCGAGCTGCGTCGAGAGTAACGAATCAGGGCAAACGCATCAGTCAATCCTGATAAACATCGGAACCCCCTTGGGAGGGGAGCATGATTCAGCGTCACTCGCCGAAGAGGCCATCGGTTTCCATTCGCCGGATCAATGGTGATGGGGGTGGGAATCGGCCTCCTGGGCCTCGAGCATCTCCACCAGGGGCTGGAACTCCTCCCGGTTATGCTCGTTCATCCGCATCAGGATGCGATGGGCCTCGAGAATGCGACGGCGGGTTTCCTCCACCTCGCTGGGTATCGCCGGCAGCTCGCACAGCTCGCACACCTCGGTGATGGGCGCCTCCACCTGGGTGAAATAGCGGGCGAACCCCATCACGTCCAGCATGCGCTGGATGTCCGGGTTGTCGGCGATGATGGTGGGGCGTTCGGCCAGGCGACCCTCCACGGCCATGGCCACCTTGGCCAGGAAGCCCAGCGCCGTGGAGTCCACGTTGGTGGCGTCGCGGAGATCGATGATCAGCGTCTTGAGTCCGGGCGTTTCGGCCAGCTGCTGGGCCTGACGGTCCAGGGTCGCACAGAGCGTCAGCCGCACATCGCCGCAAAGCTTCAGGACGAAGACACCGGCATCGAATGCCGCCTTGATGCGTCCTTCAGGAATCAACATTGGCAAATCCGCTCAACAGCATGATGGTCAGGTCGTCGGGCAGTGCCTCGATGGCCAGATCCGTACCGGTATCTTCACCGCTGGCCAGATGTCCCAGGGCCAGGCTGGTCCGAAAGTCCTCCAGCGTCTCGCTGGCCAGCACCCTCTGCTCAAGTTCCCTGAGCCGCTTGTCGAGCGTTTCACCCGGCAGGCATTCCAATACTCCATCCGAACACATCCACAGGCGGAAGTTCTCGGGCAGCGAACACCCCAGGGTGGGGTACTCGGCACCGGGGAACAGTCCCACCGGCATGCCCACACCGGGCAGGGGGTGAACCTCACCCTCCGACACCAGCAGGGGCATGGGCAGCTGTGCACCCAGGGAATAGTGCAGATAGCGGCGCTCAAGGTCAATGACACCGACAAAGAGGGTGGCATGCTTGCCGATACCGGTGTCCAGGAGTTCGCGATTGAGGTCCGACAGCCAGCGCGGCGGCAGGGCCTCCGGCGCACTGCCGTCCCATTCTCCCTGCCAGCGGTTGGCCAGGTATTTGAGCAGCACGGTGACGAAGGCCGACGAGGCGCCATGGCCCGAGACATCGGCGAAATAGAACAGCAGGTGGCGCTCATCCAGCCGCTGGAAGTCGAGAAAGTCGCCGGAAAGATAGAGCCAGGGGGCGAACCAGTAGTCGCAGGTCACCCCGGCCGCGGTCTGTGGCCTGGGCGGCAGCAACTTGCGCTGGATCTGACCGCCGGCCTGCTGGTCGAGGCGCAGCATCGCCAGGTGGGTCTCCAGGGTTTCGTTGAGCTCCTCGAGCCGCAACTGATCCTCGCGCCGCGCCTCCTCCAGCCGCCGCAGCTCGATCACCTTGCGAATCATGCGTCGCAGGAGCTGACCGTGGCGCAGCGGCTCGACAATGTAGTCCACCAGCCCGGCATCGACGGCGGAGAGCAGCCCGGGCGACTGGCGGCTATCGCTGACCACCAGCGTCGGCAGGCGCTCGCAGAGGGGCCCCCACTGCTCATCGGACAGCGCTCGAACGTGGGCCACCACCAGCGACACGCCTGGCGGCAGCCCGTCGGGGCTTTCGGCGGCGATCACCGCTAGGCCGTCACGGGCGATGGTCTCGGCCAGGGCATCACGCGCAGGGCCGGGGGCATCGATTACACCGATCAGCTGCTTGGGACGATCCATGGAAAGGGGCCTCAGTCGGAGAAGGCGTCGTCAAATTCGGCGTCGTCAAAGTCAAAGTCATCCGCGGCGAAGGGGTCATCGCCCATCTCACCATCGCTGATCTCGAAGCGTCGACGCTGCAGCCAGGCGTCACGAATGAAGCTGTAGCGGTCGCCGCTGATCAGCTCCTCCTGGTCGAGCAGCCCGGCGCGCATATCGATAATCCTCAGCGCCGTCAGAGCAATCTCGAGCTTGGCGTCATCGAGATAGTAGAGAGGGTAGGTCACCGCATCCGCGGGCAGACCGCCGGTATCGCGCACGGTGCTCGGTCCCAGCAGGGGCAGCACCAGATAACGCGACTCCTCCCATCCCCAGACCGCCAGGGTCTGGCCGAAGTCCTCCTCGCGGCCGGTGATCTCCATGTGGGTCGCGAAGTCCCAGAGGCCGCCGATGCCTATCGTGGTGTTGATCACGAAGCGCGAGAGCGCGATGCCGGCGTTGCCCGGCTTGCCCTGAAGCAGGCTGTTGATCGCCGTGCGCGGCTCGCCCAGGTTGGAGAAGAAGTTGCCCACGCCGGTCTGCACGGGCTGCGGGGTGACCGCCCGGTAGCCCCGCGCCGTGGGCTTCAGCACCGCACGATCCACGGCATCATTGAAGACGAAGACACGCCGGTTGAAACCTTCCCAGGGATCGTCCGGGTGGCGCTCCTCCACCGCTGCCGTGCTGGCGCAACCGGCCAGCAGTACCACTGCAAGTAGACCCGCCACCGCCTTGCCGCACTTTCCCTTTCTGCTGGCTATCATTGCTCTCTCCCTGCGGCTTGTTGTGCGCGTTTTACTGCCAGTTGTTACCAGGGCGTCAGACACGCTTCACCACCACGCTGCCGGCGCTGTAGCCCGCTCCGAAGGAGCAGATCACCCCTAACTCTCCAGGCACAAGGCCATCGCGATGGAGGTGGAAGGCAATGATCGATCCGGCGGAGCTGGTGTTGGCATAGCGATCCAGGATCACCGGCGCCTCCTGCTCGCTGGGGTCCCGGCCGAGCACTCGGCGGGCGATCAGGTCGTTCATGTGGCGGTTGGCCTGATGCAACCACATCCGCGCCAGATCATCACCACTATGGCCGAGGCTTGCCAGATGATCACTGATCAGCGCCGCCACCAGGGGGCAGACCTCCTTGAACACCCGGCGCCCCTCCTGGACAAACAGCTTGTCCAGCGCATGAGGATCCGAGTCCGTCACCCGATTGAGGAAGCCGGCATTGTTGCGGATGGCGTTGGAGAATCGCGTCACCAGCCGCGTGCCGAGGATCTCGAAGCGCGCATCCACGGTGGCCAGATCGTCTCGCTCCAGCACGATGGCGGTACAGGCATCGCCAAAAATGAAGTGGCTATCGCGGTCGCGGAAATTGAGGTGCGCCGAGCAGATCTCCGGATTGACCACCAGCGCACGAGTGGCTGTGCCTGCGCGGATGGCGTTGGCGGCGGTCTCGATGGCGAAGGTGGCCGAACTGCAGGCCACGTTCATGTCGAAGGCATAGCCGCCGGCGCCGAGCTGCGCCTGCAGCTCCACCGCCACCGCCGGATAGGGGCGCTCGAGGTTGGAGCAGCCGACGATCATCAGGTCGATATCCCCCGCAGCCACGCCGGCATGCTCCAGGGCCTGGCGGGCCGCGGTGGCGCCCATCTCGCACTGGATGGAGGGCTCGTCGTTGCTGCGCTCACGCAGCCGCGGGCGCATCCGCTCGGGGTCCAGGATGCCCGCTGCATCGAGCACATGGCGGCTGTGGATGCCCGACGCCTTGACGATGAACTCGCTGCTGGAGTGCGCCAGGCGCTCCTCGATGCCAGCCTCGGCACGGCGCCCGTTCTCGGCGTCCACCCAGGCATTGAACGAGGCCACCAGGGCATCATTGTCGATGGTGTGGTCCGGCGTGAAGAGCCCTGTGCCGGTGATCACGACGTTGGTCATGAATATCTCCCTTGTCGCGGCCCTGGGCCGCACAGGCCGCTCGCGGCGGCCGCTGTTCATCGGGGCTCAGGAGCGCCCGGTGATCTCCGCCCAGCGCTTCTCGAGCCGCTTGGGAGAGACCGCAAATTGGGTACCCAACTGCTGGGCGAAGAGCGAGACGCGCAGCTCCTCGATCCACCAGCGAAACGCTGCCAGCGCCGGTGGCGCCATGCCACCGCGTCGTTCGCTCTCGAGGCGAGCCTCGAGGCGCGACTCGAGGGCCTGAATCTCCTGCATGTGCATCTGGTCGCGCAGGCGCTCCCGCGGTGCCTTCTCGAGGCGGATCAGGGCGGCCTCCATGTAGCGCGGATACTCGTCGAGCCACTCGCCAGCCTCGCTCACGAAGCCGGGGTGTACCAGGCGCGCCATCTGGACCTTGAGATCACTGTATACCAGCGCCAGAGCCAGGTTCAGGTTACCCTTCAACGCCTTGGCGACCGCCAGATGGCCCTTGAGCGCGGCCTCCAGGGTGCCCACCAGGGCCTCGGCCCGGGGCATGAGCTCACCGCGGGTCATGGCCAGGCGCGCCTCCAGCTCGGCGGCCGACCGCGGCAGTGGATCCGCGGCCACCACTCGGGTAAACACGGCCCGCACCACATCATCGATCAGCTGACGCTTGCTGCCCACCTTGGCGAACAGCAGCGCGCAGGTGCCAAGCCCCTTGAGGCGTTCGATCTCGCGCACCTGGTCGGGCAAACGGCGCATGGCCAGGCGTACGATACCCTCACGATGGGCCTCGCGGGCCTTGTCGGGGTGGTCGAAGAGCTCGACACGGAAGGCCTCGCCCTCGGGCACCAGCGCCGGAAAGGCCTCAACGCGGATCCCTGCCTGGGTGGTGACCCGGGACTCGGGCAGCGCCTTCCCCGGCAGCCCCTCCACCGGTGCTTCCAGGCGCGCCTCGGCGGCCAGCGACCGAGCCCCCTGCCCCGCCGCCGCCTCGAAGCGCCGTTCCAGTTCGCGGACGTCACGCCCCTGGCCCAGCACACGGCCCTCATGGTCCACCACCTTGAGGTTCATCATCAGGTGGGGCTCGAGCTGCTCCAGCTGCCAGTCATCCGGGTGGACGCGTACGCCGGTCTTGCGGCGCAGGAACTCGCCCAGCGCCTCGGTGAGCGGCACGTCATCGGGGACGACTGCTTCCAGGGCAGCATCCACCCAGTCGGGGATCGGTACCACCTGACGGCGAAGCACCTTGGGCAGCGACTTCATCAGTGCAATGCACTTCTCGCGGAGCAGACCCGGCACCAGCCACTCGAGGCGTGCCAGGGGCAGCTGGGGCAGCATGGCGGCGGGCACGGTAAGCGTCACGCCATCATCGACCGCACCCGGCTCGAAGTGATAGTCCAGCGGATAGCGAACGCCGTTCAATGCCAGCTCGTCGGGATAGTCGGCCTGGGTAATCTCGCTGGCCTCCCGGGCCAGCAGGGCGGCGCGGTCGAACTTGAGCACGTCGGGATTCTCGGCTTCGGCCCGCTTGCGCCACGCCTCGAAGCCCTTGCCGTTGTGGATGCCCTCGGGGAGGCGCTCGTCGTAAAAGGCGAACAGCGTCTCCTCATCCACCAGGATGTCGCGACGCCGGGCGCGATCCTCCAGGCCCTCGACCTCCTCGATCAGCGCCCGGTTATGGGCAAAGAAGTCGCCCCGGGTCCTGAACTCCCCCTCCACCAGGGCCCGGCGAATAAACAGCTCGCGGGCCTCGGCCGGCGCAATGGGCCCGTAGTGTACACGGCGCCCGCTGACGATGGGCAAGCCGAACAGGGTGACCTGCTCCTTTGCCACCACCTGGGCTCGCTTCATCTCCCAGTGGGGGTCGGCGTAGTTTCTCTTGACCAGGTGGCCGGCCAGCGGTTCGATCCACATGGGGTCGATCTTCGCCGCGGTGCGGGCAAACAGCTTGGTGGTCTCCACCAGTTCGAAAGCCATCAGCCATTTGGGGGACTTCTTCGCCAGCCCGGACCCGGGGTGGATCACGAACTTGCGGTTGCGCGCACCCAGATACTCGCGGTTCTCGGTGAGGGTGCCCAGGTGGGAGAGCAGCCCCGGCAACAGCGCACGGTGCAGGGTCGCGGCGTTCTGGCGGCGCGCCTGGGCGCGCTGCTCATCCTCATCCTGGCCCTCCTCCCCCTCTGTCGCTCTCCCATCGAGAGCGGGGCGCGGGGCCGGCGGCGGCACCTCGATCTCCATGTCGCGCAGCAGCTGACGCAGCTGGCGGAAGGTGTCATGCCATTCGCGCACGCGCAGGTAGTTGATGTAGCGCTCCTTGCACCAGCGCCTGAGCTGGTTACCGGTGAGCGCCTCGCGGGCCGCCTCGACGCCGTCCCAGAGGTTGAGCAGCGACACGAAGTCGGAGTCCGGGTCCTGCCAGCGGCGATGGGCCTGGTCGGCGGCCTGGCGTTTCTCCGCCGGTCGGTCACGGGGGTCCTGGACCGCCAGGCCGGCCACCACGATCAACACCTCGCGCAGGCCGCCCTGATCGGCGCCGGCAAGCACCATGCGGGCCAGGCGAGGGTCGATGGGCAGGCGGGCCAGCTTTCGGCCGATGGGGCTGATACCCCCCTGCTCGTCCACCGCGCCCAGTTCGAAGAGCAGCCGGAAACCGTCGGTGACGAAGCGCGAGTCGGGCGGGTCGACGAAGGGGAAGGCCTCGATGTCGCCGAGCTTCAGCGACAGCATGGAGAGAATCACCGAGGCCAGGTTGGTGCGGCGAATCTCGGGATCGGTGAAGGCGGGCCGGGCGAGAAAGTCCTCCTCATCATAGAGGCGGATGCACACGCCCTCGGCCACCCGACCGCAGCGGCCCATGCGCTGGTTGGCGCTGGCCTGGCTGACCGGCTCCACCGGCAGGCGCTGAATCTTGGTACGGTAGCTGTAGCGGCTGATGCGCACCAGCCCCGGGTCGATCACGTAGCGGATGCCGGGCACGGTGAGCGAGGTCTCGGCCACGTTGGTGGCCAGCACGATGCGCCGCCCGGCGTGGGGAGCGAAGACCCGGTTCTGCTCGGCGTTGGAGAGCCTGGCATAGAGCGGCAGGATCTCGGTGCCGCGCAGATCGGCCCGGCGCAGGGTATCGGCGGTCTCGCGGATCTCACGCTCGCCGGGCAGGAACACCAGGATGTCGCGCGGACCGTGGAGCCAGCGCTTGTCGCGCTCGATCCGCTCGACCTCCTCCACCGCATGCAGGATACCCTCCTGCAGGGTACGGTCCTCTTCATCATCGGCCTCGCGTACCAGCGGCCGGTAGTGCAGTTCCACCGGATAGGCTCGGCCGGACACCTCCACCACCGGGGCCGGCCTTGGGGGCTCACCGTCCTTGCCGGGCTGGGCGAAGTGGGCGGCGAAGCGATCCACGTCGATGGTAGCCGACGTGATGATCACCTTGAGATCGGGGCGGCGCGGCAGCAGCCGCTTCAGGTAGCCGAGCAGGAAATCGATGTTGAGGCTGCGCTCGTGGGCCTCGTCGATGATGATCGCCTCGTAGCGGCGCAGCTCGGGGTCATGGCGAGTCTCGGCCAGCAGGATGCCATCGGTCATCAGCTTGACCAGGGTGTGCTCACTGCTCTGATCGGTGAAGCGAACCTGGTAGCCGACCTGCTCCCCCAGCGGGGTCTCGAGCTCCTCGGCCAGACGCGCGGCCACCGAACGCGCCGCCAACCGCCGCGGCTGGGTGTGGCCGATCAGCCCGCGGCGCCCCAGGCCCAGCTCCAGACAGATCTTGGGCAGCTGGGTGGTCTTGCCGGAGCCGGTCTCGCCTGCCACCACCACCACCTGGTGGTCACGCAGGGCCGCCAGGATCTCCTCGCGACGTTCCACCACGGGAAGCTCGGCGGGGTAATTCAGCGCTACCGGGCGCGACGCGCGACGCTCCACCACCTCGCGGGAACGCGCCACGGCCTGCGCCGCCTCGTTCAGGCTGCGATCCGCCGGCTTGCCCTCCTTGATCCGCCGCGCCAAACCGTTGAGTCGCTTGTCGAGCGACGGAAGGTCGCGCAGCAGCACACCACCGAGCGCCTGGCGCAGGGCGTCGAGTCGGTCGGCATCGGTCTGGGCGGTGGCGGGAGAAACGTCGGTGGTCACGTCGGACACAGTGGCTCCGCAGGTGGATGACAGCAAGGAAAACTGCCCGTATCGGCGCACCGATACGGGCAGTTCATTGTAACGCCGCCGCCCGGGCGGCGCCTAATCCAAGCCATTCAGGCTGGCTATTGTCCGGCAAGACAATGGCTATCAGTCGGGGTTCTTGCTCCTGGCCTTGTCGCGCTCCTCGTCACGCAGCTGGCGGCGCAGGACCTTGCCCACGTTGGTCTTCGGGAGCTCATCTCGCAGCTCCACGTACTTGGGCACCTTATAGCCGGTCATCTCCTTCTTGCACCAGGTACGCAGCTCGTCGGGGTCGAGGTCATCGGTACGAGGCACCACGAACAGCTTGATCGCCTCACCGCTGTTCTCGTCCTCCACCCCCACCGCCGCGGACTCGAGCACGCCGGGGTGGGTGGCGACGACG
Organism: Halomonas sp.; assembly: GCA_003553625.1. Classification (GTDB taxonomy): domain Bacteria; phylum Pseudomonadota; class Gammaproteobacteria; order Pseudomonadales; family Halomonadaceae; genus Halomonas. The sequence goes on from PWEV01000027.1 coordinate 17,358, forward strand.
TCCTCCACCTCATTGGGATACACATTGAAACCCGAGACCAGAATCATGTCCTTCTTGCGGTCCACGATACGGATATAGCCATCCTCCTGGAGCACCGCGATATCACCGGTATGAAACCACCCCTCGTCATCCATCACCTTGGCGGTCTCGTCGTCGCGGTTCCAGTAACCCTTCATCACCTGAGGCCCCTGCACGCAGAGTTCGCCCGGCTCGTCGAAAGGCAGATCGTCTCCGTCGGCATCGACCACCTTGACCCGGGTGCCGGCAACCGGTTTGCCGATGGTGCCGAGCTGGATGCCATCCACCGGATTGAAGCTCACCACCGGGGAGGTCTCGGTGAGACCATAGCCCTCGGCGATCTCACAGCCGGTAACTTCCTTCCAGCGCTCCGCGGCGGACCTGGTCAGCGCCATGCCACCGGAGATGGTCAGGTGCAGCTTGGAGAAGTCCAGTGCGCGGAAATCCTCGCGGTTGCAAAGGGCGTTGAAGAGCGTGTTCAGGCCAATGAAGCCGGTGAACTTGAGCCCCTTGAGCTCCTTGACGAAGTTGGGCAGATCGCGGGGATTGGTGATCAGTATGGAGTGGTTGCCGGTCTCCATCAGGAACAGGCAGTTAACCGTAAAGGTGTAGATGTGATAGACGGGCAGCGGCGCGATGATCACTTCCTCGCCGTTGTTGAGGCCGGGGCCGATGGCCTGACCGGCCTGCAGCATGTTGGCGACCAGGTTGCGGTGGGTCAGCATGGTGCCCTTGGCAAGGCCAGTGGTGCCGCCGGTGTACTGCAGCGCGGCGATGTCGTCGAGACCGCGCTCTACTTCGCGGTGCTGGTGAGCCGCGCCCACCTTGAGCGCCTGACGAAAGGGCGTGTGCCCGGGCAGGCTGAAGGTCGGCACCATCTTCTTGACGTACTTGACCACCAGGTTGATCAGCGGACGCTTGGGGAAGCCGTGGAGGTCGCCCAGCTGGGTGACCAGTACGTGCTGGATGTCGGTGCGGTCCAGGATCTTCTCGAGCTTGTCGGCCATGTTGGCCAGGATCACGATGGCCTTGGCACCGGAATCCTTGAACTGATGGGACATCTCCCGCTCGGTGTAGAGCGGATTGGTGTTGACCACTACCATCCCGGCGCGCATGGCGCCGAACACCGCCACCGGAAACTGCAGCACGTTGGGTAGCTGGATGGCGATGCGATCGCCCGGCTCCAGGGTGGTCTCGTTTTGCAGCCAGGCGGCAAAATCGCCGGAGAGACGGTCCAGGTCGGCGAAGGTCAGCGTCTGCCCCATGCAGCTGAAGGCAGGCTTGTCGGCATAGCGCTTGACCGCCGCGTGGAAGATCTCGTTGACCGAACCATACTCTTCCATCCCCTTGAGCTCGGGGCCGGACAGGATCGGGGCGTTGGCATGCTCACTCATCACGTGTCTCCGCTGTCTCGCCGATGGGCCATCGACGCTTGTTGTTTTGACGGGGCTCTACCTTAAACCGGCCGGCCAAGACTGTAAAACGATCGATTGAAACAAA